>CAIOKD010000207.1 GCA_903858835.1 uncultured Verrucomicrobiota bacterium
GAGCGGGCCCGGTTTTCGAAGACTTGTGCCCTGCTGCTGGCATGGGTGGAGACCTACGAACGATGGGCCTCCGACCATCGGACCCCGCGCTCCGGGTCCGGACTGCAAGCAACAGCCAATCCCCTTCCCAACCCCCGATGATCACCGGACCCGACGATTCCAATCGCATCGACCGGATCTGCGCCGGTTTGTCCATCGGCACCGTCGTGCACTGCGTCCAGGCACCCTGGCTTGCTCCATGGGCGCCATGGCTGGCCGGGGAAACCGCGCATGGGATCGTGGCGGGGACCCTCGGCCTGCTCAGCATCCTCGCCGTCCTGAGAGGATGGTCGGTGCACCGGGCATCCCGAGTGTTCGCCTGGGCCCTGCCCGGGTGGTTCTGCCTGATCACCGCCCGAAGAGGATCCACACCGGGCATGGGCGAGGTCACGGAGATCTTCCTGACCGCCACGGCCGGAGTGCTGCTCTGGGTGACCCATCACCTGAACCGATCCCTTGCCTACTGGCATCACCGATCCTGAACCCAGCGCCTTCCATGATTCCTCTTCGATCGTCACCGCTTCCAGTGACCGTGCTTTCCGGCTTCCTCGGAGCCGGAAAGACCACCCTGCTCAACCACATTCTCCACAACCGCGAGCACCGCCGGGTCGCCCTCATCGTCAACGATATGAGCGAGGTGAACATCGACGCCGCGCTCGTCAACGGCGGCGGTGCGGCCCTCAACCGCGCCGAGGAGAAGCTCGTCGAAATGTCCAACGGCTGCATTTGCTGCACGCTGCGCGAGGATCTGCTGAAGGAGGTTTCGAAACTCGCACGGGAGGGTCGCTTCGACTGCCTCGTCATCGAAAGCACCGGCATCTCCGAACCGCTCCCGGTCGCCGAGACGTTCACCTTCACCGACGAGGATGGCCATCGCCTGAACGACCTGGCGCGGCTCGACACCATGGTGACCGTGGTGGACGCCTACAACTTCCTCCGCGACTACTCGAGTGAAGACAGCCTCTCCGACCGCCGGCAGGCCCGGGCCGAAGACGACGAACGCTGCGTCGTGGACCTGCTGATCGAGCAGGTGGAGTTCGCCGACGTGATCGTCCTCAACAAGGCGGACCTCGTCGGCGAAACCCAGCTGCGTCAGTTGGAAGGCATCCTCCGGGCGCTCAACCCGCGCGCGCGCCAGGTGATCAGCCGATTCGGCCGGGTTCCGCTCGGCGAGATCATCGAGACGGGCCGCTTCGATCTCGAGGCCGCCAAGGCCGCACCCGGTTGGATGGCCGAGTTGCGCGGCGAACACACACCCGAAACCGAGGAATACGGCATCAGCAGCTTCGTCTACCGGGCCCGCCGGCCGTTCCATCCGGAGCGGTTCATGCGGTGCATCCAGTCCGAATGGCCCGGGGTGCTCCGGAGCAAGGGCTTCTTCTGGCTCGCGACCCGCCACGACTGGGCCGGTTCCTGGAGCCAGGCCGGCCCAGCCTGCCGCACCGAAGGCGCCGGCCTGTGGTGGGCCGTCGCCCCGAAAAACCAGTGGCCCGACGCCGAGGCGGAGGTCCGCGACATCATGGCGGACTGGCGCAAGCCCTGGGGCGACCGCCGACAGGAGCTGGTCATCATCGGGCAGAGCCTCGATCGCGCGCGCCTCACGGATCTCCTCGACGCCTGCCTGCTCACCGACGCCGAGATGCAGCTGGGCCCCACCGGCTGGCTCGCGACGTTCAAGGACCCGTTCGTCGAATGGCAGGCCCCGACGCCGGACGAAGACCCCGCCCGACCCACCGACACCCTGCTCAGGGACTGAGCCATGCCCTTCTACGTTTACAAAACCTTTCCGGCCGCCGGGTTCGAACTGCGCCAGTCCATCGCGGACGCCGCACCGACCCACGATCCGGAATCGGGCAGGCCGGTTTGCCCCTTCGTTCCGGGCGACCACCTCAACCTCCTTCACCGGGCCAAGGGAACCGCCGCACCAGTCGCCTGCAGGTCATGGCCTCGCTGATCTCATTTCAACCCTCCGGCCGGTATCAGCCGTCACGGCGAAGCCGCGCAGTCGCCCGGCACGCCGCCCTCCTCAAGTCCTTCGTCGCCGACCGCCTCAAACTGAGTGACGACTGCACGGTGTCGGTCAACGAGGTGCGATGTGCCGAGCCTGGTTGCCCGGACCTGGAAACGGTGATCGTCATCTGGCGACCGAGCCAGGAGCCCCTGCGTCTCCGGTGCCTGAAGCCGGTTGCCGCCGTGACCGAAGAGGATATCGCCCTCCTGCTATGACACCCATGAAGTTCATAGGCCCCAGCGATCACAGTGGACACCGCGCGCTTGCCCCGCGGTTACGCGGTGAAGCGGGCGACGACACCGCGCCATTCACGGCCCGATCCCAATGGCTGAACACCCATACCGCCATCGACGAAGTGCCGCCGTCGTTGACCGCACGCACCGGACTCCGGCACCAATCCGTGGTTCGCCTTCCCGGGGGACAACGACACGGACGAGATGCCGAACCCATGAGTATGCCCTCAACGCCCTGGCGTCGGTCACATGGGTTGGCCGCTGTCGCTGCGATGACGTTACTGCTGTGCGCCGGCTGCAAACGATCCGAGCCCCCGGGTTCCAAGCCGCTCGTCGTCGCGAGTTTCTTTCCGCTCTACGATTTCGCGCGGCAAATCGCGGGCACGAACTGCGAGGTGCGCTGCCTCGTGCCGCCGGGCGGTGACCCGCACCACGAAGACCCCACGCCCGACCGGGCACGGCTGGTCGAGCGGGCCGATGTCGTGCTGCTGCTCGGGCTCGGGATGGACGGGTGGGTCGAGAAGCTCGCCCGGAACGGCCCCACCAACCGCGGGGTCGTGTTGAGCGAAGGGTTGGCCACACGCACGATGGGCGTGTCCGCGCTCGCGGAGTTCGCGGCCGAGCAGCCCGACCCGAACGAGACCGACCCCCACCTCTGGCTCGACCCGCTGCTCGCGGAGAAGCTGGTGCGCCGCCTGACCACCGAACTCGTGAGACGCGTCCCCGACCACGCCGCCGCGTTGCAGGCGCGCGGCGACGCGCTCGCGGCCGACTTGAGGACGTTGCACGGCGAATTCGAAAGCAGCCTGGCCGGTTTGCCCCACCGCAAGGTGGTGACGTTCCATGGGGCCTACGGGTACCTCTTCGCGCGCTACCGACTGGAGACCGCGGGTGTCATCGAGCCGTTTCCCGGCGACGAGCCCAGCGCAGCCTACCTGCGCGCCTTGGTGGACCTCATGCGCCGACTCGGGCTCAAGATCATCTTCGCCGAGCCGCAATTGCCCGACAGACCGGCTCAGGTCATCGCGCGGGAGATCGGCGGACGGGTGGAACGGTTGGACCCGTGCGAGACGATCCTCCCGGAGGCACCGGACGCCACCTACCAGGTCCGCCAACGCCGCAACGTCGCCACTCTGCGTCAGGCACTCGAGGCCCGTTGATCATGCACGGCTCCGACTGCACCGCCCTGACCGTCACCGCGTTGACGCTCGATCTCGCCGGCCGCCGCATCCTGGCGAACGTGAGCTTTGCGGTCCGGGCCGGTGAATTCCTGGGCCTCATCGGCCCGAACGGCGGCGGCAAGACCACGTTGCTGCGCACCCTGCTCGGGCTGGTGCCACCCACGCACGGAACCATCTCGTGGGCGGACCGGAACTGCGGCCGCCCGCGCCTCGGCTACGTGCCTCAGCGCGTGAGCGCGGACGCGCACTTCCCTCTCGAGTGCCGTGAGCTAGTCCTTCAGGGCGCGGCTGGTTTCCTGGCGCGTTTCGGTTCCGGTCGGGGGGAATCGCAACGGCGCTGCGATGAGCTGCTGGCCCGCGTGGGCTTGAGAGGGCAGGCCGCGACCCCGTTTGTGCATCTCTCCGGTGGACAGCAGCGCCGGCTGCTGTTGGCCCGCGCCCTGATGCGCCGGCCCGACGTGCTGCTGCTGGATGAACCCACCGCCGGCGTGGATGCCGAGGGACAGGACCGGTTCTGCGCGCTGTTACGCGAGCTGACCGGCGAGGGATTGACCCTCATTCTCGTCAGTCACGACCTGCCGCTCATCACCGCCCACGCGGATCGCATCGCCTGCCTGAACGTGACGCTGCACTGGCACGGACGGGCGGGCGAACTCGACGCCGGCACCGTGCAGGCCGCTTATCGCTGCGAGCTGCAACGCTATCAACTGCGCCACCCCATTTCCGAACCGCCCGCATGAACGACTTCCTCGACTACGGATTCCTGGGGCGTGCCCTCTTCGCCGGCGGGTTGCTGGCCCTGCTTTGCGGCGTGCTGTCCCCGTTCATCGTGCTGCGGCGGATGGCTTTCGCGGCCGACGGCCTGGCCCATGCCAGCCTGGGCGGACTCGCGGTCGGCCTGGTCCTGCTGCGTTCCGGACCGCTGCCCACGGCCGCGAGCTACGCCATCAGCTTCGTGTTCACCTGCGGGGTCGCCCTGGCCATCGCCTACTTCGCGCGGCGCGTGCAGTCGGACACGGCGGTCGGCGCTTGCTACGTCGCCGCGTTCGCGCTCGGGGTCACGCTCCTGTCGCTCCGGCAACGGGGGCTCGGTCGCCTGGAACATCTCTTTTTCGGCAGCATCCTCGCCGTGCAACCGCTCGAACTCATGCTCCTGGCGGGCCTGGCCGTGGTCGCGCTCACGGCCTGCGGCTTTTGTTGGCAATGGCTCGGTTCGTGGACCTTTGATGAAGAACTGGCCCGCGCCGAAGGCGTGCCAACCGTCGTACTGCGCTACGCACTGATGCTGCTGCTCACGGCCACCGTGATCGTGGCGACGCGCGTCGTCGGCGTGTTGCTCGTCGCTGCGCTGCTGGTGTTGCCCGGAGCGGTCGGCTGCCTGGGCGCGAGGCGGCTCTCCCTCATCGTCTTCGTCTCGGTGCTGGCAGCACTGCTCAGTACTCTGTCCGGCATGGCTGCGTCCAACGCGGCGAATGTCCCGCCCGGTCCGGCCATCGTACTGTGCGCCTTCGGTTGCTTTCTCGCAGCCTTCACTTGGAGCCGTTGGCGCGCCCACCGGAGATTCCATCCCCCGCCGCTCTTTCCCATCCGCTGATCTCTTCGGCCAACCTGCTCTCTCGTGCCATGCATGAACACACAACCCAACACCACCGTGGATCATCGCATCCCCGTCACCGTCCTCACCGGCTTCCTCGGCTCGGGAAAGACCACGCTTCTCAACCGCATCCTCTCGGAGAACCACGGCAGACGTATCGCGGTCATCGAGAACGAGTTCGGCGAGGTCGGCGTGGACAACGAGCTCGTCATCAATGCCGATGAGGAGGTCTTCGAGATGAACAACGGCTGCATCTGCTGCACCGTCCGCGGCGACCTCATCCGCATCCTGGGTCAACTGCTCAAGCGAAGGAACCGCTTCGACTACATCCTGGTCGAGACCACCGGGCTGGCCGACCCAGGACCCGTGGCCCAGACCTTCATCGTCGACGACGAGGTGAAGGAGGCGTTCCGGCTCGACGGCATCGTGACCCTCGTGGATGCCCATCATGTGGAACGACATCTCGACACCTCGGAGGAATGCCGCAAGCAGGTGGCCTTCGCCGACGTGATCCTGCTCAACAAGACCGACCTCTGCACCGGCGAAGCCGTCAACGCGCTGGAACGTCGGCTTCGCGGCATGAACGCAGCAGCGCGAATCCACCGCACGGAACGTGCGGTGCTGGCGCTCGAGCATCTCCTGCACATCCACGCCTTCGATCTGACCGCGAAGCTCGCGCAGGACGCGGACTTCCTGGTCGAGGAGCTACCCTTCGAATGGGGCGGGCTCTACCGGTTGCCGGCGGGCATCGGGGAGCTGGTGCTGCAACCCGGACCGGATCACACCATGGATCTGGTGGCATTTGCCGGAGTCCCCGAAACAGCCAGTCCGGATACGCTCCATGGAGCCCGAATCGAGGCCCTGCGGCGTTTTTCCGAACCGCCGGTGACTTTGGAGCCGGGCGGGAGTCTGCTTCCGGGTCCCCACCGCTACCGGCTGGTGCTCGACACCTCCGGTCCATCAAAGTTCCTGTTGCGCTTGGCCGAGCCGACGGACCTCCTGATCTACACCCAGCACAGACCCGAGGAATTCGCCGCCGTCTTGGCCGGCTTCAGCCACGGTCCGCTGGAGCCGAGCGATTCGAAGGACTTCGGAGGCCCGGGGCACGAGCACGACGCTTCGGTGTCCAGCGTCGGCATCGAGGACTTGGCCGAACTGGATGCCAAGCTCCTCAACGCCTGGCTCATGGAGCTGCTCCAGACCCGGGGTGAAGACCTTTTCCGCTGCAAGGGCATCCTGAATTTCCGGGGCTTTTCCAAGCGGGTGGTCTTCCAAGGGGTGCACATGCTCCTCGAATCGAACGTGGATCGCGAGTGGCGGCCGGACGAGACCCGCTTCAACCGGCTGGTGTTCATCGGACGCCATCTCGACAGGGAGGTACTGGTGGCCGGCTTCCGCCGCTGCCACGCCACGGGATGATCCGGATGATGGTTTGGTGAATCAGGATCGCTCTGTTTTTTCTGTAAGGTTTCGCGGGCTCGAACGACTGGGAAGGGTGATGCGAACCCTGAATCGGAGGCACTGGACCTTCACCGCCTTGTTCATCCTCGCCTACCTTGTCCTCACGGCAACCGATGCGGCATCGACCCTTCTCGGTATCCGCTCCGGTCTCGCCCAGGAGTCCAACCCCCACGTCGGCGAACAATCGGGCTCCTTCGACCTCGACCGCTTCCTTTGCATGAACGGTGCGGTGTTGCTCGTGCTGACCGGCATGCTGGTCTGGAGCTTCCGTTCGCGGGACTCCATCGACCCGCGCTACCTGGGTCGTCCCAGGCTCGCGTTCTGGAACTTCATCTACCTGAACCCTTTTGCCCAACGGAACATTCCCCGATCCGCATTCCATTACATCGCGACTCCCATCTGCATCCTTGGGATGAAGGGGCTGGCGACGGTGAACAACCTGCTGATCGCCAAGGGCACCCCCGATCCGATCACGCCGCTGGCCCACTGGATCCATGGAATCGCACCCGGGTGGCTGGCGTTCTGGATGCTCATCTTCGTGCTGTGGCTACCGTGCTGGTGGCCCTCGTTGGCCATCGCCGCGTGGTTCCTCCGGAACGGGCGGCAAACCGGGAATGCCGTCGTATCGATCTCCGGCTCCCCGTCACCATGAGGGCAGACCCGGATCTGATGCTGCAACTGCTGGATGCCCATCGGGGGTTGATGGACCGGATCCTCACCACCTATGAGCGCGATCCATCGGTCCGCGAAGACATGCACCAGGATCTCGCGCTGGCCGTCTGGCGAGCTCTTCCCTCCTTCAGGGGCGACGCATCGCACCGGACCTTCATCGCCCGGATCGCCCACAACATCGGAGCGGATCACGTGCGCCGAACGATACGAGGAGGAAACCGCGAATCGCTCGACGAGGATCATCCCTGCGGGACGCTGGGCCCGGATCAGGTGGCCTCGGAGGCCTCGTTGAGGGAGGCACTGTCCCGGGCCATCGAACGGTTGCCGCTGTCCCAGCGTCAGGTGGTCTCGCTCCACCTCGAGGACTTCAGTCATGCCGAGATCGCAGACGCACTCGGCATCGGCGAAGGGGCCGTCATCGTGCGGCTTCACAGGGCCAGGCAAACCCTGTCGGCCTGGATGAATCGATCATGAACACCCCCTCGCACCCGAATCCTCCCTCCTGGGATGGGCTCCGCCAGGTCTGGCGCAGGGAATCCCCGGCCAACAAGTCTCTTCTGCAGTCGAGCCCGAGGTTGCGCCGGCTTTGGGCATCCGAGGCCCGAAGGCGGAGGTGGATCAGCCTGGGGAGTTGGGCCCTGGGGCTGGCGATGGCGTCCATCCTTTCTTTCATGGCCCTGCAAGTGGCTGAGGGCGGAGCCGGGATCCTCCTCGGACTCTCCGCCTTTGGATGTCTGGCCCAACCGGGATGGACCCACTGGCGACGTCGGAAGCTATGGCTGGCCACAGCGGACTCGCCCAGGGCGTACTGGACCCTGCGCACCGAACATGTCGCCCAGGAGAGGTTGATCAACCGGGCGGGTGCCTGGTGGTTTGGCGTCGGCATGCTTTTCGGGGTAGGCATCCGCCGGATGCTGCCCGAGGGGTCATGGACCCACCTGGAACCTCTGTCGGCTGCGGGACCCGGGCTACCTTGGGTCGCCCTCTGGCTGGTGTTTCCGGGAACTTTGGCGGTGCTGTTCTATCGTGATCGACGCCTGAGCCGCCAACTCGATTCCTGCAGGGCGATCCTCGCGTCTCTGGATCCGGAGGAGGATCGGCAAGCCATCCGCTGAAGCGGGGTGGGAGAGCCGTGGATCCCGCCATTCGGCCGACCACCTGGCCCGTGTCATGACCGGAATCAGTGGTAAGCCTCCCTCTAACGCAGTCATTTGTTTTATGGTTGATACATTGTTGTTGCCTTAATCACCTTGATCCTACACAATAATTGAAGTGAGGCTCCGCAGATTCCAGAGAAATGAGGAAACGCCGGGCCCTGAAAACGGCCGCTCGCGCCCCGATACCAGCAGGACGCTCCGCCAGACAGTGGTCCTTGGCGCGCTTCACTGCCTGGCGGGCCTGATGGCCGAACCCCTGCCACCGACCGGAGGGCGGCACTGGCTCCTCGATCCCGTGCCGCGTGAACACCTGCGTCCGCTAGCCGCGGATCGGCCCGACCAGACCGAGAGCGCGTATTCGGTGGATGCGGGACACGTCCAGTTCGAGATGGATGTCGCCAAGGCGACCTTCGGGACCGTGGCGGCCGATGGAGACCGATCGGGCCGGGAGCTGGTCTTGGGCGGGATCAACGCAAAGATGGGGCTGACCCACAGAAGCGACCTGCAGTGGGTGTACGACGGCCAGGTGTTCTCCTGGAGCCGCTCCGAGAGCACCGGACGCATGGAGCAACGGTCGGGGGCTGGCGACCTGCAGACCCGCCTGAAGTTCAATCTCTGGGGTAACGACGGCGGACCCACCGCCCTGGCCCTCATGCCGTATGTGAAATGGCCGCTGTCGGCCTCCCATGTCCGCAACGGCCATGCCGAGGGAGGGTTGATCGTTCCCCTGGCCATCGACCTGGCCCCGGGATGGTCGCTCGGAGGCCAGACTCAGATCGACTGGGTTCACTACGACCCGGCCGGCCATGGTCTGGAATGGGCCAACACAGTCACCCTGGGCCGAGATTTCACCGATCGATGGGCCGGCTTCATCGAATTGGCCGCGCGGGTCGCACCGGAGTCGGGGCTGGACTGGCAGGGTCAATTCGATCTGGGGTTCACTTGCGAAATTCGTGAAGGACTCCAACTCGATTTCGGATGCTATTTCGGCGTCACCCGATCCGCACCCGACTACATCCCCTTCCTGGGGCTGACCTGGCGGTACTGATGACAGAACCCGGGCGCTCTCCGACAAGGCAGGATCAGAAATACCGCGGAACTACCGTCGGTCGCCGGGGGTCAAGGTGCGTCTCAAGGGCTTGGCGGAAGCGTTCGATGCCGGCTTTCTCGGCGTCTCCGAGGCCATAGCGGATGTGCCCGCCCAGGTAGGCCCTCCGGAATTCCCGGGTGAACTCGGGCCGGGATTCGACCCAGTGGGGAAGGTGCGCGAGGCCCTGTTCACGGACCGACCGAAGGCCTTCAGCCAAGTCCGGGGTGGCGGCGGCCTCACGCACCGCCCACACGGCATAGACGAAGGGCAGGCCGGTCCACTCCTTCCAGGCCGCGCCAAGGTCCCAGATCCGGTACGATGGCGCCTGCGGCCCCAAGGCGAACCGGAGCGCCGGGTCGCCGATGAGCAGGACGTTGCGGGGCATTCGATCCAGGTCGTAGCCCGCCAAGGGCAGGAACCGCGGGGACAGACCCCGGGCCGCCAGGAGCACGCGCAGGAGGTTCACGCTGGTGCAGGAGGCCGGATCGAGATGCACCTCGGTCAGGCGTTCGTCCAAGGGATCCTGGTGGGCCAAGAAGACGCTGGCCACCGGGCCGTCAGAAGCGATGGCCACGCCGTCGACGATGGGGTGGCCAGGGTCGAAGAGAGCCTCGGTGACGCTGAGCAAGGCCGCGTCGAGACGGCCGGAGCGCAACTCGACCGCCAGTGTCGACGGAGGCAGGAACGCACACCGATCCTCCAGGCCGCAGGTCAGCGGGACCGCGTTGAGGTAGGGCACCGAGCCGATGCGTGCCGTGTCCGGAATCACAACCCAAGAGAGCGGTTTTCCGGGCCGGCGCAAGCGACAGGCACGCGGGTCCCCCGAGGAACCCGGGCCGGGCTCACTTGAGTCGTCCCACGAATCGGGCCGTCTTCTCCATGGCGACCTGAATCTGATCGAAGGCGGTCGCGAAGCAGCAGCGCACGAAGCCCTCGCCGCTCGGCCCAAAGGCCCCGCCGGGCACACAGGCCACCTTTTCCTCGTTCAACAGTCGCACGGCGAATTCCTTCGAAGAGAGGCCGGTGCTGGTGATGTCCGGGAAGGCGTAGAAGGAACCGCGCGGCAGATGGCACTTGAGGCCCATGTCGTTGAGGGCCTTCACGATGAAATTGCGCCGCAGGTGGTACTGGTCGCGCATCTCGGCCGTGGCGGCCGCCCCGTGGGTCAGCGCCTCGATGGCGGCCTCTTGGGCGATGATGCTCGCGCACATGATGGCGTACTGGTGCACCTTCATCATGGCGTCGATCAACGAGGCCGGTCCGCAGGCGTAGCCGATGCGGAACCCCGTCATGGCGTAGGCCTTGGAGAACCCGTGGAGGAAGATCGTCCGCTCGGCCATGCCCGGCAGCGAGGCGATGGACACATGCTCACCCTCGAAGGTCAGCTCCGAATAGATCTCGTCGGTCAGCACCAGCAGGTCGTGGCGCTTGGCCACTTCGGCGATCTCCAGGAGCTGCTGGCGGGTCATGGTGCCCCCGGTCGGATTGGTGGGGAACGACAGCATCAGCACCTTGGACTTCGGCGTCACCACGGCCTCGATGGCCCTGGCGGTGACCGCGAACCCATCCTCGGCCTTGCAGGCCACCGGCACCGGAACCGCATGGGCCAAGACCACGCTGGGCGCATAGCTCACATAGCAGGGCTCGTGGTAGATGACCTCGTCGCCCGGGTTGAGCACGGCCCGCAGGGCCAGGTCGAGCGCCTCGCTCACGCCCACGGCCACCAGGACCTCGGTCTTGGGGTCGTAGCGGACACCGAAGTGCTGCTCCACATAGCCGGAGATGCACTCGCGCAGCTTCAGCAGGCCGAGATTGGAGGTGTACTGCGTGCGCCCCCGCTCCAACGCGTAAATGGCCGCCTCGCGGATGTGCCACGGCGTGGCGAAATCAGGCTCACCCACGCCCAGTGAGATCACGCCCGTGGTGTTCTGGACCAGTTCAAAGAAGTCGCGGATGCCGGAGCGGGGGATCCCGGCGACGTGGTGGGCGATGAAATTGCGGTGGACGGAGGACATGGACGTCTGTGGGGAGGTACGCGAACTTGGGGACCGTCGGGAAGAGGATTTTCCCGGATCCGCCGCAGGTTCGCCTGGTGGGGCGTTCAGCAGCGGTTCGGCCGGGGAAGTGCGGCGGCCGTGGCGCAGGAGACTGCGACGGCGGACGAGACTGGAATGCCGGACTTCATGTTGCCGCCCTATTCCGCGCAAAACGCGCCCCCTGTCAAGGCAACCGTGCCGGAGCCCGAGGCCGGAAGGACTCCTTCAACGCGCCGGGCCTCGACGGGTGACGGCCAACAACTGCTCACTGAAGAGCATCGCGGGATCGGAGAGCCACCGGTTCAAGGCCTTCTCCGTCTGCTTGAGCAGCGGATTGCGGCGCGCGTCCTTGTCGACGGTCAGCCGGCAGGCGAGCCACACCAGCGGCCACAGGGGCGAGAGCAGCACCGACTTGAACTTCAGCTGCGTGAGTCCCAGCCGGAGCACCTCGAAACCCTCCCAACCCAGCACCGCGTGCAGGAGCGGGAAGTCCACCGGCCCGATGTGGAAGGCGTAGCGGTCGGAAGCCTTATGGTCCCAACCCACCCTCCGTCGGATCAGCTTGTGCTTGCCGGTCCAAAAGAACTGCAGGCGCGAATGCAGGCGCTGGAGGTTCGGGGTGCTGAAGACGAAGTACCCGCCGCTGCGCACCACGCGGGAGACCTCGGCGATGACATGGAAATGCGAATCGAGGTGCTCGAGCACCTCCGTCATGAGCACGACATCGAAGGAAGCGTCGTCGAAGGGCAACCGCTGCTGCAGGTCCACGCCGCTGGTGATGGGGATGGCTCCGAGACGGCCGCGGTCTTCGATGATGTAGTCGTCGGCGCGGAAATGAGTCCCGTGGACGCGGCATCCGTCGGCGGCCAAGCGCGAGAGCACCTCGCCCTCCCCGCAACTCAGGTCCAGAATGGAAAGGTTGGGGTACCCCTCCAGCCGGCGGACTTCCCGGACCACGGCATCGACGATGAAGGATTGCGGCATGGGCCTCCATCAAGCCGCTCCCACCCCTTGCGGGGCAACCCCGAAAACCTGCCGCGGGACGGGC
>CAIOKD010000208.1 GCA_903858835.1 uncultured Verrucomicrobiota bacterium
ATTCCATCCACTACGGCGACGCGGGGTTGCAGGATGTTTTCCTGCCCGCTTACGACGCCCATCGCGTGATGGTCGGTGTACAGATCGGTTATTGATTATGAAGAGGTATCTGAACCTGTTGCTTTGCAGTCTCCTCGGCGCCCTCGGGCCGATGGCCGACGATTCGGTGCGTCGAATCATCCCTGGCGATGTCCTGGTGATCAACGTGGCCGAGGAGTTGGACATGAAGCAGAACATTCGGGTGCCGTCGGATGGCAAGATCACCTACTGGCTGCTGGACGCGGTGGTGGTGACCAACAAGACCGTCGCCGAGGTCCGTCAGCAGCTCTACAAGATGCTCGATGCCGACTACATCATCAAACCGGCCATCTCGGTGGAGGTGTCCGAGTACGTGAAGCAGTTCATCAACATCACCGGCAGCTTCGTGATGCCAGGTCGCAAGGAGATCCCGGCCGATCGCGCCATCGACATCATGGATGCCATCGCCTTGGGCTCTGGCTTCAGTCCCCGCGCTGATAAGGACAAGATCATCCTGCGCCGCAAGGGCCAGGTCACGACCTACTCGAAGAAGCAGCTCGACAAGCTGTATGAGCAGGGCCAGCGGGTGATGATTGAACCCGACGACACGCTCGAGGTCCGCGAAAGTCTCCTTTAACCCGTTTTCACCCACACATCATGGAGGACCAGTTTCAATCCCAGCAGGGGAATTCGATCGGTGGAGGCGACCCTTCCATCAATCTGCGGCAGTATTGGCATGTCATCTTGGAGCGCCGCTGGCTGATCGTGGCGACCTGGTCGGTGTGCATCATCGCCGGCGTGCTGTATGCGTTCCAGGCGACCCCGATGTTCCGGGCCATCGCCCGGTTGCAGATCGACCCGGAAAACCAGGGGGTGCTCAACCTCAACAGTCTCGCCCTAGGAAACCAGGACCAGAACTACCTGACCACCCAGTACCGCAACCTCGAGAGCCGCAGCCTGATGCTCGAGGTGATGTCGAGGCTCAAGCTCGACACGGACGACGAGCGCTACGCCAAGGCCATCGACAAGGTCACGACCGTCACCAAGGACATCAAGATCGTGCCGATCCGCTTGAGCCGTCTGGTCGAGGTGCAAGTCACGCACCCGAAGGGAGAGCAGGCCCAGCGCATCGCCGACACCCTGCTGTCGGTGTTCCTTGAGCGGAACCTCGATGACAAGAAGCAGAAGGCCCTCCAGGGCTTCAAAATTCTGGAGCAGGAGGCCAAGGGCAAGGAGGTCGAGTTGGCCGAACTCCAGAAGGGCTTGCAGAAGTACCGCAAGGACAAGGGCATGGTCTCGCTCAAGGACGAGCAGAACATCGACGCGGCCAGCATGCGGGACCTCAAGACGGCCTACGAGACGCTCCGCTCCACCGCCGACGTGGCCAAGCAGACTGCGCAGCAGGCCAAGGAGTGGATCGCGGCCGGCAAGGACATCATCGACTTCGGCCCGCTTGCGAAGGACGAGCAGGTGGCATTCCTGCGCAAGCAGGTGAACGAAAACAGTTCCAAGCTCGCGGGCCTGCGCACCAAGTATCGGGAAAAGCATCCCAGGGTCATCCAGACGGCGACCCAATTGCAGGCCGACTCCCAGAAGCTGCGCGACGAGTCGGAGCGTGCGCTGCAGGCGATCTTCCAATTGGCCGATCTTGAGAAGAACCGCGAGGCTGAGGCCTTGCGCAAGTACAACGAGTCGGTCAATCGCGTCTTCGCCCTCGACGAGGCCAAGATCGAGTACGACATCATGGAGCAGAAGGTCAAACGGGTGGAGGGCTTCTACCAGACGATCCTGACCAAGGCGAAGGACTTCGACATCGGTACCAAGGATCTCCTGCAGAACATGAAGGTCCAGGATCCCGCCTTTGCGCCGCTCAAGCCGGTGAGTCCCAACAAGCCGCTGATCTTCGTGGGTAGCGTCGTCGGTGGTCTGGCCGTGGCGCTGGGTCTGGCGTTGTTCTTCAACTTCCTCGACGACTCGGTCAAGAGCCAGGAGGACGTCGAGAACTTCCTGCACCTGCCGTTCCTTGGATACATCCCGAACATCAAGTCGGTGAGCATCGTCGAGCGCGACCTCCAGTCGCACCTGCACCCGACCTCCAGTCCTGCCGAGGGTTTCCGGACCCTGCGGGCGGCGATCTCGCTGGCCAAGAATTCCGACAAGCTCCGCGTGCTGGCGTTCACGAGCACCATCCCGTCGGAGGGCAAGTCCCTGACGGCCTCCAACTTCGCGATCGTGACTTCGCAGACCGGCCTCAAGACCCTGTTGGTCGACGCCGATCTCCGTCGTCCGTCGGTGCACAAGGCCT
Source organism: uncultured Verrucomicrobiota bacterium (assembly GCA_903858835.1). Classification (GTDB taxonomy): domain Bacteria; phylum Verrucomicrobiota; class Verrucomicrobiia; order Limisphaerales; family UBA9464; genus SXXZ01. Next base: position 2,324 of record CAIOKD010000208.1, read on the forward strand.
TCCAGTTGCAGAGCCCGGTGGGTCTCTCGGCCTACCTCTCGGGTCGCACCGACAACCTCAGCGAATTCATCCACACCACCGAGGTGCCGAACCTCGATGTCATCTGCTGCGGCGCGGTTCCGCCGAATCCCTCGGAGCTGATCGGCTCCAACCGGATGGTGCGCTTCCTGGAGGAGGCCGCCCGTCGTTACGATCGGGTGATCCTCGACTGTCCTCCCGTCTCGGCCGTCTCCGATCCGCTCATCGTCGGCGCCATGGCCGACGGCATGGTCTTCGTGACCAAGTTCAACAAGATCCGCCGCGAGCACGCGTTGCGGTCGGTGCAGCGCATCCAAGACGCGGGCATCCACCTGGTCGGCCTCGTCCTCAACGACATCGATTTCGAGGGCAAGGACTCCTACTACTACAGCTACCACTACTATCAGAACCGGTACTACTCCTCGCACTACCGGAACAAGTCGGCCGATGAGCCGGCAGGCAAGAAGACGACCGCCGACACGGCCAAGTCTGCCTGATCGGGGCGCCGATGACGGCGCCCGTAGCGCTGGGATGCGTCCTGGCCAAGGAGTAGAGATGAATGGGAGGTGCTTCCGAGGCGCCTCCCATTTGCTTTGGGGCAGTCCTTTCGTGCGGACTTGGAATACCCAATCGTTGCGACCCCGCTCCCGCCGGGCCTCCGAAGTCTTTATTGCTGTCGGAGGATCGTCGTCTGCTGGAGCGGGGCGGTGAACGATGCCTCGGAACCATCCGGCCAGCGGATCCTGGCCTCGGCGATCCTGCTGCGTCCCAAGCCGAGGTGCAGCGGCAGTTCACTTTGCGAGAGGTAGCTCTTGGTGGGCATGACCTGCCGCGAGATCCGCCGGCCATCCTCGGTCTTGAGATGGATCCAGGCACCGATGGCCTCGGGATTGCCGCCCCGGCCCACGACCCTCAACCGGACCCAGTGATTGCCGATGGCCTGATCGTTGCGCAACAGCAGCGGTGGCCCCCCGATCTGGGTCATCACCACGTCCGGATCCCCGTCTTGGTCGAAGTCGGCATGGGCCGATCCGCGGCCCACGATCGGTTGAAACAGGTCGTCACCGGCCTCGGCCGGCGTGGCGCTGATGAAGGTCTGGTTGCCGCCCCCGTTCCAGAAGAGTTGCGCGGGCTGCCGGTACCGCACGTTGGACTGAACCTTCTCGATCTCCTCCTCGATGTGGCCGTTGGTGGTCAGCACGTCGAGTCGCCCGTCGAGGTCGTAATCGAAGAAGAACAACCCGAACTTGAGCAGCAGTCGGCTCGCCGGGCCGATGCCCTCGGTGATGGCCTCGTCGGCGAAGACCAGGGCGTCGCGGGTCGGTTGGGCCACGTAGAGGGCGTTCATCTCGTTGGCGAAATTGCCGATGGCGATGCCCAACGCGCGGTCGGGTCGGAAACGCGCGGCGTCGATGCCCATCGCCCCGCGGGTCTGCCCGTAGGCGTCGAAGGCCACGCCGCTCTGGGCCCCCACTTCCTGAAAGGTCCCGTCGTGGCGGTTGGTGAAGACGAAGTTCTGGACCGTGTCGTTGGCGACCACCAGGTCCATCCAGCCGTCGTCGTTGAGGTCGATCGGCGCCACCGCGAGGGTCTTGGCCATAGGCGACCCGGTGGCCGGGTTCCGGATCCGGAGGCCGCTCCGGGCCGAGACCTCGGTGAAACGGGGCGGTGCGCCCGCCGTCGGTGGTCCGTCGTTCCGGTAGAGGGCCGGGAAGGTTCCCGGGAAGAGCCAGGGACGCCCGTACGCGCGTCCGATGCCCACCAACTGGTTGTTCACCTCCCGGTCCATGCCGGGAGACCATGCCACGTAGTGGCCGACGAAGAGGTCCAGGTCGCCATCCCGGTCGATGTCCAACCACGCCGCCGCGGTGGACCAGTCGGACGACGCCGCCGGCAACCCCGCCGGGGCGGTGACATCGGCGAAGCGGCCGTCGCCGAGGTTGCGCAGCAATCGCAACCCGCCGACCCCCGTCAGGAGCAGGTCGGTACGGCCATCGCCATCCATGTCGCCGCAGGCCACCCCCATCCCATAGAAAGGCGTGTCGAGCCCGGAACCGGCGGTGATGTCGGTGAATCGGATGGCGCCCCTGGGAGGGGTGTCGTTCCGGTAGAGGGCCGCGGTGGCTCTGGGTCCTGGAGTGTCCGGGGAATCCGGCCATTCCATCCCGTTGACGAAGAGGAGGTCCGCGTCGCCGTCGCCGTCCATGTCGAAGCAGGCCACCCCGCCGCCGAGGGTCTCGGGCAGGAGTTTGGCCCCGCGGGCCCCGTTCACATGGCGGAATCCGATCCCGGACTCGCGGGTGATGTCGGTGAAACGGGCCGTCGGCGGACGGGGGCCGTGCCGGGTATCCGGGAGCACCGGGCTCTGCAGGGGAGTGATGGCGGTCTTCGTCTCCTCGGGCTTCCTCTGGAGCCACCACACGGCCCCGGCCGCCCCTGCGCAGAGGAGGACCAGCACCACGAGCGAGCGGCGCAGGGCCTCGGCCACCGCCCGATCGTCGCTTTCCGGGTCCCGCTGCGGAAGGGGTTCCTGATCGACCATCCCTGGACGCTGGGATCACCCGGAGGGCTTTTTCAAGTCCGCAACCGACCCCGTTGGCGGTCGTTCCCGGGTCGGGTCGGTGGACCCATGGGTTCGGGGGGCTTTTCCCAGCTTGGAGAGCGGATGGGCTGTGACTGGCCAAGGGTGTCCGAGTCTGCTTGCCTTGGAGCACAATGTCCCGAGACGGCGGATCCAATGAGTCCTGGGCGGCCCTCCTTCAGGAGGTTTCCCGCTCCTTCTACCTGACCCTTCGGGTGCTGCCTCCGTCGGTCCGTCGGCCGATCGGCCTGGCCTATCTCCTGGCCCGCGCGACCGATACGGTGGCCGACGCATCGTCGCTGCCGGTCGCCGAGCGTCGTCGGGTATTGGTGGCGCTTCGCGAGCGCATCCTCGACTCCCGGATGCCGACGCCGGGTCTCGCGGCATTCCATGCGGAGGTGCCCGGGATCACTCCCGGTGAGGGGCGCCTGATGGCCCGCCTTCCGGAGGCGCTGGAAGCCCTCGACCAATCCCAGGTCTGGGAAAAGGCACCCATCCGCACCGTCCTCGAGACCATCTCGGGTGGCCAGATCCTCGACCTCGACCGGTTTGGCGGCGTTTCCCCTGGCCACGGCGTGGTGGCGCTCCCGGATGCCGCGGCGCTCGACGATTACACCTATCGGGTCGCGGGCTGCGTGGGCGAGTTTTGGACGCGCATCTGCCGGCACCGGTTGTTCCCCGGGGCCGTCATCGATGACGAGGCGTTTTTGGCCGATGGCATCCGCTTGGGGAAGGGGCTCCAGTTGATCAACATCCTTCGCGATCTTCCCCGGGATCTCGAGGCCGGCCGATGCTATCTGCCGCTGGATGAATTGGCCCGTGTGGGCCTCGAACCGGGGAGCTTGCGCGATCCGGCTCAAGAGCACCGCCTGCGCCCGGTGTACGACGCTTGGATCCGCCGCGCTGAAGCTCACATGGCCGCCGGTTGGGAGTACGTGCGCCGGATTCCCGCGGGTCAGGTGCGTGTTCGACTCGCCTGCGCCTGGCCCATCCTCATCGGTCTCCGGACGCTGCAGAGGTTGCGGGAACCCGGCGTGCTGGATCCAGCACGCAGGGTGAAAGTCCCGCGCTCCGAGGTTCGCGCACTTCTTTGGGGCACGATCTGGCGCCTGCCCTCGAAGCGTCTCTGGGACGGATTGTTCGAGAAGACGTGCTCAGCGGGGCTTCGAGGGCGGCGAGTGGACGGCGCACCGGATCGGGTCGAAGGTCCCGGTGCATGAGGGTCCTCATCACCGGAGCCAGTGGATTCGTGGGGCGGGCGGTCTCGGCGGCCGTGGTCCGCAGCGGCCATGAGACCCGAGGCATGACCCGTCGTCCGCCGGTGCAGCCCCTTCCCGGGGAATGGGTTACTGGTTCCGTCGTCTCTGGCGAAGACCTCCGGCGCGCGATGGACGGTTGCGATGCGGTGATCCACCTGGTCGGCATCATCGGCGAGGTCGGCGACCAGACCTTCGAACGGGTCCACCGCGAGGGAACCCGGCGGGTCGTCGAGGCCTGCACCGCTTCCGGAATCCGACGGCTGATCCACATGAGCGCCCTTGGCACCCGGCCCGGGGCGATCTCCGGGTATCACCGGTCGAAGTGGGCGGCCGAGGAGATCGTTCGCGGCTCCGGGCTGGATTGGACCGTGTTCCGGCCCTCGGTGATCTACGGCCCCGGAGACGGATTCGTGAACCTGTTCGTCCGCATCGGCCGATGGTCGCCCGTGCTGCCGGTGATCGGCCGGGCTGACGCGCTGTTGCAACCGGTGCCGGTCGAGGCGGTCGCCGGGGCCTTCGCCGCCGCGCTGGATTCCCCGGCCTCGATCCGCCGGACCTATGACCTGTGCGGGCCCGAGCCCATGACGCTGGCCGCGATCCTTCGGATCGTCCACGAGGTCACTGGCAGGCGACGTTGGCTCGCGGGCGTGCCCACCGCGGTCGCCCGGGTCCAGGCGGCCCTTCTGGAGCGGATCTACCCGGTTTTCCTGCGATGCGCGGCCCCGTTGACCCAGGACCAGATCACGATGCTGGAGGAGGACAACGTAGGCGATCCGTCAGCCGCCGAGCGGGAACTCGGGGTTCGGCCGGTGCCCTTCCGGGAAGGGCTTCAGCGTTTCCTGGGCTGAGTGGCGTGGGTGATACCGAAGCCAGGGCAGGGGTGCCGCGACGTCAGGCCCCGATCAGCTCGGAGACCTTGGCCGCGATGTCGCCGCTCTTCATCAGCGATTCTCCGACCAGGATCGCCCGGCAGCCGGCCGCTCGGAGTCGGATGACATCGGCCCGGCCGTGGATGCCGCTCTCTCCTACCAGGAACCGGGGCACGGCGTCGGAAGCCGCGAAGAGGCGACGCGCCAGCGACTCGGTGGTTCCCAGGTCCACCCGAAAGGTCTTCAGGTCTCGGTTGTTCACGCCCACCAACCGGGCTCCGCAGCGCAGCGCCCGGTCGAGTTCCTCGGCATCGTGGACCTCGACCAGCGCGGCCAGTCCCGCGGCGTCGGCCAGGCTGTGGAAGTGCGACAACTGATCGTCGGACAGGATGGACACGATCAGAAGGATGGCGTCGGCGCCGCCCTCGATGGCCTCGAGGATCTGCCGCTCGTCGATGATGAAGTCCTTGCGGAGCAGGGGAAGCCCGACCGCCGCGCGGATGGCCCGCAGGTACTCGAGGGATCCCTGGAAGAACCGTTCGTCGGTGAGCACCGAAAGGCAGGCGGCACCGGCCGCCTCGTACTGACGGGCGATGCGCACCGGGTCGAAGTCGGGGCAGATCACCCCGAGGCTCGGTGAGGCCTTCTTGACCTCGGCGATCAGGCCGATGTCACCGCGTCGCGGGTGGGCCAGGGCCGAGGCGAAGTCACGGACCCCCGTGCCGCGCCTCCGGATGGCCTCGCGAAGCTGTTGGGCCGTGACGGGGCCCATGGGCAGCAGGGCCACTTCCTCACGTTTCCGAGCGACGATGGTGTCGAGGATGCTCATCGATGGCGTCAGGATACCGGTGGGAAACCCCTCGAATCACGCCCGAAGATGCGCCTGGGATCGAATCTCCTCGGGACGAGTGCGCTCCGGTTGTAGGGGTCAGGGATTCTGGAGGGCCCGGAGCGTCCAGTCGGGACGGTCTGCGGGATTGGCCCAGAGGCGCATGTCTTGAAGGCGGCGGCGGTCGAGGTTCTCGACGTGGCCGTCCACCATGCCGGTCACCGCGCGGAGGTTGTACCTCGGATGAACGTTGCCCCACGCTTCGGGTCCGTCATCCGGGTTCCATTCGACCGCCCAGCGACGGGCGTTGAGGTAGGGCGGCCTGACCACATAGTAGCCGGGCACGATCCGCCCCTCGAAGGGACCTCGTGCCGAAGTGAACACCATCAGATCGGAGGGACGCCCCACCTCGGCGGTCTTCAGCACGCAGAAGCGACCGAAACGTTCGAAGGCCCGGTCGGTCGGGGGGAGTTCGAGGTCGTCGCCGCCCACGAAGACCGAGTTGATGCCCTGCGACGGGAAGACCGAGGCTGCATAGATACCGAGATCGGGATCTTCCATACGCCGGAACGCTTCGAGAGTTCGCCGATTCTCGTTGAGGTACATCACGTCGAAGCTCTTCCCCAGGTAGGGAGCGATCCGCCACGGATATCGGGCGTTGATGGGGTGGTTCACCGGGCGACCTTGGAAATCGGTGGCGGGCAGCCCATACCGGTACCCCGGGAGCACTGCGTCGGAGTGGTCCTCGGCATAGAGATTCCACGCGATGAGCAATTGACGTGCCCCGGACATCTCATTGACCTGCGAAGCCCGGTAACGAGCCTTGCCCAGCGCGGGCAACAGCATGGCGGCTAGCAGCGCGATGATGCCGATCACGACCAGCAATTCGACCAGGGTGAAGCCCGGGAGCCGCCGACCGGCGGGGCTCCCTCTCTTCGGGGACGACGTTGTCGATGGGATACGCATCAACCGCAGGACACCAATTTAGCTCGAAACCGCGGATAGTCCAAGGATGCAGGTTTGGGATGCAGACATCGGAGACTCCAGGGCCTTCATCCCGGATGTTTGCCCCCTTGCCTCCGGTGTGTTCCGAGTCGAGAATCTGACCGGTGGCGCCGAGGGCGCTGCTCCAAAACCATGAAAATCCAAACCATTCTTGCCCTGTCCGTCTCCCTGATCACCGCCGGGATGCTTTCCGCCGAAGACAAGCCCAAGGCGAAGGCCAAGGCCTATCCCTTGGACAAGTGCCTGGTCAGCGACGAGAAGTTCGAGGGTTCCGGCATGGAGGCCTACGAGTTCGTCCACGAGGGGCAGACCATCAAGCTTTGCTGCAAGAGCTGCCTGAAGGATTTCAAGAAGGACACGGCGACCTATCTCAAGAAATTGTCCAAGCCGAAGGGTACGAAGAGCGGTTCATGATCGATTCGCCGTCTCGGCCGAAGGCGGTCGACCGGCCGGGGTTGCCTCATTCTGGGCTTGTCCTTGAGCCTTGGGATTCGACGGTTTTCTCCGACCCCAAGGCCCTTCGCCGTGGATCCGCCGACACCCCCTGGGGAATGCTCCGGGTGGTGTGGCGCGATCGTGAGATATTGGGCTGCGGGTTCGAGACTTCCTCGACTTCAGGTACCCCGTCTGTGGGATGGGAGTCGCAAGCATGCCTGGACCCGGCGGGTGCCCAGGCTTGGGCGGACCGCTGGATGGAAGGGCGTTTCGATCCGTCGGAGGGC
>CAIOKD010000209.1 GCA_903858835.1 uncultured Verrucomicrobiota bacterium
CGCATACTCGCCAGCCCCGCTGAAACGGCCTTTGTGCGTTCCGTCGAATCCCACGGCCCCCCAGTAGGCGCCGCCGTCCGGGCTGTCCATCCGGTAGCCGAAGAGTCCGGGCACCACGATCCGTAGCGACTCCACCGGAGGCAGGCTGACCGCCGATGCGAACTGCCACCGTTGTGCTTCATTTTCCTGCGTTTGGGTCATGCCCGAGATCCCGGCAATCTGGGTGCCCACGAGGGCATGAACACAATGAATCGCAATCCAGGCTGCGAAAACGACCACCAGCGCGAGTCTTGATGCGCTGGTCAGCAGATTCTGTGGCGTTCTGACAGATTCCGACCAAGAATGCCAAATGAGGAAACAGGCGACATAAATGCTGAAAATGGCGCCGACATCGCCGCCCTCGCTCACGCTCAAACCGGTGGCGAGTCCCGCTGTAGCCGAGAAAGCCCAAGATCGCCATCCCGAGTCCCGTCTGGTGAGGGCCATCAAGGCTAAGAGAGTGAAACCCAATGAAAAGGCCTTCGCCGTCAACCCCCAGCACGCATAGGACACAGGGTTGGACGCTAGAGATGCCGCGATGCCTGAGAGGACGGCAACTTCAATCCTGAACCCTAGGCAGCGAACAAAAACAAAGCAGCTCAGTCCCAGAAACGTCAAGGAAAGCGGTACGTAGAATTTAGCCACGAACAGTGGGTTGTTGACAATGGTTCCGAGAATCTGTGTCAGGTTGGGGGTTGCTCCGATGGTTACCGATCCCACCCAGTTTAGATCTTGCCAGAGGCCCAAAAAGCTATCTGGAAGCCTGCCTGCTTCGGATTTTAAAACTCCTAGTGGTGCATCATTTGAAAACAGTACGAATTCAGGAGCGAAGCTTTTCCAAAAGAGACCGCAGACTGTTCCGGCAAGGACGACCCAAGCTATTAACAACCCTCTGACACTATGAGCACCTTTTGGGACTTCTGAAGATGATGGAATCGTAAGACGTTTCATGGTTCCTGGGAGTTGTTCCGAAACAATGGTTGCGGGCCGAAGAGTCGATCCCTGCAGAAAACAGCCAATTTTCCCAGCCACCAGTGCAAGGGTTTTATCAGACTTCGGGTCATCGATCCGATGTCTCTTGCATATTCTGCATCCAATGGGTTGAGGGTTTGCTGTTTTACTACGGACCGTGCAGCGAACAGGCATTGGATTCGCTGGCTCCAGATCCAATTGCCAAGGGTGGATGCTGGAATCCATCGAGCGATCTGCTGCATGGCTCTGAGTTCATCGGCCACCCAACTTTCAAGACATCTAGAATTGGTCATTGTGGCGCTGTTTCCATGGTGTCGGATCTGGCAGTGAATTTCTCTAAGTTCCAACCGCAGTGAGGCGTTGCGTGCCCAGTCGGCGTAAAAGACACAGTCTCCCACCTGAGGATAATCCAATGGAAAACGGCAGGGGGCCGGTCGGTGGGAAGTCTTCAACAGGACCGAGCCGCATAAGATGGTCTGCAGTTGCCCTTGCTGGTGCAAGAATTTGAGCAATGGGATTGGTCTCACTTCCGGCCGAGGTGGTGGAGGTTGCATCGGCAACCGCTGCCCTCGGGCGTCAATCTTTTCGGTCAGAGACCATGCCATGGCCGGTGGTACTGCATTGGCCAAGGTGGGTGCCAATCGCTCGAGAAAGCAGGGGAGCACGAGATCGTCGGCAAGGAGGATGTGCAGGATTTCCGTCTCGACGGCCAAGTCGAGGCAGCGATTCAGGTTACCGAAGAGTCCCTGGTTCCGTTCATTGCGCCGGAGCTCTCCTCGAAGTCGCGGGTGCTCCGCGAAGAATGCCTCTACCAGTTCCGGGGTTCCGTCACTGGAGACATCGTCGATCACCACTACTCGATCGGGAGGGGCTGTCTGGGCGGCTAACGACTCAAGTGTCGCACGAAGGTAGCGCGCGCCATTGTACACCGGAATGACAGTTAAGATTTCGGACATTGAATCCGAAGGGGACCACAAGCCGCAAGCTCGGGAAAGTTTCCTATCGCCTTTCCGAACGTCTGCTTTGGGTGGTGTTTTCGCGACGGTTTCAATCACGGCTCAATGGCTAACCAAGAAGCGGGGTGACAGTCCGGCATGACAAGTATCACGCTGGTTCCCCTGCGACGGAACTACCTGCGGCTTCCGCAAACCGGGTGGCGTGCCAGATCCGGAGGTTGCGGAGTTGGAGGGCCAGGGGCGGACAAACGATGTTGGGCAACAACGTTCGATGCACCGGCTCTGGGGCGGCCTCCGGGCGGATCTCGACGGACCGATCCCAGACCTCTGCGATCAGTTCCAACACCTCCGCCTTGGACATCGCGGGCCAAAAGCCGGGCTGGCAGACCGGGGGCGGGGATCCAGCCTCCAACAGGCCGTTGCAAATCCTAGCCCATTCCAGTGTCGTGATTCCGTTCCAGGCATGATTGACGAACCCACGCACCGGTCCTCGTTGGTTCAGGAACCATTCCATTAGGCTTTTTGAGGACTTCAGTTCCGGGCCCAGTATCGAACAACGGATGGCGCAACCACCGGCCATAATCACCTGCCGTTCGGCCTCCCACTTCGATCGCCCGTAATCGTCGGCAGCATCTCCGGATTCCTCGGCGCGGCGGGAGGGTTGGTCGGGGCGGAAGATGCCGTCGGTGCTGGCCTGGATGAAGCGGACACCCGCGTCAAGGCGGCGGATTGCCTGGGCAACCAGATGCACGTGCGTCTCGGTAAGCAGCTGCGCTGTAGCCCCTGCGCGGATGCCGATGCAATTGACGACCGCCTCCGGCCGTGTGGATTGCAGCGCATCCAGGAATTCGTCGGGTGATTCCGCCCTGAACCGAATTTCCGGGCACCGTATCGCGTGGCCCGCCTCGGCAAGGAACTGGGCGACCACGTGGCCGAGCATGCCCGAAGCGCCGAGGACGGTGACCCGCATCAGTCCTCCCCGAAGGCGGTCAGCCATTCCCACGAGTGGCCGGGGTACTTGCGGACAATGTCCTCCCGGTGGTTCCACGCGGTGACCAGGCAGGCGACCGGGGGATTCCGGATCATCTCGGCCGGGGCCACGATGGGGGTCGCCAATTGCGGTATGAACTTGCCGCAGCGGAGGGGTGACTCATCTACGATGTAGCTGAAGCATAGCTGCCGCAGTTGGTTGAGATAGACATTGGCACGGCCTGCGGCCCCGTAGGCGGCGATGGGACGACCTTCCGAGAGCAGGCGCTCGAGTCTCCGGGCGGCCGGGGTATCTGCGCGCCTGTCGTAGGCCCGCTGGATCCCATGCAGGCCGGATTCGGCCTCCGGGGCGCGGTCGGGAATCGCGGCGGCGTGGGGATCCCGACGGAACCTGACCCGCAGCAGTCCTCCGTGCAGCGGGGTCCGGAGGGTCGCCTCGTGGGCGAAACCCACGTCACAGACGCAGCGGATCAGGGCCGACTCGCTCCACTCGACCTTGTGCTCGTGGTAGATGGTGTCCCATTGCCCTCCCGCGAGGGTGGCGGCCAGGTCGTGGACCTCGACCCAGAAATGGCCGCCGGGCCTCAGGGCGAGGGCAGCCCCGGCGAATACCTCCCGCAGGTCGGTGATGTGGGCCAGGCAGTTGGAGCCGGAAAGGACATCCACGGACCCCTCGAGTCCGTGTTCGCGGACGACCTCTGGGGTGAAGGGGGTGTTGACCAACCGCCAGGAGGCCGTGACCGCGGCGCGCCGGGAAACGTCGCTCGGGTCCACGCCGATGCGTCGCCAGCCTGGGGGCAGATGGTTGAGCAACACGCCGTCGTTGCAGCCGATCTCCAGGTAGGTCAGCGCCGAATCCCTCCCGTAGAACGAGGCGAGCGTGTCGGCGAATCCGATGAAGTGGCGGACCAGCCCCGGCACTGTGGACGAGGCGTAGTTGTACTCCTCGTACAGCTGGGCGCCGGAGATGTCCTCCGCCACCTGGACGGCACCGCACCGCGAGCAGCGCAACCAGGTGAGCGGGAAGAGGGGCGCCAGCTGGGCCGATTCGGCCGAACGGCAGAACATCCCGGCCAAGGGCATCGGGTCCATGCGCAGGACCTGGACGAGCCCCGACGACGGCGCGTGGCAACCGCGGCAGTGGTGGATCGTTGGAGACGACATGGGGGAGGGCGATCCGGCGGTGCTTCAGGTGTATTCCTCGACCACGCCGGCGGCGTCGAGCAGTGGGGAGATCTCCTCGAAGGAGCGGAGCCGCGACGTGTTCTCGGAGCTGTACTCCGACCCGAGCGGCTGCGGGGTTGGCTCGGAAGGCAGGCGGTATTCCGGATGGATGTTGAAGTAGGTGTCGCTCTCGCTCACGCGCTGCAGCTCGTACTCGTTGACGAGGATCTCGTGGATCTTTTCGCCCGGGCGGATCCCCACCTCCTGGATCGGATGGCCGGCCCCCCGCGGGCTGTATTTCTGGCGCATGGCCTCGGCGAGGTCGTGGACGGTGCAGGCGGGGGCCTTCCGCACGAAGATCTCTCCACCCCGGGCCATGGTCATGGCATGGAACACCAGGTCCACCGACTGGTCCAAGGTCATGAGAAAGCGCGTCATGTGGGGCACGGTGAGGGTCATCGGGGCATCCTCCCGGATCTGGCGCAGGAACAGCGGGATGACCGAGCCCCGGCTGCCCATGACATTGCCGTAGCGCACGCAGCAGAAGGTGGTCGCGCCGCCGAACGGGTTCTGGCTGCACACCAGCTTCTCCATCATCGCCTTGCTCGTCCCCATGGCATTCACGGGCTTCACGGCCTTGTCGGTGCTCAGGGCCACCACGGTCTTCACCCCGGCGGCTCGGGCGGTCGCGCAGATGTTCTGGGTTCCGAGGATGTTCGTCTTGATGGCCTCCAGCGGATAGCTCTCGCAGGAGGGCACCTGCTTGAGAGCCGCGGCATGGAAGACGAAGTGGACCCCGCTCATCGCCTCCTCCAGACGTTCGGCGTCCCGGACGTCTCCGATGATGTAGCGGAACTGCGGCCATCGGCGTTGCATCTCCCACTGCTTCTTCTCGTCGCGGCTGAAGATGCGGATCTGCTCCGGGTTCAGGTCGAGCAGGTGGCGCGCGACGCGGTTCCCGAAGGAGCCGGTGCCCCCGGTGATGAGGATGGTCGCGCCGGACAGGGATCGCATGGCCGTTTTCTAACGCACGGGGCCCTCCAAGGGCAGCCATTTGTTCCGGGCGCCGCGGGCCGAGAACCCCGGACGACGCTCTCGACGCGGCCCGGAATTCCCTCCAGGGTGTCACCGATGATCACGCAGTGGATTGCCGAGTACCTGGAGGCCCAGAAGCGGGCCGTCGATTCCTTGAAGCCCGCCGAGATCGCGGGCCTGGTCGAGACCCTGCGCACGGCCTGGTCGGCCGACCGGCAGATCTTCGCGATCGGCAACGGGGGCAGCGCGGCCAACGCCAGCCACTTCGCGGTGGACCTGGGCAAGGGGTCCAGCGACAAGCTGCCGCGCCGATTCCGGGTGCTCTCCCTCACCGACAACGTCGCCTGGATGACAGCCCTCGGGAACGACTATTCGTACGACGAGGTCTTCACCCGGCAGTTGATGAACTATGCCCACAAGGGTGATGTGCTCATCGCCGCCAGCGTCAGCGGCAATTCGCCCAACCTGGTGAAGGCCTATGAATGGGCCCGGTCACAGGGGCTCAAGACCATCGCGCTGGTCGGCGCCAAGCGTGGACGCCTGGCCGAGTTGGCCGACCAGGTGGTGGTCATCGAGGACACCCACTACGGGCGGGTCGAAGATGTGCAGATGCACATCCTGCACATCCTCTGTTACGCGTTCATGGAGCGACCCGAGCTGGCGCGTTCTTGACCCGGGATCCGGTTCCCGAAGCGCGTGGATCCGCGCGGACGGCCGGTGCTCGGTGGAAATCATCCATGGAATATCCCGAATGAACACCCCAGGAAGACGATGGGTAGCGATGGTCTTGCTCGGCACCCTGATGATGGTTGCGGGCACGGCGATCGTTCGTGCCGGCACCCTCGTGCGCTTTCGCACAGGCCTGGCCGACGTCGTGGTTGAATTGTATGACAAGGAGAAGCCGCTGACCTCCTCCAATTTTCTCCGTTACATCCGGGCCGGGAGCTACTCGAACATGTTCGCGCACCGGGTCGTGCCCAACTTCGTGATCCAGGGTGGAGGCTTTCGCGTGGCCCACCGGGGCACCGCGAGCAATTCGGTGGAATCGGTGCCAGAGTTCGCCTGCGTCTCCAACGAGTTCGACGTCGGGCCCCGCTATCGCAACCTGTACGGAACGCTCTCCATGGCGAAGAAGGGCGCCAGCACCAACCTGCTGCCGACGGTGCGGGTGACCAACGCGGCGGTGGCCTTCACCCGGTTCGCCGGGCTCAAGACCAACGCCGTCACCTACACCAACGCCTTTCCCGAGGTGGCCACCTTCGAGGTCTACACCGACCGCATCGTGGCCACCAACGGCAGCGGTGCCACCCAGATCTGGGTGGTGTCCACCGATGGGGTGGTTTATTCGGGTGGTCCGCACTCCGCCTCCAGCCAGTGGTTTTTGAGCTTCGGGGACAATTCCGCCAACCTGGACCAGCAGAACGGTGGCTTCACCGTGTTCGGACGGGTGGTGAGCGACACCAACACGTTCAACCGGCTGAACACGTTCCAGCCGATCCGCCGTGCCACCAACGTGGTCTATCCGGCCGGGGGTGCCTTCAACGAGCTTCCGCTGCTCGAGTACTTTGAGCCACTGAGCCTGGCCCAGTTGTACGCGGGCTTGCTCTTCATCGACATCACCGAGCTGCCGGCCCCGCAGGCGCCGGTTCCCGATCCCGGGCTTCCGGGAATCCGACTCCCCGGCTCCCTGGGCCTCCCCCATTCGGTCGAGGCGGCCTCCGCCCTCCAGGGGCCCTGGTTGACCCTCAGCAACTTCACCGGCCGTGCCTCCGAGGCGCAGGTATCGGATCCGGAGGGCAAGGGCCCGCTGCGCCTCTACCGCCTGAAGGTGCCGTTCTCGCTGACGCGGCCGGAATGAAGCGCCGGACCTGGTGACGGCCCCGGTCACCGTCCTGACGATCCGGGCAAGAAGGTGAAGACCACCGCCGCGATGATGCACCCGAAGGCCGCAAGGTGGTTCCACTGCGGTCGAGTGCCGAAGTAGAGCAGGGCGAATCCGCTGAAGACCACCAGGGTGATCACCTCCTGCAGGATCTTCAGTTGGTAGGGCGAGTAGATGGCGCTGCCCCAGCGATTGGCGGGCACCATGATCACGTACTCGAAGAAGGCGATCCCCCAGCTGGCCAAGATGACCCGCGCCAGAGGCGCATCCCGATGCTTGAGGTGGCCGTACCAGGCCACGGTCATGAACAGGTTGCTCACGAAGAGCATCACGATGGGCATCCACCCGGTGGAGATCATACTCACGGGCCCATGGAAGCAGCATCGCCGTTCCGGGGCCAGAGGGGTCGCGGGAACTTCGCGGGGTTCCCGGGCTCGTTGGAAACCGGGGGTGAGATTCCAGTCGTTTCGGTAGCCTGTTTCGTCATCGTGGACAGGTCGGTCGAAACCCGCTACCACCTTGACCATGGATTCCTCGCTTTCCGCCTTTTGGACCGGGCTTCCCGTCGCGCAACAGGTGTTTTTCGGTATCGGCATCATTGCTGGCGTGGTGGCCCTGGTGATGGGTGTGATGTCCGCCGTCGGCTTGGAGCACCATGACGTGGTCGCTCTGCCCGACTCGATCGGATGGGACGCCGGGGGCGGCGGTATCTTCTCGGTCAAACCACTCACCGGGTTCCTGCTCGGGTTCGGGTGGGCTGGAGGGATCGCCTCGGCCAACGGGATGGGCCTGTTCGCGGCCATCGTGGTCGCCACCCTCTCCGGGTCGCTGGTGATGGCGCTGGTGGTGGGGCTCCTGCGGCTGATCCTGGGCATGCGCAGCGACGGCACCGCCCGCATCGCCGACACCCTGAACGCGGCGGGCACCGTCTACGTGTCTCTGCCGCCTTCCCGCCAGGCCGGAGGGCAGGTGACGGTGCATTTCCGCGGTCGGCAGGAGACTTTCCAGGCCCTCAACCGCTCCGACCGGCCGGTCCCCAGCGGCGAGCGCGTCCGCGTGGTCGAGGTGCTCGACAGCCAGACCGTGCTGGTGGAGCCCCTCTGAACCCGTGGTTTGCGGACATCGCCCCAAGCGATCCCCGGCCCGCTTTCCTTCCCGTCCCCAAACCCAACCCAAACCAACCGAACCCCGAGTCGCCCATGGAAATCATCCCCATCCTCGCCATCCTCCTGCTGGTCGTCTTTCTGCTGGTCGTGGTGATCACCCTCATCTCGCGCTACCGCATGTGCCCGCCCGACCGGGTGCTGGTCGTATACGGCAAACTGGCCAACGGCCTTTCGTCGCGCTGCTACCACGGTGGATCGACCTTCGTGATCCCCTTCTTCCAGAGCTACTCCTACCTCGACCTCACGCCGATCAACATCGACATCGAGTTGAAGGGGGCGCTCTCGAGCCAGAACATCCGTATCGACGCCCCGGCCTCGTTCACCATCGGCGTCTCCACCGACCCGGAGGTCATGCAGAACGCGGCCACCCGCCTGCTCGGTCGTTCACTCGACGAGGTCCAGCAACTGGCCTCCGAGATCATCATGGGCCAGATGCGCGTGGTCTTCGCCTCGATGAGCATCGAGGAGATCAACAACGACCGTGAGAAGCTCATCGCCCTCATCACCAAGGGTGTGGAGGTCGAGTTGCACAAGGTCGGCCTGCGGATGATCAATGGCAACATTCGCGACATCCGCGACCACTCCGGCTACATCGACGCGCTCGGCAAGGAGGCCGCCGCCAAGGCCATCAACGACGCCCAGATCAAGGTGGCCCAGGAGAACCAACGCGGCTCGATCGGCCGTGCGGAGGCCGAGCGTGAGCAGGCCATTCGGGTGGCCAACGCGCAGGCCGAGGCCAAGCGCGGTCAGAACACGGCTCAGGCGATGATCGCCAAGTCCGATGCCGACCTCGCCGCCGAGCAGGCCGAGGCCACCCGCCGCACCGAGGCCGCCCAGCGGGTCGCCGAGGCCCGGGCGCTCGAGGAATCCTACCACGCCCAGCAGCAGGCCGAGTTGGCCCGCGCTGCGCGCGAGAAGGCTGCGGCCCAGGCCGATCAGATCGTGAAGGCCGAGATCGAGCGTGAGCGCGTGCGCATCGACGCCGAGGCCAAGGCCGCTCAGACCGAGATCCTCCAACGCGGTCAGGCCGCCGCCTACATCGCGCAGAAGCAGGCCGAGGCCGACGGCATCAAGCGGGTGGCCGAGGGCGAGGCCGACGGTATCCGGGCCCGGCTCACCGCCGAGGCGACCGGCGTGCAGGCCAAGCTGACCGCCGAGGCCGAGGGCACCCGGGCGCTGCTGGATGCCAAGGCCCAGGGTTTCGAAAAGATCCTCCGCGTGGCCGACGGTACGAACGGTGCCACCCAGTTGCTCATCGCCGAGAACATCGTGCGCATTGCCGAGATTCAGGCCGGGGCCATCAAGGGGTTGCAATTCGAGAAGGTCGTGGTGATGGGCGGTGGTTCCGGCGGCAATGGCCCGGGCCAGTTCGTCCAGGACCTCTACAAGGGCGTGCTGCCCATTCATGAACTTGCCAAGAGCGTCGGGCTGAGCCTGCCTGCCTTCCTGGGTACCCCGGGATCCGAGGCGTCCCCGATCGTGGCCAGTGGTGCCACCACCGAGGCCCCGGCCCCGACCCCCGCGGTTGCCACGGCACCGGTGATTCCGGCGGTCAAGCCGCCCAAGCCGACCGCCTGAGGGGCCTTCCCGTCGCCAGGGCCCGAACAACGAACGACCCGGACCGTGCCTTCCGCGCGGTCCGGGTCGTGTCGTCTGCGGGGATGCGGTATCAGGCCAGCGGGATCACCGCCTCGACGCAGCGGGCGCAGAGGGTCGGATGGGTCGGGTTGGCGCCGACATCCGATTCCCAGTGCCAGCAGCGCTCGCACTTGGTGCGACCCGCCTCGCCGGCGACCTGCACGGTGATCCGCCGTTCGGTCCCCTCGGCCACCGCCAGGCTGACGGCCGAGCAGTTGCAGAGTTCGCGGAGGTCCGCCTCATGGGATGCCACCTGCGCGTGTTCCTCGGCCGGCAGCGTGAAATGCAGGACCGCATCGAGGCCCTTGCCAATGAGTTTGGCCTGCCGGGCCTTCTCCAGTTCCGGCAACGCCTGCTCGCGCAGCGAGAACAGCACCGCCCACGCGGGCTCGGTCGCCACGGCGGCGTTGGCCGGATTCCACAGGCTCAGATGCACCGACTTCGTGGACACGCCGGGAATCTGCTCCCAGGCCTCGTCGGCCGTGAATGCCAAGATGGGGGCCAGCGCCTGGGTGAGGCGGGTCAGGATCCGGTGCAGGGCGGTCTGGGTGCTGCGTCGGCGCGCGGATGAGGCGGGATCGGTGTAGAGGCGGTCCTTGACCACGTCGTGGTACATGGCGCTCAACTGCACCGCGCAGAACTGGGAGACCAGCTGGTAGACCCCGTGGAATTCGTAGGCGTCGTACGCCTGGGCCACGGCGGCCTCCAGCGTGGCGAACTCGCCCAAGATCCACCGATCGAGTCCACTGAGCTTCTCGTCGGGCACCGCGTCGGTCGCGGGATTGAAGTCGTACAGGTTCGAGAGCTGGTAGCGCAGCGTGTTGCGGATCAGGCGGTAGGTCTCGCCCACCTTCTTGAGGCGCTCCTCGCTGACCACGATGTCGTTGCGGTAGTCCTGTGAGGCGACCCACAGGCGCACCACGTCGCAGCCGTAGTCCTTGATGTAGCGCTCCGCCGTCTGCGGCTTCTGGTACCCGCCTTGGCCCTGCTTCGACTTGGAGATCTTCTCGCGGTCCTCGTCGACCATGAAGCCATGGGTGAGCACGGTCTTGAAGGGGGCCGCCCCGTTGCCCGCCAGCGACAGCAGCAAGGACGACTGGAACCAGCCCCGATGCTGGTCGCTGCCTTCCAGGTACACGTCGGCCCGCCAATCGCCGCCGGCGCCGCGGAGCTCCGGTCGGCGCATCAGCACCGCACGGCTCGAGGAGCCCGAGTCGATCCACACGTCGAGCGTGTCCTGGCTCTTGCGGACGGCCTCCGGGCCCGACCAGTCGGCGGGGCGGCATCCCTCCCAAAGCGCCTCGACCGGGGTTGCGAACCACACATTCGAGCCCTCGCGCTCGATCCAGTCGGCCGCCTTGCGGACGATCCGCGCATCGAGGATCGGCTCGCCGGCCGCATCGTAGAAGGCCGGGATGGGCACGCCCCAGGTCCGTTGGCGCGAGATGCACCAGTCGGGCCGGGACTGCACGGCCCCCTGGATGCGGTTCTTGCCCCAGTCCGGGACCCAGTTCACCGCATCGATGGCCGCCAAGGCCTGTTGCCGGAAGGGCAGGGCACCGGCACCGCCCGCGGTGTGGTCCACGCGGATGAACCACTGGTCGACCGCGCGGAAGATGATCGGCGACTTGGAGCGCCAGCAATGCGGGTAGCTGTGCGAATAGTCCTCGCGGCGCATCAGCGCCTCCTTCTCGGTCAGGAGCGCCAGCACGGCTTCGTTGGCCTCGGACTTGCCGGCCTTGGCGAGGGTGGACTTGCCCACCAGCGATTCCGGGAGTTGCTGCTCGCGGGGCAGGTCGGCGGTGGGGGTCAGGCGACCCTCGTCGTCGACCGGGCAATAGATCGGCAAGCCGACGCTCAGGCCCAGCTGGTAGTCGTCCATGCCATGGCCTGGGGCGATGTGGACGAAGCCGGTGCCGGTGGAGTCATCCACGAAGTCGGCCGGGAACAACCGACCAGTGCGCTCGCAGAAGGGGTGCTCGTAGTGCAGCGACGCCAGCTCTTCGGCCTGCGCGGTGCGGATGATCTGGTAGCCGTCCCAACCGCACTTTTCGCTCAAGGTCGACAGCAGGGAATTGGCCACCAGGTAGGTGTTTCCCTGCGCGAACACGTAGGAGTAGAAGAACTTTGGATTGAAGGCGACGGCCAGGTTGGCCGGCAGGGTCCAGGGCGTGGTGGTCCAGACCACCACGTAGGTGTTGGGTTCGCCGACGAGGCGGAAGCGCACGAACACGCTCTGGCTCAAATGGTCGGCGTACTCCACCTCGGCCTCGGCCAGCGCGGTGCGGAAGGGGACGCTCCAGTAGACCGGCTTCTTGCCCCGGTACACGAAGCCCTTGTCGACCAGGTCGGCGAACTGGCGCAGTTCATCGGCCTCGTACTGGGGGGCCAGGGTCAGGTAGGGGTTGGCCCAATCGCCAAGGACCCCGAGCCGCTGGAATTGCTGCCGCTGCAGGTCGATGTACTTGCGGGCGTAGGCGTCGCAGGCCGTCCGGATGGTGGCCGCGTCGGCCTCGGTCTTGCCCTGGGCGCGGAGTTCCTGAGTCACCTTCGACTCGATGGGCAGGCCGTGGCAGTCCCAACCGGGAACATACGGCGTCTGGTGGCCCCGCAGGGACTTCGACTTCAGGATCAGGTCCTTGAGGATCTTGTTCAGCGCGGTGCCGATGTGCACGTCGCCGTTGGCGAAGGGCGGGCCGTCGTGCAGCACGAAGCGGGGGGCGTCGGCCCGGGCCGCCATCAACTGGCCGTAGAGGTCCGCGGACTGCCACCGGGCCAATCGTTCGGGCTCCCGTTGGACCAGGTTGGCCTGCATCGGAAACTCCGTCCGGGGCAGATTCAGTGAATTCTTGTAGTCCATCGCCGTTCCATTCAAGGGCGGCAACGCTACCGAGTCGGCGGACCCACGGCCAAGGGGAATCCCGGTCGGTCCGAATCCGTCCCTCAGGATCACTCCGCTGCTTTCTCAAAGGTCTTAATCGAAGTATTCGATTCGTTGATGCCATGAACGTAATCCATCGACGGGCTTGCCTTGGGGAAGACCGGGGTGGTTCACTTGGCCCGGTGCTGACCGCCGTTCCGGGTTAAAACCGTTCCCGAACGGCCGTCTGGGGCTTGTGTATTGAGCACAAGGGCTCGGGTGGCCGACGGCAGCGGGCGGAGAATGCCTCCGGCGCGGACGATGGTCGGCTCGAGAACCCAATCCAAGGGGCGGGCGGGAGGGTCCGAACGATTCGGAACCGACCCCGATGCCCCAAGAAAGCGGCCCGATGTCGGACATTTTCCCGAGGTGGACCAACAAGATACCGTTGATGGTCGGTGTGGCGGCGGCCGTGGTGCTGCCCACCGTCATCGCTGGGATCACCTACTACTTCACCCCGAAATACACCCGGGTGGGTTATCAGCCCAAGCAACCGGTGGCGTTCTCCCACGCCATCCATTCCGACCAGTTGGGCATCGACTGCCGCTACTGCCATAGCGATGTCGACAAGTCCTGGTTCTCGAATATCCCGTCCTCCGAGACCTGCATGCGTTGCCACTCCATCGTGGCCAAAGACTCCCCCAAGCTGAGCTTGGTGCGCGAGTCCTACTCCAGCGGCAAACCCATCCCCTGGGTGCAGATCCACAAGACGCCCGATTACGTCTATTTCAATCACTCCGTCCATGTGAATCGCGGCATCTCGTGCGTGAAATGCCACGGCGAGATCCAGAAGATGGACGAAGTGCACCATGCCAAGCCCCTGTCGATGGGCTTCTGCCTGGAGTGCCACCGGGAGCCCGAGAAGCATATCCGGCCCAATGATCTTGTGACCAAGCTCGACTGGAACGGTGAGTTCGACGGCAAGAAGGCCGTGCATGACTGGAAGGTCCAACCCGGCCAGAGCTGTTCCACCTGCCACCGCTGATGAAGACGATCCCCCCGATCTGCAACGAACCGGAGACCGGTCCGAAGTACTGGCGTTCCCTGGAGCAGTTGGCCGACCAGCCCGACTTCCGCCAGTGGATGGAGCGCGAGTTCCCGGCCGGCGCGAGCATCGCCCCCGATGGCGAGACCCGGCGCGACTGGATGAAGCTGATGTCCGCCAGCTTCCTATTGGCGGGCTTGGGCGGCATGGCCACCGGCTGTCGCCGCCCCGAGGAGGAACTGACTCCGTTTGCCAAGCAGCCCGAGGGCTACGTGCACGGCAAGGCGCAGCATTTCGCCACCTCGATGCCCGTGCGCGGCAGCGCCATACCCCTTACGGTCAAGTCGAGCGACGGCCGTCCGACCAAGATCGAGGGCAATTCGCTCTTCCCGGGAAGCAATGGGGGCACCGACGCCTTGGCCCAGGCGGCCATCCTGAACCTCTACGATCCGGACCGCGCTCATCGGCACACCCAGGGCGGCAACGATGTCAAGATCGAGGCCGTCCGTGATGCGCTCGCCGGAGTCGCCAAGGCGGCGTCGGCGAACCAGGGTGAAGGCCTCGCTTTCCTCGCGGAGCGCTCCTCCTCTCCGTCTCGTGCGCGGCTCCAGAAGTTGGTCGCCGAAAAGTATCCGAAGGCCACCTGGCACGCCTACGAGCCGGTCGACTTCTCCGGGGCCGATGCTGCGTATTCGCAGGCCTGCGGCACACCGGTCCACGCTGTGGTCCATCTTGAGAAGGCTCGCCGGATCCTGTCGCTCGATTGCGACTTCATCGGCGTCGAGCAGGATGCTCATCGCAGCATCCGCGGGTTCGCCCTCGGCCGGAAATCGGCCGATGACGGCATGAATCGGCTCTACGTGGTGGAGTCGATGATGTCCCTCACCGGCGGCAACGCCGACCATCGCCTGCGGGTCAAGCCCAGCGAGGTGGTCAAGGTCGCCGCCGCCGTCGCCGCTGAACTCGGGGTTTCCGGGGTCGCCTCGCCGTCCGGAGCCCACTCCGCCTGGGCGGCCGCCGTGGCCAAGGATTTGAAGGAAGCGGGCAAGGGTGCCGTGGTCGTGGCCGGGTATGCCCAGCCTCCCGCGGTCCATGCCCTTGCCGCCGCGATCAACGCGGCCCTCGGTGCGATCGGTTCGACTGTGACCTTGGTCCAGCCGACCGAGCCCGCCGCCTCCGGCATCCAAGAACTGACCGCCGCTCTCCAGGCGGGCAAGGTCTCCACCCTGGTCATTCTGGGCGGCAATCCGGCCTACAACGCGCCCGCCGATCTCCAGTTCGAGACCGTGGCCAAGAAGGCCGGCACGGTGATCCGCCTTGGATACTACGAGGACGAGACCGCGGCCGTGGCCACCTGGCACCTGGCCGGAACCCACTTCCTTGAGTCCTGGGGCGACGCTCGCACGGCCGACGGTACGGTGGTCCCGGTGCAGCCGTTGGTCGAACCGCTCTTCGGCGGTCTGACCGAGCTCGAGGTGGTCGCCCGCATCCTGGGCGAAACCAAGGTGGCTCCCTACGATATCGTCCGCGAGACGCTGAAAGGTCTGGGCGTGGCCGACGAGGCCGCCTGGAAGCGCTTCCTGCACGACGGTTTCCTGGCCGACAGCGCCTCTCCGGCGGTTTCCGCGACGGTGTCCGCGTCGGCCGCCGCCACCGCGCTGGCCGCCCACAAGCCGGTTTCCGGTGAGATCGAGGTGGTGCTCCACCGTGATGCCTCGGTCGATGACGGCCGCTTCTCCAACAACGGTTGGTTGCAGGAGATGCCCGATCCGATCACCAAGGTCACCTGGGACAACGTCGTCATGATGTCCCAGAAGACCGCCAAGTCGCTGGGCCTTCCCACCAAACGGTCGGCCAAGGTGCCTGATGAGTTGAGCCCCGCCGAGGCCGCCGATGCCAAGGACGGCCAGTACGACCAACCCGTGGTGAAGATCACCGTGGGTGGCCGTAGCGTCGAGGGACCGGTTTGGATCCAACCCGGATTGGCCGATGGCACCGTCGCCCTGGCCCTCGGCTACGGACGCCGGGTGGTCGGCCGCGTGGGTCGCGGAGTGGGCTTCAACGCCTACACCCTGTTCCAGTCGGCTTCCCGTCACCTTGCCGCCGGCAAGGTCGAAAAGGTCTTCCGCAAGCACCGGTTGGCGGTCACCCAGGAGCACGGCCTCATGGAGGGCCGGCCGGTCATCCGCGAGGCCCATCTCGAGCAGTTCAAGGCGCAGCCCGAGTTCGCCCGGAACATGGACCTCGAGGCGCACCTGCCGCACTACGTGCCCTACAAGAACGGCACCGACGGCCGCAACGCCGAGAAGCGTCCGCAGAACATCTACGAGCACCCCTACGATCAGAACCCCGAGACGGCCTCGAAGGTCCATCAGTGGGGCATGGTCATCGATCTCCAGACTTGCGTCGGATGCTCGGCTTGCGTGGTCGCCTGTCAGAGCGAGAACAACATCCCCATCGTCGGCAAAGATCAGGTGGCCCGTGGCCGCGAGATGCTCTGGATGCGCATCGACCGCTACTACAGCCACAACCCGGATGCCGACGTGAACGCCGAACTGGCGGCCGAGGATCCCCAGATGGCCGTGCAGCCGATGTTCTGCCAGCACTGCGAGGCGGCCCCGTGCGAGAGCGTCTGCCCGGTCAACGCGACCGTCCACGACGAGGAGGGCATCAACGCGATGGCCTACAACCGCTGCATCGGCACGCGGTACTGCGCCAACAACTGCCCCTACAAGGTCCGCCGCTTCAACTGGTTCGACTTCAACAAGCGCGAGACCGACTACGGCGCCGCTCAGGACCAGCACCTGGTCAACACGGGCAACCTCTACAAGGGCCCGCTCGGCGTGAACCGCAACAGCGAGCCGGAGTGGGAGATCATCAAGCTGGTCAAGAACCCCGACGTCTCGGTCCGCATGCGTGGCGTCATGGAGAAGTGCACCCTCTGCGTGCAGCGGATCCAGCAGGGAAAGATCGCCCAGAAGGTGAAGGCCGGGAACAGCGGTGACGTGGCCGTGCCTGACGGCGCTATCAAGACCGCCTGCCAGCAGGCCTGCCCCGCCGACTCGATCGTCTTCGGCAACCTGCTCGACGCCCACAGCGAAGTCGTCAAGGCCAAGGCCAGCCCGCGCAACTACTCGGTGCTCGGCTTCCTCGACACCCGTCCGCGCGTCACCTACCTGGCGCGCATCCGCAACCCCAATCCGGCCGTTCTCGCCCTCGAGAAGCGCAAGACCCCGGACAGCCAGCGCGACTACGAGCGCTTCCGTCACGAGACCCCATTCCAAGGACATTCACATGGTCACGATGCCTCGCATCCATCCGCTTCCCCGGCGGGGAAAGGAGCGGTCTAATGGCTAGCCCCGGAAAATCCGCCGCCGTCAAGGCGCCCGAACCGCCGGCCGAACTGGTCCGCGAGCCGTTGGTCCTCAACAACCGGCCGCTCGGCTGGATCACCGACGCCATCGCTGGCGTCTGCGAGAAGCCGATGCCCGTCTGGTGGTGGCCCGCCTTCATCATCTCGGTGGGCGGCATGATCACCATGTTCTCTCTCATCGCCTATCTGGTCTCGACCGGCGTCGGCGTCTGGGGCCTGAATCAGCCCGCCGACTGGGCGTGGGACATCACCAACTTCGTGTTCTGGATCGGCATCGGCCACGCAGGCACGCTGATCTCGGCCGTGCTCTTCCTGCTCCGCCAGAAATGGCGCACGTCGGTCAACCGGGCCGCCGAGGCCATGACCATTTTCGCCGTGGCTTGCGCGGGTATCTTCCCAGTGTTCCACACCGGCCGTGTCTGGTTCGCCCTGCTGCCCGGCTACCTGTTCCCGGCCCCGAACGCCAACGAGATCTGGCCGCAGTTCCGCTCGCCCCTGCTGTGGGACGTCTTCGCGGTGTCCACCTACGGCACGGTCTCGCTGCTCTTCTGGTACGTGGGCCTGATCCCCGACTTGGCCACTCTCCGTGACCGGGCCAAGGGTTGGCTGCGACGGTTCTTCTACGGGCTGTTCTCGCTGGGCTGGACCGGCTCGAACCGCCACTGGAGCAACTACGAAAAGGCCTACTTGCTCTTGGCCGGCTTGAGCACCCCGCTGGTGTTGTCGGTGCACTCCATCGTGTCATTCGACTTCGCGGTGTCGGTGGTCCCTGGTTGGCACACCACCATCTTCCCGCCCTACTTCGTCGCGGGTGCCATTTTCTCCGGCTTCGGCATGGTGCTGACGCTGCTCATACCCCTGCGTTCGCTCTTCAAGCTGGAGGATGTCATCACGCTCCGCCACGTGGAGTTGATGTGCAAGGTGCTCCTCGCGACCGGTTCCATCGTCGGCTACGCCTACGGCATGGAGTTCTTCATCGCCTGGTACGGCGGTAGCCCCTACGAGCTCTACGCCTTCAAGAACCGCGCCTTCGGTCCCTACTGGTGGAGCTATTGGGCCATGATCTCCTGCAACGTGATCAGCCCGCACTTCTTCTGGTTCAAGAAGCTTCGTACCAGTGTGGTCTTCGTGTGGATCGTCTCGATCTTCGTGAACATCGGCATGTGGTTCGAGCGCTTCGTCATCATCGTGACCTCGCTGCACCGTGATTACCTGCCGTCCAGCTGGGGCTACTTCACGCCGAGCTGGGTCGATGTCATGACCTTCGTCGGCAGCTTCGGCCTCTTCATGACGCTGTTCCTGCTGTTCATCCGCTTCCTGCCGGTCATCGCGATCAGCGAGGTCAAGGGCGTGACGCCCCAGGCCGATCCCCACCATCCGCTCGGCGGCGCCAAGGGACACCACTAATCCATAGCCCCTGTCCATGAGTTCCAATCCCTCCAAGCCGCACGGCCTCCTGGCCGAGTTCCACACGGCGGCGGACATCTTCGAGGCGGCGATCCGTTGCCGCGATGCCGGGTTCACGAAGTGGGACGTGCACACCCCCTTCCCGATCCATGGCATGGACGAGGCCATGGGCCTGAGGAAGTCGCCCGTGGGGTGGTTCACCTTCTGCGGCGGGTTCACCGGGTTCTTCACTGGCATGACCATGATCTGGTACATGAACAAGTTCGACTACCCCCTGGTGGTCGGCGGCAAGCCCCTCTTCACGCCGCTGTTCGCGTTCCCGGTCAGCTATGAGATGACCATCCTATTGAGCGCCTTCGGCACGCTCTTCGGCATGTTCTTCCTGAACCGCCTTCCCAAGTTCCACAACCCGCTCTTCAAGAACGAGCGGTTCAAGAAATCGACCGACGACCGGTTCTTCATCTGCATCGAGTCGGCCGACCCGAAGTTCGGGCTCGAGGCCACCCGGGCCTTCCTGACCGAGAAATGCCATGCGGCCGTCGTCGAACTTGTGGAGGACTGAATGCGCACCTTCCTGAAATACTTCTTCACCGCCTACGTGCTGGCGGTCGCCCTGGTTGTGGGAATCGCCGGGTTCCGCGGCTCCAAGAGCACCAAGCCCCCGCTGGAGGTCTTCCCCGACATGGACCGCCAGCCCAAGCTGCGACCCCAGACCACCACCAAGTTCGCCGCGTGGGGCGACGGACAGACTTCCCGTCCGCATCCGGCGGGCACGGTCTCGCGCGAATCCACCTGGGAGGACAACGCGTTCAATACCGGCCGCCAGGGTGGTGCCCTCGTCGAGGCGATGCCCATCGCGGTCAATGCCTCGGTCCTCAAACGGGGCCAGGAGCGCTATTCGATCTATTGCCAGCCCTGCCACGGCGTGCTGGGCGACGGCAAGGGCATCACCAGCAAGTACGGCATGGGCAACACGGCGAACCTGCACCAGGACCGCCTGATCAAGACCCAAGATGGCGACCTCTTCAACACCATCAGCAACGGCAAGAGCACGATGATGGGCTACGCCTCGGCCATCCCGGTCGCCGACCGGTGGGCCGTGGTGGCCTATGTCCGGGCGCTGCAACTGAGCCGGTTGGCCGCGGAGTCCGAGATTCCGGCGGCGGTCCTGCCCACCATCAAGTAAGCATCCATGAACCCATTCTCACGACCGACCCAGTCTTGGAGGCCCGTGATCGCCGTCATGGCCATCGCCGGTCTGGCCCTCCTGCCCGCGATGGGGGCCGATGCCGGGCATGCGGCCCATGACACCGCCCATGCCGCCGCCGCACACGCCACGGCGAGCCACGGCTCTGATCATGGACACGCCGCCGTTTCCGCTTTCTCGCTCAAGCAGATCGCCCACAGCTACCTCACGGCCTACATGTTCTGCCTGAGCCTGTGCGTCGGCTCGCTGTTCCTCACCCTCGCCCACCACCTGTTCGATGCCGGATGGTCGGCCTCCATCCGCCGGGTGACCGAGACCCTGGCCAGCCTGCTCTTCCCCTGGATGCTGATCCTGGCACTGCCGATCATCGGCTTCGCTTGGACCGGCAACCTGCACGCCTGGTTCAAGATCGACCCGGCCACGGACCACGCGCTGGACGTCAAGAAGGTGCTTTTCAACCCGGCCGCCTTCACCGTGATGGTGCCTGTTCTCCTCACGCTGCTGGGCCTGATGGCCCGCAACATCCGCGCCTGGTCGATCGCCCAAGACAAGGACGGCGCCGCGCACTGGACCACCAAGTCGCGCAAGCTGGCCGCGGGCGGCATCTTCTTCTTCGCCATCGGTACCACGCTGCTCTGCTTCCTGCTGATGAAGTCGCTGCAGCACCAGTTCTTCAGCACGATGTACGGTGTCTACTACTTCGCCGGCAGCGTCTGGACGACCCTCATCACGCTGTACCTGCTCACGATGTGGCTCGCCCAGCCGGGTCGGCCTCTCGAGAAGGTCTACTTCAAACGCCAACAGCAGGATCTGGGCGTGCTGTTCTTCGCCTTCACGGTCTTCTACGCCTACATCCACTTCTCGCAGTATTTCCTCATCTGGAACGCGGCCATCCCCGAGGAGACCTTCTGGTACGTGCTGCGTGAGGTCGGGTCCTGGAAGTGGGTGGGCATGACCATCCTCTTCGGCCACTTCTTCGTGCCGTTCCTGTTGCTCCTCAACCAGGACATCAAGCGCAACCTCTCGGTGATGATCCCCGTGGGTGCGTGGGCCTGGCTGATGCACTACATCGACATGACGTACAACATCATGCCGGTGATCCATCCCGACGGCCTCCACCTGACCCTGTGGGATCCGATCTTCTGGATCGGTCTCTCGGTCCTGCTCGCCCGGTTGTTCTGGTCCGAGTACCGCAAGAACCCGCCGTATCCCCAGAAGGATCCGCGGCTTCAGGAGGCCATCGTGCACCACGAGGTGCCCGCCCCCGGTGCATCCGCCGCCCACTGAGCCAAGCCCTCTCCCGACATGAGTTCCTCGAATTGCTGTTCCTCGACGTCGAAGACGACGCTCGCCTACCTGGCGGGCGGCCTGGGTTCCTTCCTCATCGTCGGTGCGCTCGCCTGGTTGGTGGTCCGCCAGCCGGTCGTGGCCGTCGATGCCGAACGCGTGTCCCAGCGGGTCAAGTTCAAGTCCGAGGTCGAGGCGGCCAGCGCCGCGAAGGTCTCCGGCTACGCCCTCGACACCGATGCCCTGGCCAAGGGCAACAAGGTCTATCACGTCCCCATCGCCCGCGCCTTGGAGATCGCCGCCGACGATTTCAAGGATCCCGCCGCCGGTCGCGCCAAGTTGATCCAGCGCCTGGAGGACAAGTCGAAGCAGCAGTCCTTCGAGTGAACCCATGTCGGTGATCGCATTCATCCTGTTGGGAAGCGTGGTGCTGCTGCCGGCGGCTGCCCTCTGGGCGCTCCGTTGGGCGGCGGCCGCGGGTCAGTTCCGATGCCCGGACAAGGCGGCCCTCCTGCCGTTCGACGAGTCCGAGCCCGTGGGCATTGAAACCGACTGCATCCTTGGAGGAAACCGTCGTTGAGCATGATCCATCAGTCCCAAACGCTGCGGGCCCTCCTTCCCGGTGACACCGGTGCCGAGGGCGGCCAAAAGACGGCGCTGGCGGAGATCGACGCCTCTTGCCGGGTGCCGGTCCTCTTCTTCTTCATCAGCGGTCTTGCCTGGCTTCTGGCCGGCACCGTGTTGGCGCTGGTCGCCAGCATCAAGCTCCACACCCCGGGGTTCCTGGCGGGCTGGGAGTGGCTCACCTTCTCGAACGTCCGCACCGCCCATCTCAACACCGTCATCTACGGCTTCGCCTCCCAGATCTCGGTGGGTGTCTCGGTCTGGCTGATGTGCCGGCTCTGTCGCATCCCGCTGCCGGCCCCGGGCTTGGTCACCGTGGCCAATCTCTTCTACAACCTCGGGGTCACGGTGGGCGTGGCCGGGATCCTGATCGGTGATTCCACGGCCATCGAGTGGCTGGAGATGCCCCGATATGCCACCCCGATCCTCTTCTTCAGCTACGCCCTGATCGCGGTTTGGACGATCATCACCTTCCGCCTCCGGGCCGAGCGTCACCTGTATGTCTCGCAGTGGTACCTCCTGGCGGCCGTGCTCTGGTTCCCATGGCTCTACGGCACCGCTCAGGTCATGTTGCTCATCGAACCCGTGCGCGGGGTCGTGCAGGCGGCCGTCAACTGGTGGTTCGCGCACAACGTACTCGGCCTCTGGTTCACGCCGATCGGCCTCGCTTCGATCTACTACTTCATCCCCAAGGTGATCGGGCGTCCGATCCATAGCTACTATCTCAGCGTGTTGGGGTTCTGGTCGTTGGCCCTCTTCTACAACTGGAACGGCATGCACCACCTCGTGGGCGGCCCGCTGCCCGCCTGGATGATCACCATCAGCATCGTCGCCTCGGTCATGATGCTCATCCCCGTGATCACCGTGGCGATCAACCACCACTTCACCATGGTGGGCCATTTCGGAAAGATGCGGCACAGCCCGACGCTGCGATTCATCGTCTTCGGCGCGTTCTCCTACACGTTGGCGAGCCTCCAGGGAGTGGCGAGCGCCCTCCGCAGCGTCAGCGAGGTCACCCACTTCACCCACCATACCATCGCCCATGCGCACCTGGGCATGTATGCCTTCTTCACGATGGTGATGTTCGGGGCGATGTACTACATCCTGCCGCGCATCACCCAGCGGGAATGGCCGTCCAATGGGCTCATATCGCTGCACTTCTGGGGCGTGGCCCTCGGCATCCTCCTGTATGTCGTGCCGATGAGTGTCATGGGTTTCATCCAGGGCACGCGCCTGAATGATCCGACAATCCGCTTCCTCGATGTGGTGCAGTTCACCCTGCCTTGGCTCCAGTTGCGGACGCTGGCCGGGTTGCTCCTGGCCGCGGGCCATGCGGCCTTCGTGGTCAATGTCGGCTGGTTGCTGGTGCGGATGTTCGAGCCCTACCGCAAGCCGGTGGTCCGCATCCTGACCGGAGAGGCTGAATCCCTTGCCGCCGGAAAATAGCCATGAGTTACGGACCGCTACTCTTCCTGGGAATCCTTCTCACCCTCGCCTCGAGCTGGGTGGGTCTGGTGCTGATGCCGCACCGTCAGATGGGCTCCCTGGGTCAGAACACCGACACCAACACCGCGGCCATCTATCCGATGGCCCGGTCGGGTGAGGCCCAGCAGGGCGCCGAGCACTACCGCTCCCTGGGGTGCGTCTATTGTCACACCCAGCAGGTTCGGCCCGAGGGCTACGGCTCCGATCTGGAGCGTGGCTGGGGTCGCCGCCGTACGGTCAGCCGAGACTACATCCACGACAAGACCGTGATGCTCGGCACCATGCGCACC
This sequence comes from uncultured Verrucomicrobiota bacterium, assembly GCA_903858835.1. Taxonomy (GTDB): domain Bacteria; phylum Verrucomicrobiota; class Verrucomicrobiia; order Limisphaerales; family UBA9464; genus SXXZ01. The sequence continues at coordinate 23,421 of CAIOKD010000209.1, forward strand.
GGTCCGGATCTCACCAATATCGGTGAGCGCCAGTCCGACACCGCCTGGCACTACCGCCATCTCTACAATCCCCAGATCACCAGCCCGGGCAGCATCATGCCGCCCCACGCGTTCCTCTTCGAGACCCGTCCCATCGGGGCCTTTGGTCGCTCCACCAATGCGCTGGTTCTCGAGGGCGCCTTCGCTCCTCGCGCCGGCCACGAGGTGGTCCCGACCCGCCGGGCCGAGCAATTGGTCGCCTACCTGCGCAGTCTCAAGTCTTCGGGCGACCTGCCGGAGGCGCCGGTCAAGAAGGAGGAGGCCTCGAAATGAGCCATTCCAAGGACCCTTCCAAGGACACCTCCCGCGCGGCCTCCGGGCTTGATCGCGGCGAGCAGCACGACGTCACCGAACTCCACGCCGCCGTCCTGCGCGAGAAGCCCGATCCGGTCGAGGGATTCGAGCCGGTGAACCTCTGGGTGGTGGCCGGCATCGCCGGTCTGCTGTTCTGGGGTGGAGCCTACCTCACCCAATACAGCGGTCGGTTCGAGGCGATGGAATTCTCCGAGATCCCCCACGGAAAACCCGCCCCGGTGGCGGCCGTGGCGGCCGATCCTCTGGCCGCCGTCAAGCGCGAGGGCATGCTCACCTACAATGCGGTGTGCGCGCTGTGCCACGGTGAAGACGGCGCCGGCAAGGCAGGGGTGGCTCCGCCGCTGGCGGGTTCTGACTGGGTGAACGCCGACGGACCGAATCGCTTGATGCGGATCGTCCGCCACGGGCTCAAGGGCACGGTGAAGGTCAACAAGGATGTCACCTGGAACCCGGCCAACGATCCCAGCATCGTGATGGGTTCCCAGTGGGAGGCCATCGGCGCCTCCAACGAGAAGTTGGCCGCGGTGCTGACCTACATCCGCTCCTCTTGGGGCAACACAGGCGCCCCGGTGACCGCCCCGATGGTGGCTGACGGCCTTGCACCAGTGAAAGAGCGCTCCGGCGACGACAACTGGACCCAGGAAGAACTCCTCAAGGTGCCCGCCAGTGGCGCCGGCGCCCCGGCCGTGGCCGCGGGGCCTGCGACGCCCGAGCAGTTGAAGGCGCAGTTCGAGGCCCTGCCGGCCGACCAGCGCCAAGCCCTCCTGAAGGAGCTTTCAAAGTGAGCTCGCCGGGTGCGGCCCTCCGGAGGCTTCCGCACCCGCCCGCGTTCCGGCGAACCCGGGGTTGCGATTTCGTGGCCGGGATGATTTCTTGAAGACATGAACAGGCGGAGGGACTTCGCGGTTCGGACGGTCCTCGGGATGATCCTGGGGGGGGTCCTCGTCGGTTGCGAAACCTACGGCAAGGCCGACTGGAAGGCCCGTTTGGGCCACTACACCTGGGACCAGGCCATCGAGGAACTCGGTCCTCCCGAATCCGAGGCCCGCACCTCCGACGGTTCTCGGGTGGCCGATTGGATCCTTTCTCGGTCCCGCACCTATAGCACCGCCGTCCGCGGTCCGCTGTTCTGGAGTTGGAGCGGCCAGGACATCACCACGACGGCCGAGAATCACCTGCTGCTGACCTTCGATGCCCAAGGCCGACTGAAGGCCTGGAAACGGATCTACAAATGAAACGCCTCCGCAATGATTCTCCCTACGAGGTGGACCTCGGCTGGATGGGGGCCCTGAACCGGGCCATCCGCTGGTGCCTGTTCATCGGCATCATCGGGTTCATCGTCGCCCAGTACCTACCTCTGATTCGCAAGAACCAAGCCCTCCGCGAGAATCTCGCCCGGTGGGAGGCTCAGCAGGCGCGGTTGACCGGCCAGTCCGACGACACGGCGGCCCGCCTGCAGAGCCTCCGCGAGGATCCGAGGGCCGTGGAGCGCGCCGCACGCGAGCGGCTCCAGTTGGCCCGCACCAACGAGAGCGTCATCAACTTCGTGTCGCCGGATGCCCCGGCGCGTTGAAGATCGGCCCTGCATGAAGCCAATGGCTCACTCCTATCGATCGGGATGGTTTGCACGGGTCGCGCGTGCGGTCGTTGCCGTCGCCGGCCTCTTCGCCACCCGTCTTGGCGCCGACTCCGTGCGTCCCGTGTATGATGCTCTCTGCGCGGCCCCCAAGTTGCAGTTGGAATTCGCTGCCGACGCCGACTCGGTCGGGGTGCTCGAGGGATCCGAGAGTCTGGAGGCGCCGGAGTGGCGGCCACTGCTCCAATTGGGCGCGACCTCCGGCCACCACGAGTGGATGGATCCCGAGAACCGGGCCCGGGCTCGGCGCTTCTACCGCCTCAGTCGTTCACCCCGGCCGCCGCTCCTGCCGCTGCCCAATTTCCGCCTGACCGATCACCTGGGGTTCTCCCATGAATTGTTCCGTGAGGGCGACGCCCGCGCCGTGGTGCTGGTCTTCACCGATGCCCCGTCGATGGCCTCGCACTGGCAGCAGTTGAAGCCGATCGTGGAATCCCCGGCCGGGGCAGGGGTGCAGTTCTGGATGATCGATCCCGTCGACGATCGGGGGGCCATGGCCGAGGCCGCTGCGAAGGCAGGGGTAGGCCTCCCGGTGCTCCACGACGCCGCCCGTCTCGTGACCCGGTCCTACGGGGTGTCGGTCGCGGGTGAAGCCGTGGCCCTCGAGGCCGAATCGCTCGCCCCGGTGTATCGCGGGGCCATCGAGGATGTCGTGTCGTCAGCAGTGGGTTCGTCGGTGCGCCAGCCCTACCTGGCCGACGCCCTCGCCCGCTTCGCCTCGGGTGCCCGCCCGGCGGTGGAGTACGCCCGCCCGACGGGGTCTGCGTGGACACCCGATGACCCGGCCATCGCCTCCTACCGCGACGAGATCGCCCCGCTTCTGCAGGCCAAGTGCGTGACCTGCCACCGGCCGGGTGAGATCGGCTCCTGGGCCATCACCAATCATGCCACGGTGCGGGCCAAGGCCGCGTCCATCCGTGCGAACGTTCTCGAGGGGCTCATGCCGCCGTGGCACGCCGACCCCGCTCACGGAAAATTCGAGAACGACTTTTCCCTGACCCCGCGGCAGCAGGCCCGCCTGGTGGCCTGGCTCGATGCTGGTGCGCCGCGCGACGAGGCTGGAGCCGATCCACTGGAGACGGTGCCGCCCGCCCCCGGTCCGTGGCCCATGGGCACTCCCGATGTGGTCCTTAAGATCGCGCCTCAGCCCATCCAGGCGACGGGCCAAATGCCCTACGCCTACCTGATCGTGACCAACACCCTGAAGACTAATGCCTGGCTTCGCGCGGCGGTCGTGCGACCCGGCAATCGCTCGGTGGTCCACCACTCGCTGATCTTCTACATCAAGGGCGGGTCCCTCCTCCAGATGCTCGCCGAGTTCCAGGCGGTGCAGGGCGGGTTGAACGGCTTCTACGCGGGCTACGTTCCCGGCATGGATCAGCGCCAGTACCCGGCCGGGACCGGCAAATTCCTGCCCGCGGGTGGGGTGTTCGTCTTCCAGATGCACTACACTCCGAACGGCAAGGCGACGACCGACGCCACCGAGATGGGGCTGTACTTGAGCCCGACCCCGCCGCCCATGGAACTCAAGACCGGCGCGGCCAGCTCGACGGCCATCGACATCCCGGCCGGGGCCCGCAACCACCGCATGGTGGCCGAGCGCGTCTTCGACACGGCCGTCGATGTGCACGAGTTCAGCCCGCACATGCATTTCCGGGGCGACTCCATGCGCTTCGAGGCGATCCTGCCGGATGGCTCCACGCAGGTGCTGCTCAACGTGCCCAAGTACGACTTCAACTGGCAGGCTCTCTATCGCTTGGCCCAACCGGTCCGCCTTCCGGCCGGAAGTCGCATCCGCATCTCGGGCGGGTTTGACAATTCCCGGTGGAATCCCTTCAACCCGGACGCCAAGTCCCGGGTCCGCTTCGGCGAGCAGACGGCCGATGAGATGTTCATCGGTTATGTGAACTACTCCGAGGTGCGTTGACGATGGTGGCACTGCCGGGTCGCCGTCAGCGGGACCTTGAGTTGCCAGAGAGGACCCGGATTTACCCCCGAGTCAAAGAAAACGCCCCAACTCCGCGCGACCGGTGACCCCGGCGCGTCGGGCCCGGAACAGTGCCGCTCCGAAGGCCAGGCCCAGCGTGGTGCCGAGGCAGAGGCCTGCCAGGGCCACGGTCATCCTCCAGTCGCCGGCCGTGGATCGCAGTCCCAGGACGGACAGGCCTGCCGCCAACCCCGCCGCCAGCGCCGCCCGCGACCACGACGCGCGCAGCATCGGCCACGGTGCCCGTCCGCTGGCCTTGGCGAATTCGAGATGCAGGGGCAGTAGGGTGCTGCCGGAGGCACCGGCGATGAAGGCGATGAGGATGCCCATCGGGCCCAGCCAGAGGCCAAGCGGCAGGCTGAAGGCCAGGCAGCAGGCCAGTTCTCGGCGCATCAGGCGCGCGAGGAGATCCATGTGCCCGTGGGCGAACATCCAATACCCCGGTTGCGAGGCGATGCCGGTCACCAGGTAGCGCAGGGCGAACAACGAGGTCAGCAGCGTGCCCCCGGAAAACTCCCGCGCCTTGTAGTCGGCGATGAAGGCTGGGATGCAGACGGCCGACACTGCCATCGCCGCTCCCCAGAGCCAGCCATTGAAGCGCAGGACCCCCTCGGCGATCGACTCGGCCTTCTGCGTCCGGGCTGCCAAGATGGGCCACGCTGCCTCGTCGGCCGATTGCAGGAGCAAGCGCAGCTTGCTGAACAGGTTGGCCACCAGGGAGTACTGACCCACCGACCTGCCCTGCCACAGCCAGGCCACCAGCATCACGTCGAGCGTGTAGACCAACAGGGTCCAGAACTGGAACCGCATCAGTCCCGAGGCGTCGGGCCAGAGTTCCTTCAGGCGCGCGGAATCCCCGGAATCCCACGAGAAATCGAGCAACCGAAGGCCCGGGGCCGCGGTGCGGATGATCGGCGCGGCGATGGCGATGGCCGCGAGGCTGGGCAGGCTCTGGGAGAGCACGAAGGACCAGATGCCCAGACCGGAGCGGAAGCCGGCCCACAGGATGCCGATCGATGCCCAAGCCATGAAGAGTTGCAGCATGAACATCCGACGCTGCTGTCCCAGGCCGGTGAGCAGTTGCAGCGAGGCCGACCCGAGGGCCACCACACCGGCGACCGCGCCCAGCGAGGGGTAGAACAGCCAGGGAAGTCCGAGGGATCGGGCGTTGGGCGTCAGCGAGTAGGCGCTGAGGATGGCCGTGCCCAGCACCGCGACGCCGGCGCAGAACCACGTGTACAGGCGTTGGCCGAACCGAAGCATCCCGAAGGTCTCCTCGTCCCGCTCGCGCCCGAGGATCCGGCGGTTGAGGGTGTTGCGGAATCCTCCGTCCAGGGCGGGCAGGCTTCCGAGGACGAGCAGTGCTGCGCTGATCAGGCCGAAGAGTTCCACCGACTCGAAGACCCGCAGGGTCAGGAGCGACACCAGCGCCCACGACAGGTAGGCCAAGGCCCGCCAGAAAACGGTTTGGACGAAGAGGGAACCCAGCACCGCCGTCGAGGCTACCAGTGGCGGCCCCCCGCAGCCATGTCCGTCTTCGCCCTTCCTCGTCGAGGTGCGCCGTCGCATCGGTTCCCCGTGAGGTCCGTCGTTGGGCTTGCCTCCGGGGGATCGCTCCGGTAGGCCGGGCCGCACCATGACCGTCGATGCCTCGGCCCCCGTCTCCTCCGACTCCGGGCGCGGATGCATCCTGGTGATCCGGGGTGGGGCGGTGGGCGATTTCATCGTCACTTTGCCTGTGCTGGCCGCCCTGCGGGAGCGATTCCCGCGCACCCGTCTCGAGGTGTTGGCCTATCCCCGGGTCGCCGGTCTGGCCGTGCGGTCGGGATTGGCCGACGCGGCGGTGCCCATCGAATCGCGACCGCTGGCCGGATTCTTCGCCCGGAAAGGCGTGCTCGACCCCCTCCAGTCGGAGCGTTTCGCCCGCTGCGACGTGATCTTCAGCTACCTGTTCGACCCGGACGGGATCTTCCGGGACAACCTCGAGAGGGTGACCTCGGCCCAGGTGATCGCCGGGCCGCATCGACCGTCGGAGTCGACCGGCGTGCCCGCGTCCGTTCAGTTGCTCGCGCCCCTGGAGCGATTGGCCATCTTCGACGCCGATCCCGTGCCGTGTCTCCATTGGGCCGGGATGGGCGGCGACCGTGGGCGGTGGATCGCCCTGCACCCGGGCAGCGGCAGCCCCGCCAAGAACTGGCCCTTGGATCGCTGGGCCGGCCTGGTGCGGCATTGCGTGGAGTCCACCGACCTGGACCTGATCCTGATCGGTGCCGAGGCGGAGGCGGGCGCCCTCGAATGTCTCGAACGTCTGATCCCCGCCCCGCGGCGGCGGGTCCTGCGGGGCGAGTCGCTCGAATCGGTGGCTGAACAGCTTTCCCGTTGCCAGGGGTTCGTCGGACACGATTCGGGGATCACCCACCTGGCCGCCGCCGTCGGGGTGCCGTGCCTCGTGCTCTGGGGACCGTCCAACGCGTCGGTCTGGCGCCCACTGACCCGTCCTGGCCAGTGCTTGCGGACGCTCTCCCAAGCCGGAGGCCTGGACGCACTGCCGGTCGGGGAGGTGACCTCCGCGCTGGCATCCCTGCTCGCGGGTGCCTGATCCGCGGTCGTGGTGGTTGGAATGGGCGGGAAAACCCGCGGGTCCGGCCCTTCGGGAATACCCCTTCAGATTCCGCAATGGGTCCGGAAAACCGTTGCGGAACTCCGAAAAAACGGGCTTGGTTGAGGGCTCCGGTCGTCAGGCCCGTGCCTGGACCGGTGGTGGGGGCGCCCTCGGGTGCCCTTGCCGTGAGCCTGAACGTGGGTGTTCCCAGCCATGATTGCCGGGGTCTCCCACCAGGTCCGGGAAGGAGCTGAATTTTGAAGTGAGCGAAGTCAAACTGAAGAAGGGCGAGCCCGTGGATCGCGCGTTGCGCCGCCTGAAGAAAAAGGTGGACCGCGAGAACACCCTCCGTGACGTGCGCATGAAGCGCCATTACGAGAAGCCCAGCGAAACCAAGCGTCGCAAGATGAAGGTTTCCAAGTTCTCTGCCATGCTGGCCGCCCGGTACGCCGACCAGTGAGGTCGTTGTCCAGGCCGTTGCACGGCTGATACCGCTGCAAGGCGGTTTGCTTTCAACAGGGCCGGATGCTTTCCTTCGGGGACGCATCCGGCCGTTTTGTCTCCAGACCCGGACGCGCGGCTGTTAGACTGACCATCATGTATTCCCTATCCACCTGCTGGAACTCGAGCCGCCACCAAGACGGGGGCGACATGCTTCGGGAGATCCGCGACCTTGGCTTCGAGTACGCCGAATTGAGCCATGGGGTTCGGGTCAGCCTGGTGCCCGGGATCTTCGAGGCGGTGGAGGCCGGGGTCATCAAGATCAGCACCTTGCACAATTTTTGCCCTTTGCCGATGGGGGTGAACCATGCGGCCCCGAACCTCTTCAAGTTCTCGGCCTCCGAGAAGCGGGAGCGCGACCTGGCCTGGAAGCATTCGCTCAAGACCCTCGAGACGGCCGAGCGGCTGGGGGCCAAGCTGATCGTGCTGCACTCCGGGGCTGTGGACCTCTCCGGGTTCTTCGGCGATCCCCATTATCAAGACAAGCTGGAGGCGCTGGCCGCGGCCGGGAAGCAGGACACCCCCAAGTACACCAAGCTCCTGGCCGAGCTGGAGCAGCGACGCGAGGCCCGCAAGGAGAAGCCCATGGAGCTGGCCATCGACATGATCCGCCGCCTGGCCGAGGTGGCCGGCGAGAAGAACCTGCTGCTCGGCATCGAGAATCGCGAATCCGTGGAGGAGATCCCCTTCGACCACGACCTGCTCTTCTTCCTCGACCAGTTGCCCGACAATGTCCGCTACTGGCACGACTGTGGCCATGCGCAGATCAAGCACCAGATGGGCTTCCTCGACCATCGAATGCACCTCGAAAGCCTCTCCGAGCGCCTCGGCGGACTGCACATTCATGACGTGGTGCTCACCCCCGACGGGGCCCATGACCATGCGCCTCCGGGTGCGGGGGTCATCGATTACGCCGCCCTCAAGCCGTTCGTGGGACCGGAGCACATCAAGGTCCTCGAGCTGAATCCCGGGGTCGCGCCCGAGGACGTGACCCAGGGTTTCGCCCACATCCGTTCCGTCTGGGGGCCGGAGTAGTCGGATGGCTTCCCGGCCCGCCAACATCTCTCCCCCGCGGAAGACGCTCGGGCAATTGATCCGGCTGGCCTTCTGCGGCCTGCTCTTGGCCGCGATCTTCCACGCCATCTTCTGCAATGAGGCGCAGCTCGACCTGCTGGCCCAAGGAAGACCCGAAGCCTGGAAGGCGATGGGGTCTTGGGAGCAGCGTCAATACGCCTGGACCCACAGCCCCTCCAAGCTGCTGGGCATGGTCCGACGGCTCGACTCCGGGAGCCTCGGTCTGGCCTTCGGGCTCTGCGGGGCGTTGATCTTCCTGGGCGGCCTCCGCTGGCGCGAGGCGCTGCGGGTCCAGGGCCTGGAGTTGCCGCTGGGCGAGGTGACGCGCCTGTCATTCGTGGCCCATTTCTTCAACGCCTTCCTGCTGGGTTCGACCGGCGGTGACGTCTGGAAGGCCTATGCCGCCGCCCGCAGCACCCACCACAAGAAGGCCGAGGCTGCCCTGACCGTCTTCGTCGACCGCCTGATAGGCATCCTGGCGTTGCTGGTGTTCGCCGTTGTCTTCGCCGTGCCCAATTGGCCCCTGTTTCTGCGGTTCCGTCGCTACGACGGCGTGGGGCTGGCGATCTTCGGCATGATGCTCGTGGCGATGGTCTGCGCCGGGGCCGGCTTCTTCTCGGACCTGCTTGCCGAGGATGGGAGGCTCAGTCGATGGATGGGGCGGTTTCCGAGGATGAAGGGTCCGCTGCGTGCGCTGGCCGCGTGTCGGTTGTTCGGCCGCAATCCGGGGTTCCTCTGGCGCAGCGCCCTGCTGTCGGTGGCCATCAACCTGGCCATCGTCGGCACCTTCGCTGCGTTGGCCTCTGGCTTGGGCCTGATGATCCCCCGGTGGAACCTGTGGTTCGTGGTGCCGGCGGTGGTGTGTCTCGCGGCCCTGCCCATCACCCCCAGCGGCTTGGGAGTGCGCGAGAATCTCTTCGTGGTGCTGCTCGCCGTTGACTTTCCGGGGTTCGGCGTCAAGCCGGCCGAGGCCCTGTCGCTGTCCCTGTTGGGCTACACCCTGAACCTTGCCTGGAGCGCCATCGGCGGCCTGGTGTATCTCACCGTCCGGAAGTACATCCCGCCCGAGTCGTAGCTTGCCGGATCCACGCCCGCGTCCAGACTATGGGCATGCGTTTCACCGTGGTGTTGGGCGTTTCGGCGTTGGCGTGGATGGCCGCCGGATGCGGCAAGGATGAGGTCCGGGTCTATCAGGCTCCGCAGGACGCCCCAGCTTCGGTCGCCTCACAGGCCAAGGGTGGCTCGGCGCAGAATAGCGGCTCCACGGGTTCGTCGGGCTCGTCGGCCACACCCGCTGAAACCGCGGGTTCGGAGCGGCCCGCCGTTCCCTGGACCGTGCCGGCCGGTTGGGAAGAAAAACC
>CAIOKD010000210.1 GCA_903858835.1 uncultured Verrucomicrobiota bacterium
CTCATCGGCCACGGTCTTGAGCGCTTCGGTGATCGCGGCCAAGTCTCCCTGCCGGATCGCGAAGGACGCCGACCCGACACCGTGGCGCGCCATCGCCCGCCTCAAGGCCTCGGGCAATCCCGACAGGGCCCTGCCTTTGGCCGCCTGCTCGAGGCCGGCCGCCAAACGACGGCTATGGATCGGGCTGGGAGCAAGTTCGAACAATCGGGCGCAATGCAGCAGGTCGGTCTGGGTCCCTGCCTGGGCCCAACGGCGGGCCATGCGCTCGACGAGGTGATGCTCCACCAACGGGGATCGCCAAAAGGCCTCGTCGTTCCACAGGCCCAGCACCGCCTCGGCGTTCCGTTCGACTTGTGCTTCGATGGCCCACCAGAGCAGCAGCGGCTGCCGGGGATCGGAGTCGTCTTCGGACCGGAGCGCCAGGGCTTGCACCAGGGGTAGTCCCTGCGCCGCGGGCAGTCGGCGCGCCGTGCAGGCCAGTTGCGAGCGCACTGCCAGGTCGGGTTCCTGGCCGGCCATCCGAACCAGGGCCCGCGCCATCGGTTCCGACACCGAGCGCGGATCCCCGGCCAGGCGCACCGCCCATTCTCGCACCGCCGGTTCGGGGTGACCCAGAGACCGTTCGGCGAGGGCGTCGTTCCATCCCCCGCTGAGGTTGAGGGCCCAGAGCGTCTCGAGCGCCGTCTGCCCTCGGCTTCGGAACAGCGCTTCGGTCAGCGGTGCCACCAGTGACGCATCCTTGCGGTCGGCCAGCACCCGCAAGGCCGTCTGCCGCGTCCAGCGGTTGGTGGCTTCCAGGGCTCGGATCAGTTGTGCCGGGGTTGCCTGGCCGAAGTCGGGAGTTCTCTGGGATCGCGCTCCCTTGGCCTTCAGTCGATAGATGCGGCCATTCTCCGCATCCATCCGACCCTCGTGGTTGCGGAAATGGTTCACCTGCTGGTCGTACCAGTCGCAGACATACAGCGCGCCGTCGGGGCCCACCTTGATGTCCACCGGCCGGAACCAGCGGTCATCGCTGGTGACCGGATGCCCAAGGTCATGCGTGCGGAAGGTGGAGCGATCGGGCGTGATCTCGCTCATCACGATGCGCCCCTGCAGGGGTTCCACGCCGAAGAGTCGGCCCGCATACCGGTCGGGCAACGCCCCGTGGTCGTAGATCACGAAGGTGTGGGTGAAGCGCGGGATGCGGTCGTGGGCCATGGCCGGGAAGTACCCGAAGGCGTAGGGATTGGAGAGCGGACCGTGCTTCTCGAAGCCCTTTTGCAGGTAGGCCCCCTGCTGGTAGTGGAAGCCCCGCGTGTCGCCACCGTTGTGGCCCGAGAAGAGGCGTCCGCGGTTGTCGATCTCGCAGCCGAAGGCATTGCCGCCGCCTTCCGAGAACACTTCGTAGATCCGCCGTTCCGGATGATAGCGCCAGAGGTTCTGGCCCTGCGAATACACGGCCTTGGAATTCAACGGCTTCCCGTCGGCTCCGTGGATCCACACATTGCCGGTCACCGTGCTGCCCTGGGCTCCATACAGCCATCCGTCGGGGCCCCAGCGCAGCGAGTTGGCCACGCTGTGGGTATCCTCGAGCCCGAAGCCCGAGAGGCGCACCTCCGGATCGCCGTCCGGCACGTCGTCGCCGTTGGCATCGCGGTAGAAGAGCAGGTAGGGCGGATTCAGCACCCACACCCCGCCGCGTCCGCGCTCCACGGCCGTCACGATGTTGAGCCCGTCGATGAACACCGAATGCCGGTCGAGCCGACCGTCGCCGTCGCTGTCTTCATGGATGCAGATGCGATCCTTGCCCGGGAAATGGTGGGGCGGCGGCGGCGGCACCTTGTCGTACACCGAGCGCCACACGCTGTCGCGACTGATGCGGGTCAATCCGGCGGGCGAGGGATACTGGCGGTACTCCACCACCCACATCCGTCCGCGCTCGTCGAAGTTGAGGAACACCGGTTGGGCGATCTGCGGCTCGGCGAGCAACGGTTCCCACTCCAGATCGTCGGCCACGTGAAAGCGCGTCATCGAGGCCGCGGGGCTCAACGGACCCGCAGGAGCTTCCTGGGGCAGGTCCGGCGGAGGGATCTGGGTGGGTTTGGCGTGGGAAGTCGCTGGACCCGAGGTCGCCGTGGCTGCGCTCTTCGGCGCGGTCGTGGATTCGGCCGGGGCCGGCACGATCGCCTTGCCCGACATCGGGGCCTCTGCGGGCGGCAATGGATCGCGCAGGCACCAGAGAATGCCGTTGAGCAGGAGGCGGCGGAACGAAGCGTTCTCGAAATCCTCTGGTCCTCCGAGTGAGGTCGCGAAGACCCGGCGGCCCTCGGCGGTGTTCACCCAAGCCACCGGCTCCAGCGTGGGGTTCCCCTCGACCCGGCCCCTCATCAGCGGCACCACCGTGTCGGCCTGCTGGGATTGCTTGTACAGGTGAGAAGGCGTGATTTGTTTCGCGGCCGACACCCCGGTCATCACCGCATGCCCGGTCTGTGCGGCGATGCCCTCGATGATCGTGCGCGGGCCCGTCGGAGGCTTGTTGTTGTAGTGCCCGCCGTATTTGAGACCCAGCACCTCGGTATCGAAGGTGGGCCAGGCGGCATGCCCCGCGGCCTTGGGCGTGGCATCGAAGCCGTGGCTGGCCGTCCGGATCGCCACGACGGGCTTGCTGGCGGCGACGTGGGCCTTCAACAGGTCGATGAGCCGCTGGGGTGGCGTCCGGCGCCGGGTGCTCACCACCACCAGGTCGGCATCGTGCAGCGCCTCGATGTTCTGGAACTCCGGGTCTCCCTCGCGGGGCGACGACATCACCGCCGTCATGGTGTAGCCTCGGGGCGTCAGTTGTTCCCGTGCGAAAGCGGGCAGGGTTTCCCAGGTGCGGTACTCGTTCTCGCCGATCACCAGGGCGACCTTCTTGCGCACGTCGCCGGCGAAGCGGAAGGGCGGCTTCCCGGTGAAATCGGTGCGGGTGATGCTCGGGCACCAGAACCGCTCGATGTGCTCGACCACCAGCTCGGTGCCCCTGAAATGCGACACATAGGGCGCCTTGCGATGGTTGTACATCGAGTCGGTCATGTCGCGCATCAGCACCACGTTCTGGCCCTGTTGCACCATCTGGCGGATGGCGAAGGGCCGGCCCAGCACGCACATGTTGATGTGCACCCCCATGACGATGACGTTGGTGATGCCCCGCTGCCGCATCAGGTAGAGAGCCTCGGCGGAATCGGTGATGGCGTCGCCCTCGCGGATCTCCAGCGCCGGGTGCTGGCGGGTCCAAGCGCCGTAGCCGGGGCACTCCGGGCATCCGTCGCAGCCGCCATCGGAATCATCGATGGGCAGCGGGGCCTCGCGATCGCCCACCCGCGAGCACCAGTTCTGCAGCGGGATGGTGGTCTTCACCGGAGGCGCGGCCTGCGCCAGCTTCCGGCCCGGGTGGCCCTCGTAGAACTTCAGGGTGTCGCTCGGGCAGTGGATGATGAGCATGCCCTTGGCCCGGGCCGCCAGCAGCACCTCGTTCATGGCCGGGGCCATTTCGCCCACACGCTCGGTGGCATCCGGGCAGTGATGCTGGTCCCACATGTCGCACACCACCACGGCCGTCCGCGAGGTCTCCCAGGTCACGGAGCCTTCCTGGGGTGTCGCCTCGGCAAGGTTCGTCGAACCCATGCGCCAGCGCGTGTGCAAGGTGATCGGACCGGCCTGGGTGGAGACGTTGATGCCGGCCGCCAGGGCAAGCCCGAGGCGGATCCAGGCGATCCAGAAGCCTACGGCATGAAGGCAAGCGCCAAGCCTCCACGGAGTACGGGGGATCATTCACCGCCACACTGAACCGCTCCACAGCCCTTGGCCAGTCTCCATACCGCAGCCCTTGAAAGCGGCCGGCCGGAGGAATCTTGGAAAAGACTGCAGTCTTTGAACCGAAACCAATCCCTGAACCCAGAGTGATGTCGCGGGTAGGGACGGATCTCCGAGCCGTCCGCGCCAACCGTGGCGCTTTCGGAGAAAGCGCCCAACCCCCTGAGTGGCCGATTCGATCGACAGGGGCAGGAGGTTTCACCGCCACACTAGACTGCTCCACAGCCCTTGGCCCGTCTCCATACCGCGGTCATAGGTCTGCCTCAGGATCCGTCGTGCTGCATTTGGGATATAAATCCGAACCGCTTCCGAGGTGGGGCTCCGATCTCCGAGCGGTCCGGCGGCTAAACCCCTAGGCTACATCCGCCGATGGATGGGTTGATGCCCAAGTCCAAATCCGCCCCGGACGACTCCCCGGCCAAGGCTGCCGCCCGCCCCAAGGCCAAGACCCTCGCCAAGCCCGCGATTCCGCACACCACCGAGTTCTTCGCCTTCCGGATCAATCGCCTGAAGATCTTCAAGAACCGGGAATGGGGCGCGGGTGAATTGAAGATGATCAGCTTCGTGAGCACGGGCGACGAGGCTCCCTCGGCCCTCGATGGATTGCTCCAGACCTCCGACCCGGACACCAAGCGGAAGATCCTCAAGGAGGCCTCGCGCCAGATGCTCTCGGTCAAGGAATTCATCCAGGTCGATGAGATCCGAGATGGCCACATCCTGACCTTCGGCGACTCCGGCTACGCTCTCTATACCGCCAACCGCATCCCGGTGTCGCTCAATTGGACCTTCCTCATCCTTGAATCGGATGAAGACGTGGTGGAACTGGGCCGCCGCATCGACGAGGTGGTCGACGGCAAAGACTTCGACACCTTCGCCTCAAGCGCCCTTACCCTTCTGGCCTCGGCAGTCACGCCCCAGCTCGCCGCGGCCGCGGCCATCGCCAAATTCGTCTCTCGGGCGATCCCGCAGGTGCTCGTCCGCAACCGTGACGACCAGGTGGGCTTGTATTACCTGTCGCTGAACCGGATGGAGCATTACCCCAACGGCGAACGAAAACGCGACGACGTGCCCGACCTGAGCAACAACGTCCGGGTCGACTATTCGATCTTCGGAACCACCTACCCGTTGTGACGGGGGGGCAAGGAGCGCCTTCGCCCCATCGATACAGGGTTCGGTTGCCGCCTGTGATTCCTGTGTGGGTATGGGGTGAGCCATGTTCTTCATCACCATCCGTGCCCACCGCAGAGTAACGCATCCATAGGCGTTGCCCCAGACAGCCACCGCCTTCGAGAGCTCCTGAGCCTTGGCGAAACCTCGGCTTGCATCCGCAATAATCCCGTTAGCAAGCGGGTGATATCTACCTCTGATGGCCGGCCATCTCCGTGGGCGAATCCCGGTGAGACGGGCGATGCTGGTTTAGACCGGGGAAGATCGAGTCGTTGAGTCGGAACCGGTCTTCCCAACTGGAGCCCTCGGCGGTAGGGACCGATCTCCGAGCGGTGCGCTTGGGGAGGTCTCCCGCGATCCGATGGAGCGCTTCCTCCTCTGGGCAAAAATAACGTCGAAAATCCCTCCGAGCACAACACGGTAAAAACCACCATTGAAGACCACAAAAACGGTTCCTCGCTATTTCGGTGGGAAGGGGTGGCTTGACGGGTGGGGGATGATCCGCTGGCGATGACACCTGAGGAGACGTTTGGGCAGTTGCTGGGACTGGGTAAGGCTTGGCGCGTGGTTGAGGCGCGGCTGGACGCGAAGGCCTTGGCGTTCGTGTTGAAAGTGGAAGAGACGCCGGACTTGTGGCCGGAGGAGAGTGCGCGCGCAGGAACCCCTGTGACCTGCTACGACCACGTCGAGCCGATGCAGTGGCGCCACCTGAATGTCTTCAACAAGGAGTGCGTCATCCAAGGAATGCGTCATCGTGTGCGCTCTGCCGCGCGGGCGCCGAGCCAGCGATGGCAAGATGTACCGTGTGACCCCACCCTGAGAGGGTCGCAGCTAGCACTTCACTCAAGAGTTCGAGGCATTCGCCCTGACCCTCTTGCAGAAGATGCCGGTGAAGCGTGCCGGTGAGATCCTCGGCGAGAGCGACTCGCGGATGTGGCGGATGCTCTTCGCCCACGTGAAGGCGGCATATGAGCGATTAAGCTTCGAGAACGTGGTGTGGGTGGGTGCCGACGAGATGAACCGGCGCAAAGGACACAACTACCTGACGGTGTTTGCCGATC
>CAIOKD010000211.1 GCA_903858835.1 uncultured Verrucomicrobiota bacterium
CCCCCCCCAGAAGGGACCGTGTCGCGGTCAGGACTTCCCGCGCCATGGCGGCGTCGCTGAACTTCTCGGCCACCGCCCGTCGCCCTTGGTCTCCGAGCGCCCGCAATGCCGCCGGATCGGACAGCAGCTCGCTCAAGACGCCCGCGAGGGACTCCGGCGTGTTGTCCGGGCAACAGCGCCCACCCCCCGTGGCCTCGAGAATCTCACGGAATCCGCAGACATCGGGTTGGACCACGGGAGTGCCGGCGGCGAGGGCCTCGATGACGAAGAGGCCGAACGCTTCGCTGAACCGGGACGGCACCGAGAGCACGTCGAGCGAGGCGAGGAACGCCACCTTCTCGTCGCGCGAAAGGTTGGGGTGGAACGAGGCCGCGCCGGCCAGGCCGGCCTCGGCCAGGCGGCGGCGCTGGGATTCCACGAAGGCGACATCCCCCGGACCGCAACCGCCACCGACCTTGAGCCGGAGATCGGAGAACCGCGGCCGGCGCCGCAACGCGATGAAGGCCTCGACCACGGTGTCGAGCCCCTTCTCCGGGCACATCCGCGCGAAGAATCCCAGCGTGGGTGATGGTCCCCTGAAGCCATTCGCAGGCCGCTCGGGAAGGTCTCGATAACCCTCGAGGGAGATCCCGATCGGGGCCACCCGCACCCGGTCCGGCGAGAGGCCGAGCCGGGCGACCATGCGACCCGAGAAGTAGCCGGTGGGGGCGATCCAGCCGTCCAATTCACGGCCGCGCTCGGCCATGAGGCGCCAGGATTCGCCGCGGGAGGGTTCCGGCAACGAGTCGAGGAAGGACTCCTCGCTCTGCAGGAAACTGATCACGCGGGTGCCGAGGGCCGAACGTAAGCGGCGGGCGAAGCCCAGCAGCAGCGCATTGGAAAGATAGACCGCGTCCGGCCGCGGGAGGCGGGACATCCAGGCGACCATGTCGTCCAGCTCGCGGACCTGGCAGCCCTCCTCGCCCCGGAGCATCGAGACGGTCAATTCACCGACATCCTCGGGCCGGGTCTTGGCGGTCTTGCCGGCGGCCCACTTCAGCAACCAGGGAGCGTCGACGGCGCGACGCATCCACGCGGGAGCCCGGCGGTACCAGGCCATCTTCTGGGACAAGAAGACATTGATCCCTCCGAAGAAGGTCGGGGTGTCGCCCACGGTCGGAGCCTCGTCCAGCGTCATCGGCAGGTACAGGGGCACCATCATGGTTTCGTGGCCCTGTCGGCGCAGTTCCGCCACCAGGGCGTTGTCGCGGAAGCAATTCCCGCAATACATGCCCCCGGCTCCTGGGGTGATCTGGATCAGGTTCACGAGTCGCTGGACTCCTAACCCCGGGGCGAAGGTCTGTCGAGGCGGGGTGTCGCGACGGCCCGGCCCGAGGTGCGGACACTCCCGGCCACCCTGCGCCGGTCCTGCCCCTGCGCTGCCTGCTGACAATCGGACTTCGTTCTGCCACGGTGGCGGTCCCGATGAAGATCAAGAAGGCCCTCATCACCGCCGCCGGGCGCAACCAGCGCACCCTGCCGCTGCAGACCCTCGTGGGCCAGGACGGCATCCCCCGCACCGCCCTCGGCGTGGTGATCGAAGAGGCCCTCTCGGCGGGCGTCGAGGAGATCGCCGTGGTGATCCATCCAGGCGACGAGGCCGCCTATACCGATGCGGCCGGGGCGCATGGCCGCCGCCTCCGCTTCATCGAACAGACCGAACCCCGGGGCTACGGGCACGCGGTCGCCTGCGGACGGTCGTTCACCCGCGACGAGCCCTTCCTGCTGCTGGTCGGCGATCATGTCTACGTCAGCGCCACCCCGGCGAGCTGCGCCCGCCAACTCGTGGAGGTCGCCGCGGCCGAGCAATCGGCCGTCTCAGCCGTGCAGGCCACGCACGAGAGCAAGCTGCCCTACTTCGGAGCCATCGGCGGACGTCGCGTGACGGGACGGGAAGCGCTGCACGAGATCGCCGAGGTGCTCGAGAAACCCACGCCCACCCTGGCCGAGCAGCGGCTGGTCATCCCCGGGCTGCGCGCGGCCCATTACCTCTGCTTCTTCGGGATGCACGTGCTGACACCCTCGCTGATGGACCTGCTCGATCGACAGGTTTCCGAGACGACCGGGGCCGTGCACCTGTCGACCGCTCTCTCGGCCCTGGCCCGCAAGGAGCGCTACCTGGCCTTCGAGACCGCCGGACGGCGCTACGACATGGGCGCACGGCATGGATTCCTCACCGCACAACTGGCACTCAGCCTGGCGGGCCGCGACCGCGAAGAGGTGCTGGCCGGGCTTGTCGAACTTCTCGCCCAGCGCTGCCGCTGAATCCGCGTCGGGCCGGAGGCCTCTGAAAGGGCGCCCGGAAATGCACAACGGCGACCGAAGGGCCGCCGTTGTGGTTGCGAACGGGAAAGTCCGAAGATCAGGCCTTGGCCTCGGAAGGCGACGGCGTGGCCACCTCCTCGACCTGGGCGTTGAGTTCGATGAAGTCGAGCACCTTGCCGATGATGATGTCCTGGGCCAGCTCCTGGAAGGCGTTCCGCTCCTGGAGCGTCTTGGCCATCTTCTCGGGGGCGACCTTGTTCTGCTCAGCCAGTGCGATGATGCGCTGGGTCATCTCCTTCTGCTCGGCCTTGATGTTCTCCTTCTCGGCGATGCGCCCGAGGATGAAGGAGGCCTTGACCCGGTCCTTCGCGCTGCCGGAGGCGCTGGCGAAGATCTCGGCCTTGCGCTCCTCGTTGATCTCCTGGGCCACGCCGCGCTGCTGGGTCTCGTTGACGTTGTTGTACACCTCGTTGCGGGTCTCGTTGGCGACGACGCTCTCCGGAAGGTCGAAGGCGACGGCGTCGAGAAGGATTTTCAGCAACTGATCGCGCAGCGCCTTGCGGCCGCGGAAATCGAGCTCGTTCTTCAGGTCGCCGCGGATGCCCTCGGTCAACTTGGCGAGGTTCTCGGCGCCGAAACCCTTGGCGAACTCGTCGTCGACCGCAGGCAGAATCTTCTCCTTCACGCCCACGACCTCGATCTCGTACACGACCGCCTTGCCCGAGAGGCCGGCGATGACGAAGTCGGCCGGCAGGGTCAGGGGCACCGTGCGCTTGTCGCCGACGCTCGCGCCGACCAGCGGCGTGGTGAAGCCGGGGATGAACGACTCCTCCTTGATCTGGACCCAGAAGTTCTGCTTCTCGGTGAGTCCGCGGGCCGTCGGGAACGCGTCGGTGAGGGGCTTGCCGTCGAGGGTGCCCTTGTAGTTCACCACCGCGATGTCGTCGGTCTTCAGGGCGCGGGCGACGTCGTTGTAGCGGACCTGCTGCTCGCGCAGGATGTTCAGGGCACGCTCCACGTCGGCCTCGGTGGGCTGGGTGACCGGGCGCTGGGCCTTGAGGCCCTTGTACTCGGGCACCTCGAACAGCGGGGCGTGCTCGAGGGTGGCGGTGTACGAGAAGGGCACGCCGCGCCCGAAGGACAGCTCCTCGACGTCGAGGGTGACCAGGATGCGCAATTTCTCCTGGGCGGAGGCCGCGGCGTAGGAGTCGCTGAAGAGCTTCTTGCGGACCTCGTCGTTGATCTGGCTCTCGTAGGACTTGACGATCAGGTGCTTCGGGGCCTTTCCGGGCCGGAAACCGGGCAGTTGGGCCTGCTTCTGGAAGCTGGCGGTCACGGTTTCAAAGGCGGCATTGACCTGCTCGACGGGCACCTCGACTCGGAGGAGCTTCTTGCACGGACCCAGGTTCTCGGCGGAAACGTTCATGTGCTTCTTGCTGCGATAGGATGACGCCGGCACGCAGGGATGCGTTCCGGCAAAGAGTCGGGACACTACGAATCGCCCGACAGGCCGGTCAAGCGCCCGTTCGGCAACACCGCGAGGGCCACGGGACCGCACGGAGCCCGCATTGACTCGCGGAGTCGGTCCTGTTACCGCCTGGGTACTCCCATGAATCCAGTGAGCTCCTTCGGCCGTTCCAACCTCAACCGCCGCCGCTTCTTGAGCCGCGGTGCCGCAGCCACCGCCGCCGCCTTCGCATTCCCCTACGTGGGCTCGGTGCTGGGGGCCAACGACCGGATCCAGGTCGGCTGCATCGGCGTGGGTGGCAAGGGCTCCAGCGACACCGACGACGCCGCGCGCTGTGGGGGGACGATCGTCGGCCTGTGCGACGTCGACCGGAACACCCTCGCCCAGAAAGGCCAGAAATACCCCAAGGCCCAGCAATTCCAGGACTTCCGGAAGATGTTCGACCAGATCGGCAAGTCGATCGACGCGGTGACCATCTCCACCCCGGACCATGTCCACGGCATCGCCGCCGCCACTGCCATGCGGATGGGCAAGCACATCTACTGCCAGAAGCCCCTCACCCAGACGGTCCACGAGGCCCGCATCCTGCGGCAGTTGGCCCGCGACGGAAAACTCGCCACACAGATGGGCAACCAGGGCAGCGCCGGCAGCGGCCTGAGGCGCGCGGTCGAGGTGATCCAGTCCGGGATCATCGGCAAGGTCCATGAACTGCACGTCTGGTCGAACCGGCCCGTGTGGCCGCAGGGCCTCGCCCGCCCCGAGGGCTCCGACCCTGTGCCCGAGTCGCTCGACTGGGACCTGTGGCTCGGGCCCGCCCAGTTCCGCCCCTACAAAAAGGGTGTGTACCACTCCTTCGCGTGGCGCGGCTGGAACGACTTCGGCACCGGGGCCCTGGGCGACATGGCCTGCCACACGGTCAACATGCCCTTCCGGGCCCTCAAGCTGGGCTACCCGACCCGGGTGGTGGCCGAACTGACCTCGCAGTCGTTCCCCGAGACCTTCGCCAAGACCTCGCGCATCCGCTTCGAGTTCCCGGAACGCGAAGGCCTGCCTCCCCTGAAGTTCTGGTGGTACGATGGCAACCCCTCCGACAAGGACCTGACCCCGCTCCGTCCGAGCGCCGATCTGACCCGCGAGATCGTCACCCTCAAGGGGTCGCTGCCGGCCAGTGGCTGCCTGCTGGTGGGCGACAAGGGCAAGCTGTTCTCGCCCGATGACTACGGTTCCCAATTCTTCGTGATGGTGGGCTCCGAGAAGGTGTTCCAGCCGGGCGACGCCCACGAGGCGGTCAAGGCCGTGCCGCAGACCATCCCGCGCTCGCCGGGCCACAACGAAGAGTGGTTCCGCATGATGCGCGAGGGCACGCCGGCCTACTCCAATTTCGACATCGCCGCCTACCTCACCGAGATCATCCTGCTGGGCTGCATCGCGGTGCGGGTCGGCGAGGGCAAGGTCATGGACTGGGACGGCCCCAACATGCGCTCGACCAACCTGCCCGAGGCCGCCCGCTTCGTGAAGCGCGAGAGCCGCAAGGGCTGGGAAATCTGAGGGCCGCCCCCGGGGCGGACCTACTTGCCCTTCATCGCCTTGAGCAGCCCGTAGGCACGGGTCGCCGCCTCATTGCCGGCGGCGATCTCGGCGGCCAGGCGGGCTTCGAGCTGCAGGGTCGAGTTGTGGACGGCCATCCCCTGGTCGAGGGTGACGTTCGTGGCCGCGCGCACGGTCGTGAGCGACACGACAGCCTTCTCGTACTCGCCGCGCCGGAGGGCCTCGGCCGCGACCCCCGCCGCGTGGCGGGTCTCCTCAGGGGCCCCGGCGAACGCGCGTTCGATCTGGCTTGCCGCCTCGGCGGGCGTCGAGACCGTCTTCAGGTCAGCATCTTGTCGGGCCCCGCATCCCGCCAGGAGGGTCAACGCCACCAACACCGGAATCATTTCGGTACTCTTCATGTCTCCTGTTCCCGGTGGATTCATTCACCGGTCGGCGAGCCTGGCACACACCAGAACCGCCCGGGACGCACGCCGCGGAATCCACCGATCCCCGCCTCCTGGTAGTAGGTGCGAAATTTCATGTATTCGGTCTGCCCGCCGAACATACCCATGACGGTGCCCGTGTTGTGGCGCTGGGTCACGCCCTCGTCGGGCCGGCTGGCGACGTTGTCGAAGTTCGAGGGCTGCTTCTCGTCGGCCTCCCAGTAGAGCATGGAGTCGGGGTTGAACTGGGCGAGCTTGTAGGTGGTGAACCCATCGCGAGGCCCCGTGGAGTACTTCGAGACCGCACCGTTCATCATGTAGCTCGAAACTTTCTGGTCGCGCAGCTTGAACAGCGGTGTGTTGGTGCGGTCCAGCGGGCAGAAGGTCAGAGCCTTCGACTGGTGGTAATTCCAGAGTTGGCTGCGCTCCACCGTGTGGTCGGGACGATTGGTCGCCACGCGCATGTAGCACCAGTTGGCCACGTTGAAGGTGCCTGAGCTCCATGAGGTGTAGGGCAGGTAGTCCTCGTTGTCGTTGGTGTACATCTGGGTGGCCAGGAGCACCTGTTTGATGT
The DNA here is from genome assembly GCA_903858835.1 of uncultured Verrucomicrobiota bacterium. Taxonomy (GTDB): domain Bacteria; phylum Verrucomicrobiota; class Verrucomicrobiia; order Limisphaerales; family UBA9464; genus SXXZ01. Next base: position 6,320 of record CAIOKD010000211.1, read on the forward strand.
TCGACAGGCACCGCGTTCGCTGGCCCTGCTCCTTGGCCTTGGACAACGCCGGGAGGAGCATCCCGGCCAGGATGGCGATGATGGCGATCACCACCAGCAACTCGATCAGCGTGAACGCCCGACGCGCCTGGACGACACGGCCGAGGACCACCCAAGAGAAGGCATGCAGGGTCTTCATGAAAAAACCGATCCGCGGGGAATTCCTTCCGGGTTTGGACTGAAACCCGTCCCCTGTCACGCCGCATCTTGTATTTCCCGACCGTGCCTCGACAGAACAAGCCCCACCATTGCCAGAGATGGGGCGGGGGCGGCATGGTCTTGGGAACACCATGACCCCTCCATTTTCGCGACTCAGTCTGTTGGCCGCGCTCGGCCTGGCCCTGCCGCCGCTGGCGGCCCAGACCTTCACCGCCAAGGATCGGCAACCGACGCCCGAGGAACTGGGCCGCCTGCCTGCGGTGACCGCGGGCAAGGTCGAGAGCCTGATGAAGGATGTCGGCGCGCCGCCCGAGTTCCAAGTGACGATCTTCGCGACGCCGCCCGCCGTGAACTATCCGGTCTTCGTGGCGGCCGCGACCGACGGCACGCTCTACGTCTCCAGCGACGGCAACGGATCGCTCGACCGCAAGGCCCACCTGGGCCGGGTGTTGCGCGTGCGCGACACCAACGGCGATGGCCAGGGCGACGAGGTGAAGGCCTTCGTGGCCGACGTCGATTCCCCGCGCGGCCTGGTCTGGGACCACGACCGCCTCTACCTGCTCCATCCTCCGGATGTGAGCGTGTTCATCGACAAGAACGGCGATGGCGTGGCCGACGAGAAGCAGACGTTGATCCGCGGCATCGGTTGGACCTTCAAGGACCGCCCAGCCGACCACGGCTCGAACGGGTTGACCCTGGGCATCGACGGTTGGCTTTATGCGGCCATCGGCGACTTCGGCTTCATGGAAGCGGTGGGCACCGACGGCACCCGCCTGCAGATGCGCGGGGGCGGCGTGGTGCGCTTCCGGCCCGATGGCAGCGGCCTGGAGACCTGGGCCGACGGCACTCGCAACATCCTCGAGGTGGCCCTGAGCCCGGAACTGGAGGGCTTCACCCGCGACAACACCAACGACGGCGGGGGCTGGGACATCCGGCTCCACCATTTCAGCGGACGCACCCAGCACGGCTATCCGCGCCTCTTCAAGAACTTCGGCGACGAGATCATCCAACCGCTGGCCGACTACGGTGGCGGGTCGGGATGCGGCGCCGCCTGGATCGATGAACCGGGCGTCCCCGCCCGATGGAACAACGCTCCGTTCACCGCCGATTGGGGACGCGACCGGGTCTATCACCACGGCCTGACGCCGAAGGGCGCCACGGTGTCCGCGAGCCAGGAGGAATTCGTGCGCCTCCCCCGCGTGACCGACTTGGATGTCGACGGCAACAGCGCGGTGTATGCGGCGAGCTGGAAGGGAGCCTCGTTCACCTGGGTCGGGCCCGAGGTCGGGTTCATCGCGCGGGTTGCTCCAAAGGGATACACGCCGCCAGCCCTGCCCGACTTCGAAACGCTGGCACCCGAGAAGCTGGTCGAGGCGCTCCGGTCCCCCAGTCACCGACGTCGGCTCGAGGCCCAGCGCACCCTGCTCCGCCGGACCGCCGCGGCCCGGGTCGATCGCAACGCCGTGGCGGCGCTCCTGCGCGACCTCGCCGCAGACGCGTCCGCCGGCAAGGCCTCCCGCATCGCGGCCGTGAACGCCCTGGTCCTGGGCTTCCCCCAGGAATCGAAGAGCCGTCTTCCGCGGATGATGACCGATGAGACCATCGCCCCGGCCATCCTGCACGCCCTCGCCGGGTCGCCCCGGCCCCAGGGCCTCGTATCGCCGGACCTGGTCGGTCGCCTGCTCGATTCCCGCGATCCGGGGGTCCGCCGCTCGGCGGCCAACGGCGCTTCCCGGCTGGCCGGGCCGGCCGCGATTCCCGCGCTGGCGAAGCACCTCGCCGATCCCGATCCGATCGTGGCCCACGCCGTGGTGCGGGCCCTCACCGACCTGTCGGCCTCGGACGCGTGCCTGAAGGTGGTCGACCAGGCCCAGGCGCCCGCCGCGGTGCGCTCCGCCGCCCTGCGGGTCCTCCAGTCGCTGCATCAACCCCGGGTGGTCGATGCGCTGATCCAGCGGCTCTCCGCTGAGAAGGACGCCTCCCGGCGCGCCGGACTGATCACCGCGCTCTGCCGCCTGCACTTCCAGGAGGGTCCCTGGAAGGGCGATTCCTGGGGCACCCGCCCGGACACCCGTGGGCCCTACTATCAGCCCGAGGCCTGGGAGGGCACGGCCCGCATCGCCGAGGCCCTGAAGGCCCGGCTCCAGAAGGCCGAGGCCGCCGAAGCGGCGTGGATCGGGCGCGAGTTCGCCCGCCATCGCATCCCCGCCGGCGATGCCCTGGAAACCCTCCTGGCCCGTGCGGCCTCCGAACCCAGCCTGCTGCCGGCGGTGGCCGGTCAATTGGCCGAAGCCGAGGAGATCCCCACGAAGGCGGTGCCGCTGCTGGTCCGGGCCGCCGACGCGGCCGAGACCTCCGACGCCGCCCGAGCCCAGGCGGTCATCGCGCTCACCAAGACCATCGACGCCGATGCCTGGCGCGCCGTGCTCAAGGCCCTGCCGAAGGTCCAGTCCACCAAGTCCGAGAACAACCTCGCCGAGAAGGCCGCCAACGCCTTCCGGAACGCGCCGAAGCTCGACCAGGTCCATGGCGTGTTCGAGGCGGTGGCGGCCGAGGCTGACGGCCCTGCCTCGGCGCTGGCCGAAGCCGCGGTCTTGCGCCTGGCCTCACGCAAGGTGGGTGCGCCCGAGGCTCGGGCCGCGGCCAACGCCTCGCTCGACGCCGGTTGGACGCAACCGAAGCGGCGGATGCAAATCCTCAAGGCCGCGGCCCAGATCGGGGACGCCTCGCGCGCGGCCGATTTCGTGACGGCCCTTTCGGATTCGGATCCGGCGATCGCGAAGACCGCCCGTGAGACCATCGCGCGGCTGAAGATCGACCCCGAGAAGTTCCGCTCGGAGGCCACCGCCGCCAAGGTCGGGGACCTGCCGGTCGAGGAGGTGCTGGCGCAGGTCCAGAAGACCGCCGGCGATGTCACCCGTGGCGGCCAGCTCTTCGGGCAGATCGGCTGCAACGGCTGCCATACCGTGAAGGCCGACGAACCCTTGAAGGGGCCCTACCTCGGCACCATCGCCACCGTCTACAAGCGTCGCGAACTGGCCGAGGCGATCCTCCTGCCCAACAAGACGCTGGCACAGGGCTTCGTGGCCAACCACTTCGAACTGAAGGACGGGACCGAGGTCGATGGCTTCGTCGTGCGCGAGGCCGCCGACGCGGTCACGGTCCGGACCATCGCGGCGGTGGAGCAGACCCTTCCCGTCGCCCAGATCTCCCGACGCGAGAAGCAGCAGCGTTCACTCATGCCCGAGGGCCTGGCTTCGGGCCTGACCGTGCGCGAACTCGCCTCGGTGCTCGAGTACCTCGAGCAGCTCTCCCGCGGTTCGAAGTGATCGGTGGCCGGCGGCGCCGACGGCGGCGCCGGCCCGCTCGCCCGCTTTTCCGAACAGGATCCTTTCCTGTTCGGAGGCGGGCTCCTAGCTTGGGCGGCCATGGGTACGTTGATGGAGCCGCAGGTGGTGCTGACGCATGAGAGCGATCTCGACGGGCTGGTGTCGGGCCTGCTGCTGCAGCGCCTGGCACGGCAACTGTTCGGATCCGAGGTGGCCCTCCAAGCCTACCACTACCAGGGTTGGAAGGCCCGCTCCCTCTCCGAGCGCACCGCTTGGGTCAGCGACTTCACCTTCGAGGCCCGCCTCGACCGCACCGGCTGGCTGGTGGTCGATCACCATGCATCGGAGGCCAAAGCCTCGCAGGCCCAGTTGATCCACGACCCGGCCAAGTCGGCCAGCCGACTCTGCTACGAACTCTGCCAGCGCCAAGGCATCGGCTCCCCGGAGTTGGACCGGATCGTGGAACTGACCGACATCGGTGATCTCTTCCACGAGTCCCACGCCGACTTCGTGGAGGCCTGCGACTATGCCAACCTCGTGAAGTCCTACGGCTTCTGGAACCTTCACTCGCTCATCGGCGGCCGCATCGAGGGGCTGCTGGACCACCCGTTGCTCGAGGTCATGCGGGTCAAGCGCAAGGTCGAAGACCCCATCGGGTTCGACTGGGCCAAGGACCATGTCGAGGCGCTGTCGCCGGAGGTCGGGCTGGTACGACCGTTGGTCGGCAACACCAACGTCATCGTCCATCAACTGCTCGAGCGCGGCGTCACACCGCATGCGGTGCTGGCCACGCTCTTCAAGAAGGGCAACGGGGCCTTCATCGTCAGCTTCCGCAGCCGCAATGGCGAGGCCCTGAAGGTGGCCGCCAAGCTCGACGGCGGGGGGCATCCCAACGCCTCGGGGACCACGCTACCACGATCGGTCACCGACCAGGAATCAGCGATGGAATACCTTCGGCAACAGCTGAACCCCACGCCGGCGGCCCAGGGTCTCAACGGCATGGAAGACCTGCTGTTGCGCTGGGAGCAGACCCGTCGATAGAGGCTCCCCGGAGACCGCGTGACGGGATCGAAGGCCCTGGGCCTCAACGACGGTTCATCGACCAGAGCAGCGCCCCCACCAGCGCCCCGGCGATGGCCCCCACGATCAGGCCCGCCAGGATGTGCTGCCGATGCTTCTTGCGGGCACCACGACCCTGCCCGGGCAGCAGGTAGTACCGGTGTTCCTCGGGGTTCTTGGGTTTGCCAAACAGGGGCATAAACGGGCGTTCCGGGTTTGTTACGGGAGCGGGAAGCCGTTGGCAACATTTCCCCGTGCCTTCCGGCGCCCGCGGCCGCACCGATTGGAATCCGGGACGCCTTCTCCCAGTTGCAGGAGAGCCCCGGACCCCCTATTTGTCCCCCAATCGGAGGCGGCCCGCGAGGGTTCGCCCCAAATTCAAGAATCCATGAAACGCGTCACACTGTTTGCGCTGACCAACATCGCCGTCCTTCTGGTCATTTCCATCGTGGTCCGGGCCCTGGGCCTCGACCGGTGGATCAACGCCCATGGCGTCAGCTACCCGGGGCTGATGGTGATGTCGCTCGTCATCGGCTTCTCCGGCAGCCTCTTCTCCCTGCTCATCTCGAAGTGGATGGCCATCCGCGCCTATTCCATTGAACTGATCCGCACCCCCCGCGACGGCACCGAACAGTGGCTGCTGCAGACGGTGAAGGAGCAGGCCCACAAGGCCGGGATCCCCATGCCCGACGTGGGGATCTACGACAGCCCGGAGGCCAACGCCTTCGCCACCGGGCGCTCCCGCAACAGCGCCCTCGTCGCCGTCAGCTCGGGCCTGCTGCACCAGATGCGCCAGCGCGAGGTCGAGGGCGTCCTGGCCCACGAGGTGGCCCACATCGCCAATGGCGACATGGTCACCATGACC
>CAIOKD010000212.1 GCA_903858835.1 uncultured Verrucomicrobiota bacterium
CCCTCGGCCTGCCCGCCGGGTTCTGCCCGGAGCGGGTCGAATCGATGTATCGGGGCATGGCCGAGTTTGCACAACGTCACGGCATCGCCCTGGTCGGTGGCGAGACCACTCGGAGCCCGGGCGCGATGTTCCTCAGCATCACCCTGCTGGGTACGGTGCCCGCGGGGAGTGCCGCGCTGCGGTCGGGAGCCAAGGTCGGCGACGCGGTGTTCGTGACCGGTGAATTGGGGGGATCGATCGAGGGGCACCATCTGGACTTCGAACCCCGTCTGGCCGAGGCACGCTGGTTGACCGAGCACTTCGACATCCACGCGATGATGGACTTGAGCGATGGCCTGTCCGGCGATCTGCAGCACATCCTGAAAGCCAGCGGCGTGCCCGGAGGCGAACTTCTGGCCCCGGCCCTGCCGATCCGGCCGGCGGCCCGACTGCGGGCCCGCGCCAGCGACACGGCCAAGCCGGCGGTCGTGGCCGCCCTGACCGATGGCGAGGACTTCGAATTGGTGCTCACGGTCGCCCCCTCCGATGCGGTCCGCCTGCTCGACAGCTGGAAGGCGCGCTTCCCTGAGACCCGCCTCACCTGCATCGGCAAACTGACCGACCGGCCCGGGCTGTTCCTGCGCGAGGAGCGCGGCCTCACGCCCCTGGGGCACGGATTCCAACACTTCGAGTGATGCCCACGGTGCGCACCACATCCCCGGAAGAGACCGAGGCGCTGGGGGAGCGGGTGGGTCGCGCCGCCCGGGCGGGATGGGTGGTCGGCCTCGACGGAGACCTGGGTGCCGGCAAGACGGCCTTTGTGCGCGGGTTCGTCCGCGGTCTGGACTGCCCCGCGCGGGCGCATTCCCCCACCTTCGCGCTGCTGCACGAATACCATGGCGGGCGCCTGCCCATCTTCCACCTCGACCTGTACCGGCTCGGGTCGGCCGAGGAATTTCACACCGCCGGCCTCGATGCCTGCCTGAGCCCGACCGAGGCCGTCTCGATCATCGAATGGTTCTCGAGGGCCGAGGGATCGAATCCGCCACCGCCCTCGCTCCACCGCATCGGCTTCCGCTGGGTCGATGAATCCACCCGGGAAATCACCCATGACCTGCCTGGCCTTTGAATTCAGCAGCGACCGCCGATCGGTGGCTGTCAGCGACGGCGATCGACGGATCCTCGCCCAGGTGTTCCACGACCGAGGACGAGCGACCCCGGTGTTCCATCTGATCGATCAGGCCCTGGCCGAGGCGGGCGTCCCGCGGCTCTCGGTCGAACGGCTGGCGATCAGCATCGGCCCCGGCAGCTACACCGGCATCCGTTTGGCCATCGCCGCCGCCCAGGGTTGGCACCTGGCCACCGGCGTCGAAGTGGTGGCGGTCGACACCTTCGAGGCGCTCCTGCGCCAGACGTCGCGGCGGGCCGGGGCGGCTCCCCAGGTGCTCTGCGTCAACGCCCAGCGGCAGGAATTCGCGGTGAGGGAATGGGCCGACGGGAACTGGACCGGCCCCTTGCACCTGGAATCGGCCGAGCGGCTCCGGCAGCGACTGGACGCCAGGGAAAGGCTCTTCGGTCCGGATCTCGGAGCCTGGGTCCGAGGTTTCACCGTCCACGCCGCCGGGCCCGGATCGGTGGCACCGGATTCCATCGGCTTGGAGAACCGAATCCAGTCGCTCGAAGCCTTCCCCGAGGCGGGCGACGTGGCCCTACTGGGTGCCACCGGCACGCCGGTGCCCCCGGAGACATTGGCTCCGGTCTACCTGCGGGAAGCCGCCTTCGTGAAGGCCCCGCCCCACCGTCGCATCCCAGGGATCACCGACTGACGATGCCGATCTTCTGGGAATGCGACCGTTGCACGGCCTGCTGCCGATGGCCCGGGCAGGTACGTTTGACCGACGCCGATGTCACCCGCATCGCCGCGTACCTGCAACTGACGGAGGCCGAGTTCATCCAGGGCCACACCCGGATCAATGCCCAGCGCAACGGACTGGCCCTGCGGGACCAACCCGATGGCTCCTGCGGTTTCCTCGACCCCGGGGGCAACTGCCGCATCCAACCGGTGAAACCCCGGCAATGCAGCGACTTCCCCAACCGGTGGAATTTCCCCGGCTTCGAGAAGCTCTGCCGAGCCAAGCCGGTGGAGGTGTCGGCCGAGGAATGGGAGCGCCGGATTCAGGCGTCCCCGAAGCCGTTCGAGGACCGAACGAATCGATCGACGGACTGACGGGAGGCCCAAACGACCTCTTTCCCCGGTCCGATTCCTGGCGCAGGATCAGCCCATGCGCCTCCCCGTTGTCTTCCACCTCGCACTGCCATTGCTCTTGGCCATGACCTCCATGATCCGCGCCGCAGACTTGAGGATCGGCCTGATCGGCCTCGACACCTCCCACGCCACCGCCTTCACCGAGATCCTCAACAATCCGGCTGCGAAGGACCACGTGCCCGGAGCCCGGATCGTGGCGGCCTTCAAGGGCGGCAGCCCCGACATCGAGTCGAGCATCACGCGGGTCGAGGGCTACACCACGACCCTCCGCGAGAAACACGGGGTGCAGATCGTGGATTCCATCGAGGATCTCTGCTCCAAGGTCGATGCGGTGATGCTCTTGAGCGTCGATGGCCGCCCGCACCTCGCCCAAGCCCGGCCGGTGCTGGCCGCGCGCAAGCCGCTCTATGTCGACAAGCCGATGGCCGGCACACTGCGGGACGTCCATACGCTGGCCCGCCTGATCGCCGAGTCCAAGACCCCATTCTTCAGCTCGTCGTCACTGAGGTTCGCCAAGTCGAGCCAGGCCGTGCGCAAGGGCTCGATCGGGACGGTCACCAACGCCTGGTGCGGCAGTCCGGCCAGCTTGGAGAAGACCCACCCCGACCTGTTCTGGTACGGTGTGCACGGCTGCGAATCGCTCTTCACCGTCATGGGCCGGGGCTGCGAATCGGTCCGGCGCGGCAAGACGGCCGATGGCAAGATCGAGGTGGTGGGCACTTGGAAGGGCGGCCGCACTGGCACCTTCCGTGAGATCGAAGGCTACCGGGGTCAGGCCCACGGCACCCAGGGTTCCGCCGATGTCGGCGCTTTCGACGGATACGCGCCCCTGGTGGCCGAGGCCGTGAAGTTCTTCCAGACCGGCATCGCGCCGGTGGCTCTCGATGAGACCCTCGAACTGTTCGCCTTCATGGAGGCGGCCGACGAGAGCAAGCGCCGCAATGGCGCCGAGGTGCGGTTGTCGGACGTGATCGATGCGGCCACCCGCCGTTGAGGGCGTCCGCCCCGGTTCATCCCGACGGGCGGCCCTGGTTTTCAGGAATTCCCCGGACCCCCAGGACCGGAAATCCCGAAAAACGGGCGGATCCGCCTCGAAATCCCCGTTGACCTGCCCGGCTTCGGGTTTAGCCTCGATCGCTCTGGACAGGTAAACTGGTCAACGAAAACGAACATTATGGCAGTCAACGTAGCGATCAATGGTTTCGGCCGCATCGGCCGTCTGGTCTTCCGCGCTCTGGTCGAGCAGGGACTGGTGGGCAAAGACATCAACGTCGTCGCCGTGGGTGACATCGTCCCCGCCGACAACTTGGCGTACTTGCTCAAGTACGACTCCACTCAGGGCCGCTTCGCCGGCACCGTCGGCTCCACCAAGTCCTCCCCGGACAAGGCTGAGGACGACGTGCTGATCGTGAATGGCGCCGAGATCCGCGTCGTTTCCGCCAAGACCCCGGCCGAGCTTCCTTGGAAGGCCCTCGGCGTGGACATCGTCATCGAGTCCACCGGTCTTTTCACCGAGGCCGACAAGGCCAAGGGCCACCTCGTGGCCGGAGCCAAAAAGGTCATCATCTCCGCCCCGGCCAAGGGTGAGGACATCACCGTCGTCATGGGCGTGAACCATGATAAGTACGACGGCAAGAACCACCACATCATCTCCAACGCCAGCTGCACCACCAACTGCTTGGCCCCGGTGGTCCACGTCCTCCTCCACGAGGGCTTCGGCATCGAAGAGGGTCTGATGACCACGGTGCACGCCTACACCGCGACCCAGAAGACGGTCGACGGCCCGAGCAAGAAGGACTGGAAGGGCGGCCGTACGGCGGCCCAGAACGTCATCCCCAGCACCACCGGTGCCGCCCGCGCTGTCGCGCTGGTCTGCCCCGAGGTGAAGGGCAAACTCACCGGCATGGCCTTCCGCGTGCCGGTGCCGACCGTGTCCGTGGTCGACCTCACGGTGAAGACCGTGAAGGAGACCAGCTACGCCGAG
>CAIOKD010000213.1 GCA_903858835.1 uncultured Verrucomicrobiota bacterium
CGTGCCCGACCTGAGTTGTTTCGGCAAGATCATCGGGGGCGGCCTGCCTGTCGGGGCCTTTGGTGGCAGGGCCGAGATCATGGACCGCCTGGCGCCGATCGGGCCCGTCTACCAGGCGGGAACTCTGAGCGGCAACCCGTTGGCGATGGCCGCCGGCTTGGCGGCGCTCGAGACGCTGGAGGCCACCGACGCCTGGAGTCGTCTCGAGACCCTGGGCGCGGAACTCGAGCAAGGCATGGTGGCGGTCGCGAAGCACGCACGGATCGCGGTGCAGTTCCAACGGATCGGCTCCATGTTCTGCGGGTATTTTACCGACCAACCGGTCTGGAACCTAGCAGACGCCGTCCAGAGCGACCGGAATCGTTTCGCGCGGTTCTTCCATGGCATGCTCGATCGGGGCGTATATCTGGCACCTTCCCAATTCGAGGCCGGGTTCCTCTCGACGGCGCACACTCCCGCCGACATCGAAACCACGATCCGCGCCGCCGAGGCCGTGTTCGCGACGCTGTGATCCGCCGCCGATCGCGCATGGATCCGAGGCAGGCCAATCCCGGGGATTGTCTCTGGCCGGGGGAACGGTAGCGTCGCCGCATGTCTCCCCTCCGTCTGGCCGTCCTCGTTGCTGCGGTTCTTTCGCTGAACGCCACCGCCACCGCAGCCGGTCCCCGAGCGCTTCCCCAGGGCCAGCGCCCGGGCGACGTCCGCCTCCAGCCGCCGAAGGATCTGGACGGCTATTTCCCCTTCCAGCCGCCCGAGTCGAAGGAGGTCTGGGACCGCCGAGCCCAGGAGGTTCGGCAGCGGATCCTGGTGTCGCAGGGATTGTGGCCCACGCCCACCAAGGCGGACCTCAACGCGCGGATCTACGGTCGAATCGACCGCGGCGATTACACCATCGAGAAGGTCCACTTCGAGAGCGCCCCGGGCTTCTTCGTCACCGGCAACCTGTACCGGCCCAAGAACCTGACGGGCGGCAAGGCCCCGGGTGTCTTGTTCGCCCATGGTCACTGGGCCGATGCGCGTCTGTCTCGGGCCACCGATGCCGAACTCCGCAACGAGATCGCCACCGGACAGGAGCGCTTCGTCGAGGGGGGACGGAGCCGGTTCCAGTCGATGTGCGTGCAACTGGCCCGGATGGGGTGCGTGGTCTGGCAATGGGACATGCTGGGCGATTCCGATTCGCAGCAGATCTCCCGGCAGGTGGTCCACAACTTCGCCAAGCAGCGACCGGAGATGAACACCACCGAGAACTGGGGACTCTACAGTCCGCAGGCCGAGGCCCACCTCCAGAGCATCATGGGGCTCCAGACCTGGAACGCCGTCCGTTCGCTCGACTTCCTCTTGGATCTTCCCGAGATCGATCCCAACCGCATTGCCATCACCGGTGCCAGCGGCGGGGGCACCCAGACCATGCTGCTGGCGGCCATCGACCCCCGGGTCTCGCTGTCGTTCCCCGCGGTGATGGTCAGCACGGCCATGCAGGGGGGCTGCACCTGCGAGAATGCCAGCCTGCTGCGCGTCGGCACGGGCAACGTCGAGTTCGCGGGCCTGTTCGCACCGAAGCCTCAGGGCATGACCACGGCCGATGACTGGACCAAGGAGATGGCCACCAAGGGGTTTCCCGAACTCAAGCGGCTCTACGGGATGCTGGGGGCTGCCGACCAGGTGATGCTCCAGCGGGGGGAACATTTCCCCCACAACTACAATGCGGTCTCCCGGACCGCCTTCTACAACTGGATCAACCGCCATTTCAAACTCGGTCAGCAGGAACCGGTGCTGGAGCACGACTACAAGGTGTCGTCCCGGGAGGAACTCAGCGTCTGGGACGCCGAGCATCCGGCTCCCAAGGCTGCCGACCCCGAGTTCGAGCGAGGCCTGTTGAACCTGTGGACTACGGATGCCAATCAGCAATTGGAAGCCTTGGCCTCGGGCTCGCCCGAGCAGTATCGCCAGGTGCTCAAGGTCGGTTGGGATGTCGTTCTGGATGCGCGCGCGCCGATCAGATCGGGTGCGGTGGCCTGGGATCAGAAGGACAAGCAGGACAAGGGATCTTGGATCCAAATGGCGGGACTGCTCCGCAACGCCTCGCGACGCGAGGAAATCCCCGTCGTGTTCTGTCATCCGAAGCAATGGAACGGCAAGACGGTGATCTGGCTGACGGCCGACGGAAAATCGGGGTTGTTCGCCGGGGATGGATCGCCCCTGCCAGCCGTGCAGAAGCTGGTCGACAGTGGCGCGACGGTGATGGGTGTCGATCTGCTGCATCAGGGCGAATCGTCGATCGACGGACAACCGATGCGGCGCACGCCTCGGGTGAAGAATCCCCGCGAGGCCGCGGCCTACACCTTCGGGTACAACCCGGCCGTGTTCGTCCATCGGGTGCATGATGTGCTCACGGCGGTGCAGTACATCCGCGGCCATGAGAAGGCCTCGAGCCGGGTGTCGCTGATCGCCCTCGATTCCACCGCACCGATCGCCGCGGCGGCTCGGGCGCAATCGGGCAAAGGGTTGGACCGGGTGGCCTTGCACCTCGGCGGCTTCCGATTCGGCAAGGTTCTGGACCTGCATTCCCCGGAGTTCCTGCCCGGCGGCGCCAAGTACGGCGATGTGGAAGGTCTGATCGCCCTGGGTCAATCCGAACTCCAGCGGATGGATGCCGCCGATCCGGCCGCCGCGGTGACCTGGGTGCAGCGTTGAGAGGGGTCGCGTTCCTCAGGGCGACTGCGGCAATAAACCGCAGGGTTTCCGGCCCCCGTTTCGGCGCGAACGATTGACGACGGTCGATGGGTCGTGATCCCTTGGGAGCACTGTGCGGCGACGTTGGTGCCAATGGCTGGTGATCGGGCTCGTGGGGATCTCCCTCGGGTTCCAATGGACCCTGCTCCAATCGGTCGCCTGGACGGTGATGCTGCTCGATCGCAGTGCCGAAATGGGGTGGGTCCAGGCCATGGAAACCACTTTCGACGGACATCACCCCTGCGCGTTGTGCAAGGTGGTCCGCAAGGGCCGTGACACCCAGCAGCAACAGCAGACGGTGGTCCTGTCGCTGGCCAAGACCGACATGGTCGCCGGCGACGTGGGCTCGGAAGTGACTGCACCTCCGGCGGTCTGCATCGGGCATATCATCGCGCGCGACGAACACGCGGCCTTCAAGGCGTTTCCTCCCCCCTGGCAGCCGCCACGTCAGGCCTGATCTCGGCTCAATCCAGGGGTTTCGGGTCGCATCCCGGAGCCTTCCTCCGGCCGTCCTTCGATTCCGATCCGTGAACCGGTGAGGCTCGTTATCGGGTCGGATCCCTCGGTTCCTGGGTTTTGCCGTGCCTTATCCCGATGACGTCGGCTGCGCCCCATTTCCGGCAGGGTGCGCCTCTTTCCCGGGAACCCCGTCCGGAAACCTCACTGCAATCATCCGAAAATCTGCGCCATGAACCGTTCCTTTTCCGCCGTTTCTGTTTCGTCCTGTGTCACCGCCGTCTTGGGAGCCTCCGTGCTCCAAGCGGCTGAATCCCAAACCCTGCCCAAGGTGCTCATCGAGGGGCAGACTGAACCCACCCTGACCGTGCCCTCGGTGGTCGCCGCCTCGGCTGCACTCGCCCAGGTGCCCGGAGGCACTTCGCTCGTCGAAGGCGAAACGATTCGGCAGGGGCGAGCTTCCACGCTCCGCGATGCCCTCGACTTCACCACGGGGGTCTATGTCCAATCGCGCTTCGGCTCCGAGGAGGCCCGCATTTCCATCCGGGGATCCGGCCTCCAGCGGACCTTCCATGGGCGCGGTCTCAAGATCCTCCAGGACGGTGTGCCGCTGAATCTGGCCGATGGCGGTGTGGACATGCAGGCAATCGAACCGCTCGCGACCCGCTACATCGAGGTGTGGCGCGGGGCCAATGCCTTGCGGTATGGCGGCACCACGTTGGGTGGCGCTGTGAATTTCGTGAGCCCGACTGGCCGGGATGCCAGCCCGTTCCAATCGCGTCTCGAACTCGGTTCGTTCGGCTACCTGCGCGGACAGGTCAGCAGCGGGTTCTCTTCGGGCCCCGCCGACTACTACGCCAGCCTCACGCACTTCATCCAAGACGGCTACCGCCAGCACGCCTCGCAGGAGGCCGATCGCGCCATGGCCAATGTCGGCTACCGGATCTCGGACCAGTTGGAAAACCGCCTTTGGTTCACCGCTGTTCGCACCGATTCCCAGTTGCCGGGTTCCTTGTCGTTGAGCAACGCCTTGAACCATCCGCGCCTGGGCAGCTTCGCTGGCGATCAGAAGCGCGACTATTCCCTGTACCGCGTGAGCGATCGCTTGGCCTGGACCTCCGACCAGACCCAGGCGCAGGTCTCGGGTTTCTGGAGCTACAAAGACCTCGATCATCCGATCTACCAGGTGCTGGACCAGAACTCCAACGACCTGGGCATGGATGCCCGCATGGTCCATTCGGGTGAGATCGCCGGGCGGGACCATCGTCTGACGGCCGGCTTCGCGCCGGTCTATGGGTGGGTGGAGGACAACCGTTTCGTGAATGGATCCTTCGCCGGCCAGGCGCGACGCGGGGCGAAAACCGGGGAGAGCACCCAGACTTCGGTCAATCTCGATACCTACCTCGAGGACACCCTGAAGCTGGGAGACCGGTGGAGCCTGGTGGCGGGAACCTCGGTGACCTATGCCCGCCGCGAGTTCGCCGATCGTTTCCTTTCCGACGGCGACCAGACCGACACCCAAGACTACCTCGGCTTCAATCCTAAGGTGGGCGCGATCTGGGAAGCAGCCCGCGGGGTGCAGGTCTTCGGCAATGTCAGCCGCAATTTCGAGCCGCCGACCTTTGGAGAACTCAGCCGACCGGCGACTCCGGGTGCGACCAACGGACTGGTGCAGCTGAATGCCCAGACGGGCACCACGGTGGAACTCGGAACCCGCGGCAAGGCGGGCCGTTTCGACTGGGATGCCTCTCTCTACCAAGCGTGGATCGAGGATGAATTGCTCAGCCTCCAGGTGGGCAATTTCAATCCGCCCATCACTCAGACCCTGAATGCGGGGCGGACCGTCCACCGCGGCCTCGAACTGGGGGCCGGTTGGCGGATCGTCGACGGTCTCGTGGGCAGTGGCAGCGACGGCCAGCGCGATGGCATCCGCCTGCAGGGCAACTACCTGCTGAACGACTTCCGCTTCGATGGAGACGCCGTCTATGGCGACAACCAGTTGCCTGGCGTTCCGCGGCATTACCTCCGCGGGGAGTTGCGATACGACCACCCATGTGGGTTCTACTTCGGGCCGAACGTCGAGTGGGCTCCGGAGTCCTACGCCATCGATCTCGCCAACACCGATGCGGCCAATGCCCCGGGGTATGCGATCCTCGGACTTCGGGCCGGATACCAGACGCGGCGCGGGTTCTCGGTGTTCTTCGACGCGCGCAACCTCACCGACAAGGCCTACATCGCCACCACCGGCGTCCTGAATCGGGCCACACCGGCCGCAGCCGCCTACAATCCGGGCGATGGGCGCTCCTTCTTCGGGGGCGTGGAGTTCCGATTCTGAGCCACCCGGTCCCGATTCCCACTGGATTTCCATGAGCGCCAAAACCCTTCGACAACTCCATCGCTGGCTTGGATTGGCCTTCAGCCTCAGTGCGCTGCTGGCCTCGTTCAGTGGCGTTCTGCATCAGGTGATGACCTGGACGCAGGACCCGCCTCCCAAGGCGATTCCCAGCGGCCCGGAGGTGCCGGTCGACTCGGTCCGCATCCCGCTGGCGCAGGCCGTCCAGGCTGTGCCGACGGCGTCAGGCGGCGTGCGTGCGGTGAATCTGCGGATGATCGCTGGTGAGCCGACTTATGTCGTCTGGACGCGGGAGGCCAAGGCCCCCGCCTACGTCAGCGGCACGACCGGCAAGTTGGTGCCCGACCGCGACGAGGTGTTCGCCAGTGAGATTGCTACGCGCTTCTTGGGAGGCGCCTCGGTCCGCAAGAGCGCCATGCTGACCTCGTTCGACTCGGAGTACCTCCCGATCTTCCGCATCCTGCCGGTGTACCGCATGGAGACGGGAGATGCCGCGGGTACCCGCGTGTACGTCAGCACCATGACCGAGAGCGTGACCCGGTTCACCGACCACCGCCGCCAGTGGGAGGCGAATGTCTTCAGCTACCTCCACAAACTTTCGTTCGTCCCCAACAAGACCCTGCGTGATGGCGTGCTGGTGGTGGGGACCGCCGGCATCTTCCTGTTGAGCCTCGCCGGCGTGGTGTTGTTCTTCATCACCCGCCCGCACGCCCGGTCCATTGCTGGCTCCGGCCAAGCAACGGGACCTGTCCACGAATCGAGTTATGGCGGCGGACTCTGACAGCGGCGGTCCGGTTCCGAAGGTGTGCAAGGGAACGCCTGTGCTGGTGATCGAAGGAGATCCGGATCGCACGGCGCGGGTGTTGGAGGCGTTGGCGGCCCGCGGCCTCCGCGTGGTGCGATGGACGCCCCGTGGGGTGAACACCGCTCCAAATCGACCCGGGTCGGAGGATTCGGAAAACGCCATCGACGAGGTCGACGTGTGGGTGGTGGAGGCCCTTCATGCGCCCGGGGCCGTGGAGGCGTTGAGGCGGATGAGCCCGATCTCCGCGGACCATTCCGAAAACTCGCCCGAAACCAAGGCTGCCCTGTCGCTGGATGGACTCGAATGGGCCCACATCCAGAGAGTGCTCGAGGAGTGCCGCGGCAACATCTCAGCGACCGCCCGTCGGTTGGGCATCCACCGCCGATCACTGCAGCGAAAACTGGCCAAGGTGCCGCCCGGGCGGTGATGGCCCAGCCACCTCGGGGCCGTCATGGATCACCGGGGTTCAGGGACGATCTTCGAGGGCCTTGAGGGCCTCTCGGATCCGCGTCTCCTGGGGGCCGGTGGGCACCGTTTCGAGCACGGCACGCAGGTCGGCCGCCGCACCCTCCCGATCCCCGAGTTGGGTCCGGAGACGGGCCCGATCGACCCGTTC
>CAIOKD010000214.1 GCA_903858835.1 uncultured Verrucomicrobiota bacterium
CGGCAGGGGTGAACCGGGTTCCTGGAAGATCAGGGCCGATCGGAATGAACCGGGCTCGGACTGGGCACCACCGAAGGGGTTGCCCATCGGTCCACCGGCAAATCCACCTGGCCCGGGACCTCCGGGGCCGCCCGGACCGAAGGGGAAGCCTCCTCTGCCGTCGCCCCCTTCCTTGGATCTGAGTCGCACCACCACCTCCCGAGGTCCCCGTTGCCACTGATCTAGGGTGGTCGCCGCCGATGCGGAAAGCACGGGTTTGAGGACCACGGGGATCCGTGAGCCGAGGTCTTCGGCACGGTCCCGCTGGTCGCGGAAGAAGGAGTCCTTGCCGGTGCCAGCCAACACCTCCGAGATCAGCGCCTCACGCTGCCGATCCAGCCCCTCGATGGCTGACATCCAATCTTTCAGGCGGGAAATTTCGGCTGCCGGATCGAGGGTCAGCGCGAACCAGATCGACTCGAGGTCGGCCCGCCCGGAAATCATACGCTCGCCTGCGGCCAAGCGGCCGGCCCGGGCGTCGATCCAGCGCTTCCACGCACCTTTTTCGACCTCGTTCAAGCCCCGCCCCAGACCTTCGATGGTTGTTTGAAGCCATCGAACGGCCTCCTGCGGCAGGCGATCGATCCGTTCGGTGATGCCCGGCGCTTCAAGTTGGTGCGACATCCATGCCTGTCGGGACTCCAAGGCGGCGATCCACTGGGCACGCAGGCGCCCCACCCGGTCGGCGTCCAAGGCTCCCAGACGAAATGCCAAGGCATACCAGGCCGGGGACAGGTCCAGGGATTCCTCGAGAATCCGTTGGCCCCGGTCGCGGGCTTCGCGTTCCGGGTTGGGCCGGGGCGGACCACCGAAGAGGGGTGCGTTGGCCCGTTCGTCGGCGGCCTTCATCTCATTGGCGGTGGTGTGGAGGATGGACGCCACTGGAACCTGAGCCTGCGAGATCGCCTCGAGTCCATACACCGACATTGCCGGACGGGGCTCGGTCTCAGCCGGAAAGAAACGGCGGCCGCCTGCGGTCCCCACGGCCTCCACGCGGAATCGGAGCAATTGGCCCGCCGGCGGGGCCGGGATGGTGACGGCGAATTTACCCGAAGGGGAACGGACCATGGAGATGCTGGCCTCGTCGCGCTCGAACCCGGGGCCGGCCAGGCGGTACCGTAGGGCCACGCTGCTCGGCGGATCCCCCGAGCCCAGAAGTGCCTCGACCGTCACCGATTCGCCGGGTCGGGCGATCTCGGGCGAGAAGGTCACCGACCGGATCACCGGGGGCAGCGTCGGAGAGAACCCGACGTTGGCCTTGCCCGGGGTGCCGGCGGGCGTCTCCCGGGTAGGCGATAGCGGAGATGAGATCCAGTTGCCGGCGTCGTCTCCCGAAGCCGTGGGGCAGATGCGCTCGAGGGAGCCGGACTGGCCGTCGGCCCCGGTGGGCCACGGGGAACGGTCGCTGAATTTCACCGAATCCACGACCTTGCCTGCGGCGTCCTTCAGTTCCAGGCGTTCACCCTTGCGGCCGATGCGGGATTCGAAGACACCCCCCAGGGTCGCTCCCGGGTAGCATTGTTGAAATCGGGCTGCATTGCCCGCCAACACGAGGAATCCGCGACCCTCGATGCGCGAACCGTCTTGGAATCGGTACTTCACCCCCTTGTTGAAAGACCATCCGGACACGTCCACCGGTTGGTCCCCGGCGTTGTGCAATTCGAGGTATTGAAGGTCCTCCAGGTCATCGGGGGCATGGTAGAAGATCTCGTTGATCACCACCTGTGCCCGGGCCGGGACCAGCGGCAGGCATGCGAGGGTGGAGCAGAGCAACCATCGGAAGAGGACATTCATGAAAATCTCGGGATGTCCCGTTGTTGATCGACGCACAGCCGATCAGCCCAAAAGCAACGATCGCTCCGGAGGAAACCCTCTGGAGCGACCATGTTCGCGACCGTTGGTTACAGCGGCGCGTCTGAGGCATCCGGCGCCGGTCGCAGGAAAACCCCCGACCTTGAAGCCGGCCTTCCTCAACCGATGGCCCGCTTTCCGGCCGAGGCCGCACGGGCGGCAGGCACGCGCGCCTTCACCTCCTCGATGAGGCGCTCGACGGTGAGTCCATGCTTCTGGCGGAGATAATCGACGCTGGAGGCATGCTCGATGAACTGATCGGGCCAGGCCAAGCGGTAGACCGGCGTCTGGATACCCGCATCGCTGAAGCACTCCAGCACGGCGCTGCCGTATCCGCCCATAGCCACATGGTCTTCGAGCGTGGCCACGATGTCGGCCGCAGAGCCGAAAAACCGATGCACTTCGGTGTCAAGCGGCTTGAAGTACCGGGGATTGATGACCGCCACATCGAAGCCGTCGGCGCGCAGTTTCTGGGCGGCCTGGCGGGCCAGCGTGAGCATGGGACCCAACCCGAACAGCGCCACCTTGACCGCGCCCGGCTTGTTCTCGAACTGCGAGTCCACCTTGGCTTTGCCGATCTCGACCACGGCGGGTTGGTCTTTGATGGGCACGCCCTCGGCATTGCCGCGCGGGTACCGGATGGCCACCGGGTGATTCTGGAGGGTGGCCGTGAACATCATGTCCTGCAGCTCGTCCTCGTTGGCCGGGGCCATGCCGATGATGAGCGGCAGGCAGCGCAGGTACGAGATGTCGAAGAGTCCGTGGTGGGTCGGGCCGTCGTTGGCACTGAGACCCGCACGGTCCATACAGAAGATGACCGGCAGGTCCTGAAGGCAGACGTCGTGGTGGATGCAATCGTAGGCCCGCTGAAGGAACGTGCTGTAGATGGCCACCACCGGATGGAAGCCCATGGTCGCCATGCCAGCGGCGAAGATCACCGCGTGCTCTTCGGCGATGCCGACGTCGTAGTATTGGCCCGGGACCGCCTGCTCCAAGATCTTGAGGCTGGTGCCGCTGGGCATGGCCGCGGTGATGCCGACCACCGATTTGTCCTTCTGGCACAACTTGACCATCGTGCGACCGAAGACTTCCTGCCACATCGGGGCCGCGTCGGCCTTCGGGGGCGGGGTCTGGCCGGTCGCCGCGTCGTAGGTGCCCAGTCCGTGGAATTTCTCGGGGTGCTTCAGGGCAGCCTCGTAGCCCTTGCCCTTCTGGGTGAGCACGTGGATGACCACGGGCTCGTTGCAGGTCTTGGCGAACTCGAGGGTGCTGACCAGGAGCGGAATGTTGTGCCCGTCGATCGGTCCCAGGTAACGGAGCCCGAACTCCTCGAAGAGCATCGCACTGCCGTGGCCGCCTCGGCCATCCACATCGAGTTGGTTGTTGGCGGGTTCTAGGGCCAGCGAATTGGCGATTCCCTTGAGCGCCTCCTCGGCCTTGGCCCCGAGCATGGCCACCTGCTCGCCCTTGGGAAGGCGCTTGAGCCAGTTGTTGAAATCACGGGCCAGGCGGTTGTAGCGCGGGCTGGCCGTCAGCTTGCCGAGGTATTCGGCGATGGCACCGACGTTCTTGGCGATGGACCACTCGTTGTCGTTGAGGATGCCGATGAACTTCTTGGTGGTGCACTTGATGTTGTTCAGCGCCTCGAAGCTGATGCCGTTGGTCAGGGCCGCGTCACCGAAGATGCAGACCACGTTCTCGTCGGTCTTCTTCTGGTCGCGTGCGGCGCACATGCCCAGTGCGGCCGACAACGCCGTTCCGGCATGGCCGGCTCCGTAGCAGTCGTGCTCGCTCTCGGTGCGCAACGCGAAGCCGTTCAGACCATCAGTGGTGCGGATGGTTCGGAACCGATCCTTGCGACCCGTCAGGATCTTGTGGACGTACACCTGATGGCTGACATCCCAGACGAACTTGTCCTTGGGAGTCTCGAAGACGCGGTGCAGTGCGATCGAGAGTTCGACGACACCCAGGTTGGGGCCGAGGTGGCCGCCGCTCTTGGCCAACCCGTCGATCAGCTCCCGCCGGATGTCGGCGGCCAGCTCGGTCAGTTGCTCTGGCGTCAGCTTCTTGACGTGCGACGGATGGTCGACCATTTCGAGATATCGGCTCATGGGGTTGGTACTGCGGACAAAACGGGATGCCTCAAGGGCTGCCTAAGGAGTCTTCCGGGACGGGTTGGGGAGACAGGGTTCCATCCAGGCCCTCCTCAAGCCGACGCACCTTCAACTCGGCCTCCCCCAGGCGGTCCTGGCAGAGTTTGGCAAGGGCTGCACCCTCCTCGAAACGCTGGATCAACTGGTCCAACGGCAGGTCGTCGGACTCCATCGCCTCGACGATGGTTTCCAGCTTCTTGAGGGCCTCCTCGAAGGAGACGTCGGCCGCTGTTACCGCGGCTTGGGCACCCTGTGACACAGCCGGAAAATGCGTCGAAAGACCCCGGGTTGCCTAGCGGTATTTTGAAGCCTCTCCCGACAACCGGTAGCGGGATTCCGCCTTTGGTGTTCCCCTCGGGCCCCGGAAGGCGTTTGATTTGGTTCGTGCTCAGCACGCTTCGGATCAAGAACCTGGCGCTGGTGGCGGACCTCACCCTCGAGCTGCAACCCGGATTCTGCGCCATCACCGGCGAGACGGGGACTGGCAAGTCGGTCATCCTCGGGGCGCTGAACCTGGTGCTGGGTCGGCGGGCCGACCGGGGCGCGCTCCGCTCGGGGGCCGAATCGTGCACGGTCGAGGCCGTCTTCGAGGTACGCGACCTGAAGGCTCCCCTCGACGCCTTCCTGGATGAGCGAGGGCTGGAGCCCTGCGAATCCGGGCAACTCGTCCTCAAGCGCACCTTCACGGCGGCCGGGACCAACCGGCAGTTCATCAACGGCAGCCCGACCACGGTCGCGACGCTCGAGGAACTCGGGGGCTGGCTGGTCGATCTCCACGGCCCGCACGACCACCGTTCGCTGCTGCAACCCCGGCTCCAGTTGAGCCTGGTCGACGCCCACGGCGCGCTCGATTCCCGACGGGAAGCCTTCGCCGAGCTGCTCCGACGCCGGACCCGGATCCAGGAGGCCAAGGCGGCCCTCATCGTCGACGAGCGGACATACGCCCAGCAACTCGACCTGCTCCGGCACCAGGTGCGGGAGATCGCCGATGCCCGGCTGCGCCCCGGTGAGCAGGCCGAGTGGGAGGCCGAGCATGGGCGTGTCTCGAATGCGGCCCGATTGCAGGAATTGTCGCAAGGCGCGCTGGCCCTGCTCGGCGAGACCGACGACGCCACCCTCACGAGCCTCGGTGCGGTGGGGCGGACGCTGAACGATCTGGCCCGCATCGATGCCTCGGCACAGCCGATGCTGGACCTCCAGGCCCAGGCCGTGGGGATGCTGCGCGACCTTCAGGCCGAACTCTCCCGATACTCCGACCGGATCGAGTCCGATCCCCACCGGTTGGCCGAACTGGATGAGCGCCTCGGACTGCTTCAGTCGCTCCAACGCAAGTACGGGGGCTCGGTCGAGGAGGTGCTCGCCTTCGGTGAGGAGGCCAGCCAACGTCTCGAGTCACTCGAGGGCCGCGACGCCGAATTGGAACGCCTCAATCGAGAACTCGAGACGGTGGAAAGCGAACTCCAGAAGCTGGGCAAGGACCTTTCGGATCGCCGGCGGGCCGTCCTGCCGGGCCTGAACCGGGCTGCGGAATCCGAGCTGTCGAGCCTGGGGTTCCGTCAGAGTCGCTTCGAGGCCACCCTCGTGCACGAGCCCGACTTGGCCCAGGCCACCGAGACCGGGATGGATCGGATGGAGTTCCTGTTCGCCCCGAATCCCGGAGAACCCGCCCGCCCGCTACGTTCCATCGCCTCGAGCGGCGAACTCGCGCGGGTCATGCTGGCGCTCAAGACCGTGCTGGCCGACCAGGATTCGGTGCCCGTGCTGGTCTTCGACGAGGTGGATGCCAACGTCGGCGGTGAGACAGCCCACGCCGTGGGCCAGAAGATGGCTACCATCGCCTCCCGGCACCAGGTCCTCTGCATCACCCATCTGGCACCGGTGGCCGCCACGGCCTCCACCCATTATCAAGTGATCAAGGAAGTGCGCGACGGACGCACCGAGTCCCGGATCCAGGCGCTCGATTCTCGGGAACGCGTGGCCGAACTGGGCCGCATGCTCGGCGGCGGCCCTGCGGCTCTGCGCCATGCCCGGGAACTGCTCGATCGGCCGTCCGGAAAGGCTTCATGACTCCCCTCCGATCCCTGACCCATGCCCGGTTCGATTTGACGCTCGCCCACGCTTGGGCCATCGCCACCGATGTCCGCTCAGGTCAGGTGCAGGGCAAGTCGGAGTACCCTGTGGTCTTCGTCGAACTGACCGATGATCAGGGACGCTCGGGCACCGGCGAGGCCTCACCCTCGAGCCAGTACGCGGAGAATTGGGCGACGGTGGAAGCGTTCCTGCGACGCATCGATCCCGCCCGGTTGTCATTCGATGATCTGGGGGCGTCCCAGGCCTACTTGGAGTCGCTGCCCTGCCCCAGCATGCCGGCCCGTTGCGCGGTCGACATCGCCCTGTTGGATGGCGCGGCCCGGGCGATCGGCCAACCATTGCACCGGTTCCTCGGCCTGGGATTTCCCGGATCCGGGGCGCTTTCATCCTTCACCATCGGTCTCGATACGCCGGAGCGGATCGAGGCCAAGGTCCGCGAGGCGGCCCGGTATCCGATCCTGAAGATGAAGCTCGGGTCTCCGACCGACGCCGCCAACCTGGCCGCCCTGCGCCGTGCGGCTCCGACCAAGACCATACGGGTCGATGCCAACGCGGCCTGGAAGACGCGCGAAGAGGCCCTCGACCGGATCCGCGCCCTGGCCGACGACGGCAACATCGAGTTCGTGGAGCAACCCATGCCCCCCGATGCGCTCGAGTCCGACGCGATCTGGCTGAAGGAACGCTCGCCCCTGCCCTTGGTGGGCGACGAGTCGTACCAAGGCGCCCCTGATGCCGAGCACTGCTCCCGGTGCTTCCATGGAGTGAACGTGAAACTGGTGAAAACCGGTGGGGTGACCGCGGCGAAGGAGGCCCTCGAAGCCGCCCGGAGGCTCGGCCTCAAGACGATGCTGGGGTGTATGATCGAATCGTCGGTGCTCATCAGCGCCGCGGCCCACCTGGCCGCACTCACCGACTGGCTCGATCTCGACGGCAACGTGCTCATCACCAACGATCCCTACGATGGCGTGCGCAACCTTGAGGGACGAATGACCTTCGAGGGTGCCCCCACCCCCCATGGGTTGCAGACGCTCCGGAGGGACCTGCGGAGCGGTCTTCCCACGTGAACGCTTTCCAGTCCGGGCCGAGGAAGGCGCTCCCCTGAAAAACACGACGGGCGGGGCCCCCGAAGGCACCCCGCCCGCACGAATCCGGGTCGATCTGGAATCAGGCTACCTCGGGAGCCGCCGAAGTCGCACCACCGACCGGAGCGACCGAACCCATGGCCGGGCGCTTGCCCTTGTGCCACCAGACCACCAGCGCGCTGGCGATGTAGATGGACGAGTAGGTACCGGTGATGATGCCCACAAGGAACGTGAAGGCGAAGTCGTTGATCGCGCCGCCGCCGAAGACGTAGAGCGAGACGGTCGCCAGGAAGACGGTTCCAGAGGTGATGATGGTGCGGCTCAGGGTCTGGTTCAGCGCCCGGTCGATGAGGGCGGTGAACGATCCCGGGACGCCCATCTTCAGATCCTCGCGGATGCGGTCGAAGATGACGATCGTGTCGTTGATGGAGAAGCCGATGATGGTCAGCAGCGCCGCCACGAAGGTCGCGTTGAATTGGCGCCCCTCGCCCACCGTGCCGGTCAGGCAGTACCATCCGATGGTCATCAAGACGTCATGGGCCACGGCCACCACGGCCGCGACGGCGAAGCTGAATTCATAACGGAACGCCACGTACACCAAGATACCGAAGAGCGAGAGCACCGAGGCGATGACGCCGGATTTCTGAATCTCCTTGCCGATGGTGGCGCCGACCGAGTCCATGCGCACCCGCTCGAACTTGGACCCGGGGAAGGCCTTCTTCAGGACCTCCTCGGCCTTCAGACCGGTGTCCTTGGCGGAGGTGATCGACAGGTACTCGCGCTTGGTCGCGCCGGCTCCCTCGGTCTGGTACTGGATCCGCGTCTCGCCGATCCCGCCCTTGGTGAGGGTCTCGCGCACCTTCTCGGTCTCGACCCGCTGCACGAACCGCAACTGCAGCTCGTCACCGCCGGCGAACTCGATGCCCAGCATGTTGTGGCCGCGGGCGAAGATGCCGTAGCCGATGCCCACCACGATCAGCAACCACGAGGCGATGAACGCCGGTTTGGCGAAGCTGAGGAAGCGGATGTCGGTGCCCTTGATGATGTGCAGCATGGGCAGCGACTTGAGGATGTTCTGGGCGAGGAGGAAGTCGAAAATCAGGCGGGTGACCACCAGCGCCGTGAACATCGAGACGCACAGACCCACGGTCAGCGCCACACCGAAGCCCTTGATCGGGCCCGTGCCCAGGATGATCAACAGCACCGAGGAGATGAGCGTGGTTAGGTTGGAGTCGAAGATCGTGCCGAAGGCCTTGTCGTAGCCCGAAGACACGGCCCCGCGCACCGACTTGCCGGCGGCGAGTTCCTCCCGCATGCGCTCATAGATCAGCACGTTGGCATCCACCGCCATGCCGATGGTCAACACGATGCCGGCGATGCCCGGCAGGGTGAAGGTCACATCGAGGGAGCACATGACTCCCAGCATGATCAGGATGTTGAGAACCAAGGCCACGTTTGCGATCAGGCCGGCGGTCAGGTAGTACACGATCATGAACACGGCGACGCCGCCCACGCCGAGCAGCGTCGCGGTCTTGCCGGAGGCGATGGCGTCGGCGCCCAGCGACGGATCGACGCCACGCTCTTCCTTGACCTCCAAGGGCGCTGCCAGCGGGTTCTCCAGCGAGGTCGCCAGTTCGAAGGCCTCCTTGTCGGTGAACGAGCCTGTGATCTGGCCGTTGCCGCCAAGAATTGGCCCGTTGATGCGCGGAGCGGAAATCACCTCGCCGTCGAGGATGATCGCCAGACGCTCACCCACGGCGGCTTGGGTGATCTCGCCGAAAAGTTGGGCCCCGTCGGGATTGAGGCTGAAGCTGACGTAGGGCGAACCGGTGGCGGGATCGTGGCCCACGCCAGCGCCCGCGACGTGCTTACCAGAAAGGCCGCGCTCCGAGGTGCGCTTGACGAGGATGGGTGAAGGCATCCGTTGGCCCGGCGTGCCGGTCGGCACCATCTCGAACATCCGCACATAGCCCGGAGGCACCACACCACGGGTGATCTGGCCATCGCTGTCAGGATGCACCATGCGGAATTCCAAGAAAGCGGCCTTCTGGATCTGCGCCTTGGCCTGCTGCTTATCGGCCTCGCTCAAGCCCGGCAATTGTACCAGGATGCGTCCGCCCCCGGCCGGGGCGATGACCGGTTCGGCGACGCCGAAGCGGTCCACGCGGCGCCGGAGCACCTCCACCGCCTGCTCGGCGATGAAGTCGGCATTCATCATCGCGCCGGCGTTGGTCTGGGCGCGGCTCATGTCCATCTCCAGCAGGAACTGGGTTCCACCCTGCAGGTCGAGACCGAGGCGGAACTGCCCGGCGGCCGACCGCTGCACCCGGTTGAGGATGCCGCGGGTGACATCACGCTCCACCGCCGCATTCACATAATTGCTCGGGAAGAACGGCCGGAGGTCGTTGGTACCGATGGCCACCAGCAGGTTGGAGTAGGTGATTCCGGGGGCCCTGTCGGTGTTCGAGGAATCCAACTGCTGGGCCTTCTTGACGATCTCATCGAAGGTCTTGTTCGGAGTCGCGGATTGCTGCTCGAACGCCTCGATCAGGTTCTTCGAGGTCGGGGGGGTAGATTTCGCTCACCGACCACGCGACGACGAGCAGGATCAGTACGAGTTTCCAGAGGTGACTGCGGTTCATGGGGAAAAGAGGGAAGGGTTCAGGAGGCCGGGGTGCCGGCCACGACCTCGCCGATGGCGGCCTTGGTGACTTCGAGCTTGGACTCGCCCGAACGGATCGTGACCGAGTTGTCCTTGATGCCCACGACCACGCCGACGATGCCGGAGTTGGTGGTCACCTTGTCGCCGGCCTTCAGTTCGCTGAGCATCTTGGCCTGCTCCTTGGCCCGCTTCTGCTGCGGCCGGATCAGCATCACGTAGAAGATGATGCCGAAGAACACCATCATGCCCAACTGCATGAACATGGCCCTCTTCTGGTCTTCCGGGGTCGCGTTGGGCGGCGGGGTGCCCATGGCCAGCATGGCGCTGTAGGTTTGTGACAACATGTATTGCAAAGTGAAGGGCGGAGACTACGGAGGCCCCGGCACTTGGCAAGCGCCCGTTCGGATCCCCGGAATAGGGGTTTTTCCCGGTTCCAGCCTCGCAACCACTCCCCATGTGGGCATTGTTTGTGGATCCTGGACTCGGCATGCCCTGAAAAAACTGCTGAACTCGCCCCATGAAACTGTCGGAACTGCATTTGGGCCAGCGTGTCATCCATCCCCAATGGGGCGAGGGGGTGGTGAAAGCCATCAACGAATTCGCCGCCGAGGTCCTGTTCCTGGAGGGGCGCAAGCCGGTCGAGCCCGAGTCCAGCGGTCTGGCGCCCGCAGAGCCCCAGGCCTCCGTCACCGGACTGGCCATCCCGCTGGAGTCGATGATCTCCCGGGTCGTGGATGCCGCGGTCGATCGACTGGGCATCGAGCGACCCGACGGGGCTGTCCACGAGCTGGCTATCCGCTGGAAATCCGGGAAGATGCTCCTGCAACCGGCCGATGCGGCGCTGCAACCCAAGGAGGTGGACCTGGAGACCTTCTTCCACAAACTCGTACTGATGCGCAACCAGTTGAGGGTCCTGGAGCAGAAGATCAATGCCAGCGAGACCCTGACCTCGGCCGAGAAGTTCGACTGGCAGCAGTACATCACCCGCTGCTACGGATCGATGACCACCTTCAATCTCCTCTTCAAAGACAAGGAGTCGTACTTCTGATCGAGGTATTTCGACTCCCGGTCGTCCCATGGACGAGGCTTGCCATTCCCGGGTTTCCACCAAGACTCCGCCCCACCCCCTGAACGCCCCGTAGACATGCACCTCGCGACGCTCGACTGGATCATCATCGCCGGCACCTTCGTCCTGTACCTGGCCATCGGCCTCTTCGTGGGAAAATCGGCCGGCAAGGATTACGAAAGCTACTTCTTGAGCGGCCGCACCATGCCGTGGTGGTTGCTGGGCACCTCGATGGTCGCCACCACCTTCGCCACCGACACGCCCAACCTGGTCGCGGGCATCGTTCGGCGCAATGGGGTCTTCGGAAATTGGGTGTGGTGGGCACTGCTCCTGACCGGCACGACCACGGTGTTCCTCTTCGCCAAGCTCTGGCGCCGCAGCGGCATGATGACCGACATCGAGTTCTACGAATTGCGGTACTCGGGCAAGCCGGCGGCCTTCCTGCGCGGGTTTCGGGCCGTGTACCTGGGGATCTTCTTCAACATCCTGGTGATGGCCAACGTGTCGCTGGCGGCCATCAAGATCGGCGGCGTGATGTTCGGCCTGGATCCGATGAACACCATCGTGGTGGCTTCGGTGGTCACGGTGGCGTACAGCATGGTCGGAGGCCTGACCGGAGTCCTCCTGACCGACCTCGTCCAGTTCATCATTGCCATGGTCGGCGCGATCTGGGCGGCCGTGCACGTCGTCGGACTGCCACAGGTGGGCGGACTGGGCAAACTTCTGGCCGACCCCCGCGTGCAGGCCAAGATGGATGTCGTCCCGAACCTCGCGACGACACCCCACGACGTCGTCATGACGGTATTTCTGATCCCCCTCCTGGTCACCTGGTGGAGCATCTACTACCCGGGCGCCGAACCGGGCGGTGGTGGCTACGTGGCCCAACGCCTGTTGGCCGCCAAGAACGAGAAGCACGCGCTGGGAGCCTGCCTATTCTTCAATGTGATGCACTATGCCCTGCGGCCCTGGCCGTGGATCCTCGTCGCACTGGCCTCCCTGGTGGTCTTTCCGGATGTGGCGTCGTTGCAGGCCCGCTTCCCCCACCTGGATCCGAAGATCGTCCAAGACGACCTGGCGTACCCGGCCATGCTCACCTTCCTGCCCCAGGGCCTGATGGGGATCATGGTGGCATCACTGGCGGCCGCCTACATGAGCACCATGTCCACCCAGGTGAACTATGGGTCGTCCATCGTGGTCAGCGACCTATACCTGAGGTTCGTCAATCCCAAGGCCAGCGACTCGCAACAGGTCTGGCTGGGCCGGGTGGTCACGGTGCTCCTGATGTTCGCCTCATGCTGGCTGGCACTCCAGATGAAGGACGCCCTGTCGAACTTCAACCTGATGATGCAGGTCGGTGCCGGCACCGGCCTGGTGCTGATCCTCCGGTGGTTCTGGTGGCGGATCAACGCGGCCGCCGAGATCGCGGCCATGACCCTCTCCTTCGGCATGGCCCTGTTCTGGCACTATTCGAGTGTGGGCAAGGACTTGCCTGAGTGGAAGCAGATGGTCGTCGGGGTGGCGATCACCACCGTTGGCTCCCTCCTGGTGGCGCTGCTGACTGGACCGACCGAGGCGGCCAAATTGCGTGAATTCTACTCACGCGTGCAACCGGGGGGCGCGGGATGGAAGCCCATTTTGGACCAAGCAGGCCATGAACGCGTGCAGATCCAGGACACCCGGCTGGGCAGCGGATCCGATCTGGGCGTGGGTATCACCTGCTCCGTCCTGGCCTCGATCGGCATCTGGTCACTGATCTTCGCCGGGGGCTGGGCCATCTACGGGCGCTGGACCCACGCCGGGATCGCACTCGCGGTGGCGGCGGTCTGCGCCGGTCTGCTCCCGACCTTCATCGGACGCCTGCGGATCCGAGACTGAACCCAGGGTCTTTGCGGCGCTCCGCTCCCGGACGGGGCCGGGGAAGCATCCGACATTGCCCCGATCTCCCATGAGCTCCATGATGGGCTTGGCCAAGGCGTCGAGCCGATCGATACCCGGCCACCCAAACCCATGGCCGGACTCTCCATGTCGCCCGCTCCGGGAACCCGTGTCGTCCGACACGCCGGGGATACCCTGACCTTCACCCTGACGGCACCGAACGGCGGTGCTCCTGATGGATGGCAGGCCCGCCTACGAACCAACCTGGGTCGTGCCGACCGGGTCCGCGAGGAGATCCTGCAATCCCACTTCGAGAAGCTGCCCCTGGCAGGCGCGGCTTGGCGCGACCTGCCCCTGCAACCGACCCCGGACGGGAACTGGACCCTTACCATCCCGCTCACCGAGGTGGGCTACTTCAAGGCCAAGGCATATGCCATCGATCCCCGCGGGTTCCAGCACTGGCCCGATGGGCCCGACATCGGCATCAGCATCCAGCCCGCCTGGACCCGAACCGCCAACACGGTCTATTGCGCCTTCCCCCGGATGTTCGGGCCCTGGTCGAAGCAACGCCTCTCGACCGCCGATGATCACCACACGCCGATCCTGAAGGCGCTCGACCAGGAGGGATTCACCGTGATCCCCCCGAGCGGGACGCTCCGCTCGCTGATGGCCGAGCTACCGCACATCATCGACCGGCTCGGGTGCCGCATCCTGCACCTGCTGCCGGTCAGCCCCACCCCCACCACCTTCGCGCGCTTCGGGCGCTACGGCTCCCCTTACGCGCTGCAGCACCTGACCCAGATCGATCCGGCCCTGGTCGAATTCGATCGCCGCACGACGGGCGTCGATCAGTTCAAGGAGCTATCGCGAGCGGTCCACGCACGCGGGGCCCGACTCATGCTCGACCTGGTGATCAACCACACCGGCTGGGGCAGCGCGGAGTGGGAACAACATCCGGAATGGTTCGTCCGGAAGCCCGATGGCGAATTCGAGAGTCCGGGCGCCTGGAACGTGGTCTGGGAAGACCTCGTCGAGATGGATCAACGACACGTGGCGCTCTGGGATTATCTGGCCGACGCGTTCCTCATCTGGTGCCGGCGCGGGGTCGACGGTTTCCGTTGCGATGCGGGGTACAAGATCCCACCCCATGTATGGCAGTTCATCACGGCGAAGGTCCGGCGGGAATTCCCAGAGACCGTGTTCCTGCTCGAAGGCCTGGGAGGGCCTTGGGAGGCGACCGAGGCCTGCTTGGCCGAGGGCGGGATGCAATGGGCCTACAGCGAATTGTTCCAGAACCACGGAGCCCTGGGGATCAGCGCCTACCTCGATCATCACCTGGGCGCCAGTGCCCGCTCGGGCATCCTCATCCACTACAGCGAGACCCACGACAACTCCCGGTTGGCCGCCAACGGCGGTGTGCCCGGACAACCCGCCACCCCTGAGGGGCGCCGCTGGTCACTGTTCCGCAATCGGCTCGCGGCCCTGACCTCCATACAGGGAGGCTTCGGATTCACAGCCGGCGTCGAGTGGTGCGCCACCGAGCAAATCAATGTCCATAGCAGCCGGGGGCTGGCCTGGGGATCCCCCAATTCCCTCGTGCCCGAATTGGCGGCTTTGAATCGCCTGATCAGCAACCACCCGTGTTTCTTCGACGGGGCGACGCTGCAGCGGGTGAGCGAACCCCACTCACCCATTTACGCGATGGTCCGGGTGTCGCGGGACGGAGCCGACTCGGTGCTGGTGCTGGCCAACACGGAGTTCGAAGAGGAGCGCTCGATCGACATACCCATCGCGACCTGGGAAACCCTGGGACGGCCGACGCTCGACCTGATCGGGCATTCCGAGGCGCCCAGGTTCGGCGGAGCATCCACCACCGAGGACAACCGCGAGTCGGGAATCCGGATCATCCTCGGCCCGGGAGCCACCCACTGCCTGTCGAGATCCGTCACGCCCTTCGGCTTGTCCGGAGACGCCTATCGGGACGCCCGCCGCAGGGCCGACTGGGCGATGGCCTGCGAGGGCCGGATCACCGGCGGACTTCCTTGCCTACCGATGGACTGGAAGACGCGCGCCGACGAGGTCGCCCGTGACCCAGAGCGGTTCTTGGCCTCCCTGCTCCGCCGGGACGACCCGAAGGAAGCAGCAGCCACCAGCTATCGCCCGATCGTGGTCTGGCGGCTCCAGGATCGCACGCGGGTGACTCCGGTGCCCCCGGGCCACTGGGTGCTCCTTCGCGATGCTCATCCTTTCCGACTGACGGCCCGGGTTGCCCGGGGAGGACTGGAGCACCATGCCGAGTCGATCCCGACCCTCGACGACCACATCGCGGTGCTACCCCCGGGCGACCGCCGTGGAGAGGTGCTCCTCGAGTTGGATCGACACGTGACGTCCGAGCCCCGGGTCGCCGCGACCTTGAGATATCTCGACGCCGTACCCCGAGATCTGCCGTCGGTGCCGCCCGATCCGGGCAACACCCTGGTGCTGCTGACCAACGGTCGCGGGGGCATGGCGCGGATGTGCCTCGACCTGGGCCGCATTCACTCCAAGTACGACTGCGTTCTGGGCGCGAACCTGCATCCCGAGGTGCCGGTCGACCGGCACGTCCTCGCCAAGCGGATCCGCCTGTGGATCAACGCCGACGGTTTCATTTCCCCGCTCGACGCCTCGAATCTGGTCAATGTCGAAACCACGGCGCCCACCCACTGGCGATTCATCGCCAATGCGGGCGACGGCCGCAGCGTCGAGATCCGTGTCGTGGCTGACATGCTGGAGGGACGCAACACCACCGTCTTCCAGTTCAACCGCCCGGCCTCGGCGAGCCACGATTCCCGGTTCGGCAGGCCGCTGCCGCGGTCGTGCGACGTGCGTTTGGTGGTGCGACTGGACCTCGAGGACCGGAATTTCCACTGGGAGACCCGCCTCGATCCCGAGACCGAGGCCCGGTTCATCCGCTCCACTCGCACCCTCCAGAGGGCAGTTGGCGGAGAGGCTCCCGCCGGGGAAATCCACGGGTTCGACTTCGAACCCGACCCGTCCCGACATCTGAGGGTCCGGGCCAGTCGGGGTACGTTCCACCCGGCGGTGGAATGGTGCCGTGACATCCCTCACCCCGTGGAGTCGAGCCGGGGGATGAACGGCTCCGGCGACGCCTACAGCCCCGGATGGTTCGAGATCCCGCTCGCGCCGGGCGAATCCTCCACGGTCACCGTCTCGGCCGAAGCCGACGAGGTACCCGCCGAGCACCTCGCGGGCTTCATCCAACGACGCCAGGAATCTTTGGCCTGCGGAGCGGCATGTCCCTTGGAGACCCTGCTCCGCCGAGCCATCGACAGCTTCGTGGTTCAGCGCGGCGACTCGGTCACGGTCATCGCGGGCTATCCCTGGTTTCTGGACTGGGGGCGCGATTCACTGATCGCCGCCCGCGGACTCGTCGCGGCGGGCCGTTTCTCCGAAGTCCGGCAACTGCTCATCACCTTCGGACGCTTCGAGGAGTCCGGAACCCTGCCCAATTCCATCCACGGAGAGAACGCCTCCAACAGGGAGACCAGCGACGCCTCACTGTGGTACGGGATCGTGGTCGAGGAATTGGCGGCGGCCGACCCTCTCGGAGCCGAGTCGGTGTTCGGGTTGCCCACTGGAGACCGCCTGGGCAGGACCGTCCGCGACGTCCTGCGGTCCATCGCCTCGGGCTACCTGGCTGGCACACCACAGGGCATCCGGGTCGACCCGGAGAGCGCCCTCGTCTGGAGCCCGAGCCACTTCACCTGGATGGACACCAACCACCCCGCCGGCACGCCGCGGCAGGGGTATCCGGTGGAGATTCAGGTCCTGTGGATCCGGTTGCTCCGGTTCTTGGACCGCCTCGGGTGCGAGCCGGCGGCCGCGGGCGAGCCCTGGGGGTTGCTGGCGGAGAAGGCTGAGGCCTCGTTCCACCGTCTGTTTTGGCTCGAGGAGCAGGGGTGGTTCGCCGACTGCCTCCACGCCCACCAAGATCACCCGGCGGCCCATGCGGTGCGCGACAACGCGCTCCGGAGCAATGCGCTGCTGGCCATCGCCCTGGACCTGGTCCACGGGGAGCGGGCGCGCCGCACCGTCGACGCGGCCCAGCGTCACCTGCTGATTCCCGGCGCCCTGCGCTCGCTGGCACCGCTCGCGGTGCATCCGCCCCTGCCCGTCTGGCACCACGGCCGACTGCTCAACCACCCTGACCACCCCTACTGGCCGACCTACGAGGGCGACGAGGACACCCGCCGAAAGCCCGCCTACCACAACGGTACGGCCTGGGTCTGGACGTTCCCCTCCTTCTGCGAGGCTCTGGTGAAGGCCCATGACCGGGATCCTGCCGCGATCGCGGCGGCCCGTGCTCACTTGACCGGCGTCGATTCCCAACTGCTGCAAGGGTGCATCGGACACCTGCCCGAAATCCTCGATGGCGACACCCCGCACCATCCCCGGGGCTGCGACGCCCAGGCTTGGAGCGTGACCGAGGTGCTTCGAGTCTGGCGCTGGCTTCAGGGCTTGCCGATCCCAGCCTCGGAGGTGTCCCGGACCGACGGCTGAAATTGCCGGCCTAAATACTTCCCGAGCCCCTCCGGGGTCTCCTAGCATCCGCCCCGCACATGCGATCCGGATCGGCTTTCGACAAACTCCTGGAACGGCTCGTGGGAGGGCTCCTGCTCTTCTCGGTGGCCTGGCTGACCTTCTGGTTCGCGGGCGTCAACCCTCGTCAGGCTTGGCTGGGCTTCGCTGCCATCGGCGTGGCCGGGGTGATCTGGATGGTCCGGATCTGGGTCGAATCATCCCACCGGTTCCTGCTCCCACCAGTCACCTGGGCGGTCGCGGGATTCTTCGGGTATGCCGCCTGGAGATGCCATGATTCCCGGGTCCCCTATTGGGCACTTCAGGAGGTCTTCCTGATTTGCGTCTGCGCGATGGCCTTCTTTGTCAGCCTGCACAACCTCCACCGTCAGGAGACCTCCGGCTGGGTGGTCCAAGGCCTCTTGGCGGTAGGATTTCTTTCTTCGGCCTACGCCATCTTGCAGTTCACCCAGAATTCCCAGCGGATCCTCTGGGAGATCCAACCCCTGGTCTATTACAAGAGGTATGGGGCGACCTTCGTGAACCCAAACCACCTGGCGGCATTCCTCCTGATGCTCATGCCGCTGGCCCTGTCCCACGCCTTCCTGGGCCGAGGGAACGCCGTCCAGAGGATCGTCGCGGGCTATGTGGCCTTCATGATGCTGGGAGGCATCGCGGTGACCATGTCCCGCGGCGGTTGGCTCGGGGCCGCGGTCGCCGTCGCCACCTTCTCGCTCTGGTTGTTGCGACGCCCCCAGTATCGAATTCCCATGGCGGTGCTGATGGCGCTGATGTGCCTCGGCGCGGTCACGTTCCTGTCCAAGTCCGAGAAGGCCCGGGCCCGCATCGACGCATTGACCGTGTCTGGCAAGAAGGACAGCGGGCTTTTCCGCGCCTGGATCTGGAAGCCCGCCCTGCAGATGTGGTCCAACCATCGCTGGAGCGGCGTGGGCCCCGGCCAGTTCGACTCCCGATTCCCCGCCTATCGTACCCCCACCACGCCCTTGAGCCCCCAACACGTCCACAACGAGTATCTCGAACTCCTGGTCGAGTACGGCGTGACGGGCGCCGGCATCGTCGGATTCGGGTTGTTGGCCTTCGGATACGGTCTGTACCGGACCTCCAAGCATGTCGAACGGGGCTCCTCGGACCTCGGGGTCAAGCAGAGCAACCGCACCGCGTTCTTCGCTGGCAGCGTCGCCGGCCTCGTCGGGCTCGGGGTGCATTGTTTCTTCGATTTCAACCTGCACATCCCGGCCGTCGCGGTCACCGCCTCGGTCCTGTTGGGCATCCTCGTGTCGAATACGCGGTTTGCCACGGAACGGTTCTGGATCAAGTCCTACCTACCCCTGCGATTGGCGGCGACCGCCGCCTTTGGCGGGCTGTTGTTTTGGTTGATCCCTCTGGGAGCGACCTCGGCCCGGGAGGACATGCATCTCAAGCGTGCGGAACTGCGCCCGGCCGTCGACGACCCTTTCTTCGAGGAACTGGCGCAAGCCGCGGCACTCGCTCCTGGCAATCCCATGACGGCCTATTGGTATGGCGAGGAAAAGCGCCGCCAAAGCTGGCAAGGACTGCCCGGCTGGGAAAAGCAGGCCCAAGAGGCTCTCCGTTGGCTCGAGGGCTCCGCCAAGCTGGACCCCTTCAACGCGCGAACCCACGTGGCCATGGGGTTGTGTCACCAGTGGTTGGGAGACGTACCCTCGGCCTCGAAGGAATTCGAGACCGCGCTCCAGCTGGGGCCCAACGATGTCCCGGTGCTCAATGCCATGGCCTGGAACCTGATCGTTCGGGGGGAATTCGACCGAGCCCGCCCGCTGGTGGAGCAATCCTTGGCGATCAACCCCTGGGACAACTGGGAGGCACGCTCGTATGCGGAGCGTCTCAAGGCGGCCCGTCCCTGAGCCCTCCGGCACGGCGGGCGCCGGATTTACGGATTGGCAGAATCGCGGCGGCGAAACACTCTTGACCAATGAGTTCGGCCGCCAGCACAGGCGAATCCACCACACGCTTTCGGGATGTCACGGTCCAGAACCGTCAGGGAATCCATGCCCGCCCGTCGGCCTCCTTCGTGAAGCTGGCCAGCCAGTTCTCCTGCGACGTCTTCATCGAGAAGGACGGCGAGACCATCAATGGCAAGAGCATCATGGGCCTGCTGATGCTGGCCGCGGGGCCCGGTAGCAAGCTCCGCATCATCTGCACCGGCACCGACTGCCACACGGCGCTCGAGGAATTGTGCGCCTTGGTGGATGCAAAATTCGGTGAGGACTGACCCATGTCTGAGTTCAACATCCAATACGTGGCCAACCTCGCCCGAGTGGCCCTCACGCCCGAGGAAGAGCAACGCCTCGGCAGCCAACTTCAGAACATCCTCGGCTACATCGAGAAGCTGAACGAGGTCGATGTGTCGGGAGTCGAGCCCACGGCCCACGCATTTCCGCTGGTCAACGTGATGCGTACCGACGTCGTGACGGGCTCGCTGTCGCACGAAGACGCCCTCAAGAACGCCCCCGCCAAGGCCGGCGGGCTGTTTGTGGTGCCCAAGGTCGTGGAGTAAGCCGCCCCTGCGCCCGACCAGGTTCGGGCTCCCGGCACCGCTGGGTGATCAACCGCGTCACACTCAGTTTCCTTGCCTCCGGGGCGGCAGCCTTCCATCGTCACGCATGGCAGACGCGATCCCCGCCCACGAGGTCGATTCCGAATTCTACCTACCGGCCTCCCGGTTCTTCCACGAGAACCACCGGACGGCCCTCACCTACGACGACGTCACGCTGGCGACGCTGCATACCGAGATCCTTCCGAAGGACAGCCAGATCGACACCCGACTCGCCGAGGGTCTCCATCTCAACATCCCCCTGGTATCGGCCGACATGGACACCGTGACCGAGGCACGGATGGCCATCGCCATGGCACTCAACGGTGGATTGGGGCTCATCCATTACAACATGCCCGAGAAGGAGCAACTCTCGGAAGTGTCACGGGTGAAGAACCATGTGCACGGTCTCATCCAAGACCCCATTCGTGTTCAACCCGGCCAGCACATCGGCGACGTCCTGGAACTGATCGAGAAGAAGCGCTTCAGCTTCAGCACCTTCCCCGTCGTCGACGCGGCGGGCACCCTGCTGGGACTGTTGCCCGGGCATGTCGTCAAACCGCGCTACGCCCACCGCAAGGTCTCCGAGGCGCTCACGCCCCGCGCCCAGGTGCGTACCATCTCCGAGCGGGAACTTGGCTCCGATCCCATCGCCCGGGCCGACCGCTTCTTCACCGAGAACCTCGGTATCCACAAGCTGCTGGTGGTCGACGATCACGACCGCCTCAAGGGTCTGTTCACGCTCAGTGACATCGAGCGGATCACCCAGGAGACCGGCGCGGCCCTGAAGCCGGCGCGTGATTCCCAATTCCGCCTGCTGTGTGGCGCCGCCATCTCCACAGTCCGCCGCAAGGACGGCAGCATCGACCGGGACCGGGTGCTCGGACATGTCGGGGCGCTGATCGAGCGCGGAGTGGACTGCATCGCCGTCTCCACGGCCCATGGCCACAGCAAGGGGGTCGGCGAAGTGGTCCGCATGGTCCGCGACGCCTTCCCGGTCCTGCCCATCATTGCAGGCAACGTCACCAGCGCGGCGGGCATCGAATTCCTCGCCTCGAGCGGGGCCAATGTGGTCAAGGTGGGCCAGGGGCCCGGTTCCATCTGCACCACGCGTGTCGTCGCCGGGGTGGGCATCCCCCAGCTCACCGCCCTCTACGTGACCTCCAAAGCTGCCGCAGCCTGCGGAGTCACGCTGCTGGCCGATGGCGGCATCACCAAGTCGGGAGACATCGTCAAGGCGCTCACCCTGGCCCAGGGCGTGATCTGTGGCGGTCTTTTTGCCGGATGCCCAGAGGCCCCCGGCCAGATCGTCGAGATCAATGGGAAGCTCTACAAGCAGTACCGCGGCATGGGCAGCCACGCGGCCATGAAGGCCGGCTCCGCGGCCCGCTACGGCCACACTGCCGACAACACGCGCAAGGCTGCCGCCGAGGGCATCGAAGCCCTGAAGGAAGTGGCGGCATCGATCGACACCGTCGTTGGCCAACTGATTGGCGGCATTCAATCGGGCATGGGCTACCTGGGTGCGGCCAACCTCGCCCACTTGAGGCAACGCGCGCGGTACATCCGCGTCAGTCCGGCCGGCCAGAAGGAGGCCTCTCCGCACGACGTCATCGAGGTCAAGACCCCGGGCAACGCCGCGGACAAGGGCTGAGGCATGACGCCGCTGCCCGCTCCCGCCGGTGTCGCCGCCAGCATCGAGGCGCTGGCACCTGACTTGTTCCGACTCCGCCTGGAACGGGAAGGCGCCCCGGCCCCGATCGCTTCGACGGCCCTGGCCGACACGGCCTGGGAGTCCCCGGAGACGGCCTCCCAACGCATCGGTGCCCGCGAATGCCTCGCCACGGAGTGCGGGGTCTTTTCGTGGGATCGCCACGGGGCCTGGCAGTTGTGCGATGCGGGGGGCTTCGTCGTGTTCTCGTCGGCCGCCGGCTCCACGGGATTCTCCCGGAATGGAGCCCCGTGCCTGACCCTCGACCTCATCGAGCACGAGTCGATCTTCGGGTTGGGTGAGGTCACCGGGACGCTGGATCGGCGCGGCACCGTTCGCGAATTCTGGAACATCGACGTGTTGGGCCATGCTCCGGCGATCCATCCGGCCCTGACGTCCCTCTACGTCTCCATCCCATTCGGACTCTCGCTGCGCCATGGACGAGCGGCTGGGCTATTCTGGGACAATCCTGGGCGCCAGCGTTGGGATCTCGGGTCGAGCGATCCCGACCGATGGCGACTCGGGGCCGACTCCGGCGGCATCGACCTGTACCTCTTCCTCGGGCCGACGGTGGCGTCGGTTCTGGGCCGCTATGCGCAGTTGACTGGCACCATGCCCCTGCCCCCGGAGTGGGCCTTGGGCTACCACCAGTCCCGGTACAGCTACGAGACCCAGGCCCGCGTCGAGGCGGTGGCCCGGGAGTTCCGCAAGCGCGACCTGCCCTGCGACGCCATCCACCTCGACATCCACCACATGCACGGATACCGCGTGTTCACGGTGGGCAAGGGCTTCCCGGACCTGAAGGCGATGACCCGGAAGCTCCTGCGCCAGGGAATCCGGACGGTCGCCATCGTCGATCCGGCCGTGAAGGACGAGCCCCGATTCCCGGTGCTGCGGCGGGGCATCCGGAAGCAGGCCTTCGTCCGGAACCCCGACGGCAAGTCCGACCACGTGGGCGAGGTCTGGCCCGGCAAGGCACGCTTCCCGGACTTCCTCAACGCCGAGGTCCGCGCCTGGTGGGGCGACGAACAACGAGCATTGCTCGACCGGGGGGTCGCCGGGGTCTGGAACGACATGAACGAGCCCGCCAACTTCGCGCGGCCCGACAAGACGCTGCCCCCGGACGCGATCCACCGCACCGATGCCGGTCCCCGACCGCACAGCGCCGTGCACAACCTCTACGGCCAGGCCATGGCCCAGGCCTCGCGCGA
>CAIOKD010000215.1 GCA_903858835.1 uncultured Verrucomicrobiota bacterium
GGCACCTGCCAACGGCCCAAGTCCTCGCACCGGTCCGGCCGGGGATCGAACAGGCCGAGCAGGCCGCCTTCGCCCAGGGCCACGAGCCGCCCCTCGGCCAGGATGAAGGATCCCCGTCCGAACACCGGCGGTTGTTGGGCGCTGTGCGGGGGCCAGCGCTCGCTGCGCTCCCAGGCCACCTTGCCGGTCTCGTACTCCACGCATCGGAGGACCGCGTCGGGTTCATTGCGTCCGCTGAAGCCATACAGGTGTGATCCCACGCGGATCGGCTGACTCCAGTGCATCTCCAGCCCCAGCCCGGACCAGACCTCGGTGAAATTCGTGGCGCCGGCCCCTCCGCGGAGCAGGACCGATCCCGAGCGGTAGTAGGCGCTGGAGATGAGCACGTCGTTGCCGCTGACCACGGGAGTCATGGCGTTGACCGAATCGTCCACCCGGGCGCGGAACCAACGACTGAATAGCGGGCGGCCATCGGTCGGATCCAGGACCACCAATCCCTGTCGGGTCAGCGCATG
Source organism: uncultured Verrucomicrobiota bacterium (assembly GCA_903858835.1). Taxonomy (GTDB): domain Bacteria; phylum Verrucomicrobiota; class Verrucomicrobiia; order Limisphaerales; family UBA9464; genus SXXZ01. The sequence continues at coordinate 516 of CAIOKD010000215.1, forward strand.
GACGACACGCCGACCGTGGACCTCGGAGGCGATCAGGGAGGAGTAGCTGGCCGTCTTTTCCCAACGACGCCATTGCACGGTCCGGTCACCGGGCCACCCGAGCATGGGTTGACCCGTCCAATTCTTCTCGCCCACCGATGCCCAGAGGTTCTTTCCGGTCTTGGGGTCGACCGCGATCACGGTGGCGTCGGGTTGCCCCCCGACCATGACCAGGAGTTTTCCGCCCTCCATCAACGGCGTGCTGCCGACCCCGAAGAAGGCGCTCGGGATCTCGAATTCGGTGGCGGTGTTGCGCTGCCACAACTCCTTGCCGGTCCCGGCATCGAGGCAGGTCAGCAGACCCTCGGCCCCGAAGGTGTACACCCGCCCTCCATCGATGAGCGGCGAGCAGCGGGGACCATTGTTGTAGCCGTAGGGATCCCGGTAGGCACTGGGTTGGGAGTGCTTCCAGATCGGTTCGCCCGATCGGGAGTCCCAGGCCTCGGTCAGTTCCTGGTTGCCCTGTCGATGGAAGAGGAACACGCGTCCCTGGGCGACCGACGGCGCCGCGTAACCGGTGCCGATGGCCTTGTCCCAGCGCACCGGCGGTCCGTTGCTGGGGATGCGGGCCAGCAGACCCGTCTCCGGACTGGTGGCGTTGAGCCGTGGCCCGAGCAGGCGGGGCCAGTCTTCGGCCCGGAGCAACCCGACCCACAGGCACAGCGCGAGGACGCATCGATGAGGCACCCCGCGTTGATGGACCATGGCCGGTGATTGGCAAGCCCTCTTCGCGGGCCCTTCCGCGGCGGGGCGGGCTGCGAACCCGATTCAGGGCGGGCAGAAGGGTTCCAGGAAGTCCAACACCCGGGTCTCGGACCATAGATCGGACCGGGCTCCCCACCGGTCCATGAATCCGACATGCCCCCCGCGGTCCGGCACCTCGAGGTGCACCCAGGGGCTTTGGGTCGCGAATTTCCGGGGAAAGCATTCCGGAGCGAGGAAGGGGTCGTCCGCCGCGTTCAGCACCAGGGCCGGCACCCGGATGGCCGGAAGGAAGGCATTGGCCGAGCAGGTCCTCCAATAGTTCTCGGCATTGCCGAACCCGTGGATCGGGGCGGTGAAGGTGTCGTCGATCTGACGGAAGGTCCGCTGGCGGCGGGAATCGACCTCCGGGATGAGGTCTGGGAAGATCCTGCGCTTCAGGGACCATTTGCGAAGGATGTCCCGCTGGAATCGGACCATGTAGGGCCGAACGCGGAGCGCCTCCATGGCCGCCGATGCCGCAGCGAGGTCGCAAGGGGTGGACAGGGCTACGGCCGCCAGCACGGGCACGGGGGGCGCGTGGCCTTCGCCCAGGTATTTCAGGGTGACATTGCCTCCGAGGCTGAATCCGGCCAGTGCGAGGGTCCTGAACGGGCCGAACTGGCCGGAAGCGGAGGATCGGCCGATGTGGGCGATCACCTCGGCGAGGTCTTCGGAGGCGCCGCTGTGGTAGAAGCGGGGCAGCCGATTGAGCTCCCCGGAGCAACCCCGGAAGTTCCAAGCCACCACCGCCCAATCACGCCGGGCCGCCGCCCGGGCCAGGCCGGCCACGTACGGACGGCGGGAGTGCCCCTCCAGTCCGTGTGAAATGACCAGGAGGCGGCTCGGGCCGGGGTTCAGCCAGTCCAGGTCGAGGAAATCGCCGTCGGCCAATTCGATCCTTTGCCGGGTCCAGTCCAGCGGCGGCAGTCTGCGTGCGAGGGCCGGGAGTAGCGTCTGCAGGTGGGGGTTCCCGAACCCGGGCAGGGGTCGGAACGACGATCGGGCCACCAGCGGCATGGCCCGACCCTCGCCCTGGAGCGGTGCGGAATGCACCCGCAAAGTGGGTGACGGAGCCCTGCGATGAGCGCCCTGGACTGTCAGTGCCCAAAAAATCCGGTTTGCAACTCGGTCGCCGGAGGCTACAACCACCTGCTCGCGGCGGGCGGGCCGATCCCATTCGGGGGGTCGCCCTCGACCTCCGCGCACCATCCGAGTCTATGTCCCAGCACAACAGCCTCCGCGCCTCCGGCACCACCGGGGCCAAACGTAATGTCCTCAAGCGCTTCGAGCGCGTCGCCGTTCTCAAGAGCCGCGCCCAGTGGAAGGAAGGCGACCGCGTGACCGGTCTGCGCAAGACCCGTCCGCCGGAGTGATTCCCAGGGGTCCGGCCGTCGTGCGGTGCCTGCGAGGTTCGTGGGCGCATCCCGTCGGGAGGAACCTCTGATGGACCAGCGACGCCGACCGTGGGTGGAATGACAACCCGCGGTCGGCGTCGCGGTTTTTGATCCCATGCCCTCCGTCCGACTCCAGAAATTCCTCGCCGACGCCGGGGTCGCCTCCAGGCGCGCCTCCGAGCAGATGATCGTGCGAGGTGCCGTGTCGGTGAACGGGCGGGTGGTCACCGAACTGGGATCGAAGGTCGATCCCCTTCATGACGCCGTCGCGGTGGAGGGTCGGCCCGTCCGTGCGCGCAAGAAACTCTACATCGCCCTCAACAAGCCTCCGGGTTTCCTGTGCACGCGCAACGATCCGGAGGCCCGTCGGGTGGTGGGCCAACTCCTGCCGGCCGAATGGTCCAACCTGTTCACCGTCGGCCGTCTCGATCGCGACAGCCAGGGGTTGATCTTCCTCACCAACGACGGCGAATTCTCGCTCAAGCTCACCCACCCGCGCTACGGCGTCCGCAAAAAGTATGTAGCGGTCGTGGAGGGGCGACTCGAGCCGTCCCAGTTGGCCCGGTTCACCCAGGGCGTCGAGCACGAGGGTGAGACGCTGAAGGCCGAGCGGGTGCGCCTGATCGACGCAAATAATTCCCACAGTGTCGTGGAGTTGGAGCTGTCGCAGGGCAAGAACCGCGAGATCCGACGCCTCTTCGAGGTGCTGGGTCACGCCGTCGCCGAGTTGCGTCGCACCCAGATCGGGCCCATCAAACTGGGCGAGCTGCCCCTCGGGAAGTGGCGCGCATTGACGCCGACGGAAATCCGGTCCTTGCTTTCGAAAGCATGAATTGTCCGTCCGTCCGGTCCCGTCCCGCGCCGCGTCTACTTCCTGGATCCCTTCTCTTCGCCGCCTGGGCCTGTGCGGTCTCAGCGATGGCGGACACCGCTGTAATCCGGGGAGACCGGGTCAATATCCGCTCCCAACCCTCGCTCGACGGCGAGGTTCTGGCTTGGATGAAGCGCGGCGAGACGGTCGAGACCCAGGGAGGGGCCAAGGACGGGTTCGTCCGCATCGCCCTGCCTGCCAAGGTCGCCGTTTGGGTCTATGCACCGCTGGTCGACCGGGCTTCCCGCCAGGTCAAAGCTGCTGAAGCGAAGCTGCGGGTGGGGCCTGGCCGCAATTACGGCGAACTAGGGGTCCTCAAGAAAGGGGCGACCCTGACCGAGATTCGCGAGTCCGACGGATGGCTGCAGGTGGAGCCCCCTGCCGGCTTCTCCGCCTACGTGGGGGCCCAGTTTGTCGAGGCCTCCGTCGGCGCTCCTGCCCGGGTGACC
>CAIOKD010000216.1 GCA_903858835.1 uncultured Verrucomicrobiota bacterium
CACCCGGTCGAAACGCCGCCGGATTCACCGGACGGCCCCTTCGACCTGGCGCGGAACGTCTGCGCACGGTCAGTACCCGCCTCCACCCCGGCAAGGCGCAAAGGCCTGCCGGGGTGGATCACGGCGAACATGGAATTTTTCCCGAAGCCCGGGGAGCGGGCGTCAGGCGCGGCGGCGACTCGCGCCGATCAGTCCGGCGGCGCCCAGGAGGCAGATCGCGCCGGGGGCCGGCACGGTTCCGAAGTACAGGTTGTCCACCCCGACGAACAGCGTGCCGGCGGCGGCACCGACGGGTTGGATGCGCAGGGCGGCGATCGGGGCGGCCAGGTCGTTCGTCCAGAACCCGACGAACGAGTCCGCGGCCGTGAAGGTCTTCACGATGGATGCCCCGTTGGCGAGGCGCACCCAGATGCGTCCGTCCTGGGCGACGCCGTCGGAGTTAAAGAAGCGGAAGTCGCCGCCGATGCCGAGGACGCCGGCCTCGCCCGCGGCCGGGGGGCCGAAGGTGAAGAGCAGGCTCGTGCCCGCCGGCTGCGAGTACAGGCCGGTGCCGGTGGAGCTGACGGTCCCGCCGCTCGAGGCCGCAGCCCAGCTGTTCCAGCCGGTGCCGCCCGAGTAGCCCGAGCTCGAGCCGGGGGTGAGGCCGGTGAACGTCTCGGTGATGAAGCTCGTCGAGGTCCCCGCGGGGAACAGGTCGATCATCGGGTTGTCGACCGCCTGCTGCCAGGCGGACAGGTTGGTGTACGTGTAGACGGCAGCGTTCGAGCTTGCGCAGACGGCGGCGGCAGCCGCGATGGAGATCGTGAAGTTCATGTCCCTTTTTCCCTTGTTTCCCAGAATTTCGTGACGAGTGATCGGTGCGTGATGTCGGTGGTCTTGCTTGGTCGCTGGTCCTCAGCGGCGGCGGCGGCTCGATGCCATTCCCGCAACCCCGAGGAGTGCCAGCGCGCCCGGGGCGGGCACGATGCCGGCGAAGCCGAGGTACAGGTTGTTGATCGAGACCGAGGTGGTGCTGGCGTCGGTGCCGTAGGGCATGACGGTGAGGCTGGTGATGGTGACCTCGGGGGTCGCGATCCAGAACCCGGCGAAGGGGTTGTCGCTGTTGACGTCGTGGATCAGCTTGATGCCCGAGGAGAGCGTCAGGATGATGCGGCCGGGCATCCACGAGCCGGCGGCGTTGCGGAGGCCGAAGTCGCCACCGATGCCGTGCAGGCCGCTGCCGGTCGGGTCAAGCGCACCCGCGAAGTTGAAGGTGAGGCCACCGCCGGGCTTGCCAGCAGCGACCATCCCGCCCTCGGCCAGGAGCGAACCGGCCGAGGCGGTCATCGCCCAGGCGCTCCATCCTTCACCACCGGACAGGGACGAATACGAGCCGTCGGCGACGGCGTCAAAGGTCTCGACCTCGATCTCGGTGCCCCAGGCGGCCGGGAAGTCGGCGAGCACCGGACCCTCGTTGGCCCAGGCGCTGAAGTTCGTGAAGGCGATGGTGTCGACGATGCCTGCGGAAGCGCTCGAGACGACAGCCAGCGCGGCCAGAGTGATGACGGTGTAACGCATTGGACCTTTTCCCTGTATCGCAGATGAACCCGGAATCCACCCCAGGCTGGCTGCGGCCTCCCTCGACCGCGTAACCGCCACCCTGATCGTGGTCCCTCAGCCCCCTAGGCGAGAACCATCGGCGGACCGGATCACGACCGCTCAGGAATTTCCGCACCCCCGAAACCGCCCCCCTTGCCCGGGCGCAGGCATCCGGGCGGGGGCGGCCGAAATGGGCTAGGATTCGGTGGTTCGCGGGTGTAGCTCAGTTGGTAGAGCGTCAGCTTCCCAAGCTGAATGTCGTGAGTTCGAACCTCATCACTCGCTTTTTATATCAAAGTTTTGCTATATACCGAACGTGACTCAAAAGTTGGAATTTGGGCTGCGCCAAAGCCACGGGATTTAACGATCGTAAATG
>CAIOKD010000217.1 GCA_903858835.1 uncultured Verrucomicrobiota bacterium
AGGATGGCCCCCTGGGCGGTGCGTCCCTCGCGGAATGGCGTGCGGCCGAATTCGCCACCGAGCACCACCAGCGTGTCGTCCAAGAGGCCGCGCTGACGGAGGTCCTTCAACAGGGCCGCCACCGGGCGATCCATCGTCCGGCACTTGTTGGTCAGACCGTCGCGGATGTCCTCCGACGGACCCGTGCCGTGGAAATCCCAGCCCCAGTCGAAGAGCTGGACGTAGCGGACGCCCTGTTCGACCAACCGGCGCGCCAGCAGGCAATTGTTGGCGAAGCTCGATTCGCCGGGCTTGGCACCGTAGGCCTCGAGGGTTGATGGCTTCTCGCGGGAGATGTCCATGACCTCGGGCACCGAGACCTGCATCCGGAAGGCCAATTCGTACTGTGCGATCCGGGTGGATGTCTCCGGGTGTCCCAATTCACGGGCCTGCATCTCGTTGAGTTCGCGCAGGGTGTCGAGCCCCATGCGGCGCGCCTCGCGGTCCATTCCGGCAGGATCCGATGCATAGAGCACGGGGTCGCCCTTCGACCGGCATTGCACCCCCTGATACACGGAGGGAAGGAAGCCGTTGCCGAAGGAGTTCTTGCCGCCGTTGGGCTGCACTCCGCTGGAGATCAGCACCACGAAGCCCGGCAGGTTCTGGTTCTCGGTACCCAGTCCGTAGGTGACCCAGGCCCCGATCGAGGGGCGTCCGGGCCGGGGCGACCCGGTATAGACCAGCAATTCGGCCGGGGCATGGTTGAACTGGTCGGTGTTCATCGACCGGATCACACAGAGTTCGTCGGCCACGGTCTGCAGCTGGGGTAGGGCATCGGACAGCCACACGCCGCCCTGGCCGTGTCGGGTGAAGGTCCGCGGGGTTCCCAGCAGCTTGGGGGTCCCGGAGGTGAAGGCGAAACGCTTGCCCTTGAGGAAGGCATCGGGGCAATCCTGGCCGTTGCGTTTCACCAACTCGGGCTTGTAGTCGAAGAGGTCGAGGTGGGGCGGTGATCCGGTCAGGTGCAGGTAGATCACGCGCTTGGCCCGGCCGGGGAAGCGGGGACCGCGAGCGGCCAGGGGCGAATCGACCGCCGCCGCCGCCGGCAGGGATCCCTTGAGGAGAGATCCCAGAGCGATGGCGCCGAGTCCGTGGGCGCTGCGGCCGAGGAAGTGTCGCCGCGTGTGGGCCTGAAGGGCTTCGAGCTGGGGATTCATGCGGGGTCGTGGAGGCTCGTGCCTCACCGTTTCATCAGGAATTCGTCGAGGTTGAGGAGGACGTTGGCGACGGAGGTCCAGGCGGCCGCCTCGGGGGCCTCGAGTTGCCGGGGAAGTTCACCGATCGGCTCGGTGGCCAGCCTGCGGGCCTTGTCCGGTTCTGAGGAGAAGCGCTGGCGGCTGCGGTCGAGCAGTCCGCGGAGCGAGCCGAGTTCGTCGGCGTTGGGTTCCCGATGCAGACAGCGACGGAATCCGACCCGCAGGCGTTCATCGGCAGATCCCGGCGCGAGGGCCATCCGCCGCCCCAGGGCCTGGGCTGCCTCGACGTAGACAGGGTCGTTGAGGGTGACCAGGGCCTGCAGCGGCGTGTTCGACCGTTCGCGACGGACCTGGCAGACCTCACGATTGGGAGCGTCGAAGGTGGCCATCGACGGATACGGGTTGGAACGTCGCCACGTGGTGTAGAGGCCGCGGCGGAAGCGGTCTTCGCCGGAGCTGGTCTCCCAGTCGGTGCCGCTGCCGAAAGCAGCCGTGAGGCCCAGCTTGGGCTGGGCCGGTTTGACCGGCGGGCCGTGCATCCGTGGGCTGAGCAGACCGCTGACGGCCATGGCCTGGTCGCGGATCGTCTCGGCCGGCAGACGGAATCGTGGCCCGCGCGCCAGCAGGCGATTCTCGGGGTCGTGGGTCAGTTGCTCTGGCGTGACCCGGGACGACTGGCGGTAGGTGGCCGAGGTGACCATCAGGCGCAGCAGGTGCTTGAGATCCCAACCGCTGTCCATCAGTTCGACGGCCAGCCAGTCGAGCAGTTCCGGGTGTGTCGGCAATTCGCCCTGCGATCCGAATTCCTCGCTCGTCCTGACCAATCCCAGACCGAAGACGGATTCCCACAGGCGGTTGGCCACCACCCGGGCGGTGAGCGGGTTCCGGCGGTCCACGAGCCAGCGGGCCAACTCGAGACGGCCGGGCCGGGAACCATCGGAGGCGGGGCCCAGTGCCGAGGGCAGACCTTCATCCACTTCCTGCCCCAGGTTCATCCAGTTGCCCCGCACTTGCAGGCGGGTCTTGCGCCGATCCTTTCCGGCCAGTTCGCGCAGGACCGGCACGGTGGTGTGGGGTTTCAGGGCGGCGAGCTCCTGGCGGAGGGCGGCCAGGCGATCACGGTCGGGCTTCAGGAGCGGCGCCACCGAACGGTGGTGTTCGGCCAGTGTGCTCCGGTCGGCGGCCGTTCGCTGTGCTGCGGGTCGCGCCAGCGCCTCGAGCACCTTGGCCGGGAGCGCGGCGATCTCGGCGGCGCGAGGGTCGGAGGTCTGGGACACCCGGAACGCGGCCAGCGTGGCGTGCTCCCGATCGGACTGCTGCTCGAGAGTCACCACCAGGTTGGAGCCGGGGCCGACCGTGAAGGGTTGCTTCGGGACCAAGACGAGTTCGTGGCGTTGGTCGGTCTTGGGACCCACCGACCATCCCTTTTTCGAACCTTGCGCCGTCGCCAGCACATGGGAGGCATCGTGGCCCTCGGCCGAGAAGTCGGCGGAGGCCAAGCGGAACTCCACCGATCGGGAAGCATCGGGCAGGAGTTCCCGGCTTGGCTTGGGAGGCTCGGCCACGACCTGGTCCCAGACCGCGGAGCGCTGTTCATCGAACAGCACCACCCGGAACCCGGCGAGCCGGTCCCCGGACCCGTCGGTGCGATTCCAGACGACCAAGCGGTCGATGGTCGTCGTCTTGCCGAGGTCGACCTCCCACCAAGGGTCGGTGGAGGTCTCGGTGTGGGTGGTGGACCGGGCCCCGTTGAAGTCGCCGTTGGTATTGCCGTCGATGGCCAGCCGCGCCGGACCTTCGTAGGCGGTGCTGCTCTGGCGCGCCTGCCCGGCCTTGGCCGTGTTCTCGCCGCCGGCGAAAACCTGCACCTCGGCCAGCGACAGGATGCGCTCCTTGCCGGGAAGTTCGATGCGGACGTACCTCGCGCTCGGCACTCGGGCTGTTTCCGGAACGATCCGGGCGTGGACCCGGGTCAGCGCGAAGTCGCCCCCGGCGTGGCCCACGCGCGCCCCGGGCGCATCCCCGTCGGGCAGCACCTCCAGGCGCAGTGCCTCGACCGTCCCGGCCGCCTGGCCGGGCAGTTCGATGACATAGGTGTCGGTCTTGCCCGAGCGGTCGGCCCGAACGAGCCCATCATCGGCCGTACGCAACGCGGCCCCGCCGCGCGATGAAACCCGGGTGGGGACCCGCGTCTGCCAGGGAATCGGACCCACCAGGCGGGACTCCCACAGCGCCCGGTCACGCTCGAGTTCCGGGGTGGGGCGGGCGAGCGATGCCTCGAGGTTGTGGATCGCGGACTCCAGGCGCGACCGCGTGCGCTTCTGGTCGTCGCTGAAGAGCGGCATCACCGGGCTTTCGTCACCCCGGTCGGCGTCGGCGGTATTGTTCAGGATGGCGAACAACCGGAAGTACTCCTCTTGGGTGATGGGGTCGTACTTGTGGTTGTGGCATTGGGCGCAGGCCATGGTGGTGCCCATCCACACCGCCATGGTCGTATTGACCCGATCGACCAAGGCCACGTTCCGGAACTCCTCGTCGTTGGTCCCGCCCTCGTTGTTGGTCATCGTGTTCCGATGGAAGGCCGTGGCGATCGACTGCTCTTCCGTGGGGTCGGGTAGGAGGTCGCCGGCGAGCTGCTCCAGCGTGAACACGTCGAAGGGCTTGTTGGCGTTGAAGGAGCGGATGACGTAGTCGCGGTAGGCCCAGATGGTGCGTGCCGGGTCGTCGGCGTAACCGCTGGAATCGGCGTACCGGGCCAGGTCGAGCCACAGTCGGGCCCAGTGCTCGCCGTAGGCCTGCGAAGCGAGCAGTTCATCGACGATGCGCTCATGGTCGCGAGTCCGGGCGGCGCCGCCTTCAGAGGCGGGGGATCCGGCGGGCGTCGGGTTCGGGGGCAACCCGGTGAGGTCGAGGCTCGCACGGCGTTCCAGCGCCGCCAGATCGGCCTCCGGACTGGGGGCCAGTCCCTCCTTCTCGAGCCGGGCCAGGATGAACCGGTCGATGGCGTTGCGGGGCCAGCCGGCATGTTTCACCTCGGGCGGTGTCGGACGCACCGGGGGCACGTACGCCCAGTGCTTGGAATAGGCGGCGCCCTGGCGGATCCACTCGGTCAGCGTGGCCCGATCGGCCGCGGACAGGGTCTTTCCAGAGTCGGGCGGGGGCATCCGGTCGTCGGGATCGGTCGACTGGATGCGGCGCACCACTTCGCTCTGTTCGGGATGCCCGGGCTTGATGGCCGCGGTGCCGTTCTTCTGCGCGTAGGCGGCCTCGGCGAGGTCGAGCCGCAGGGCCTTCTTTCCGGGCTTCCCGCCACCGGCGTCGGGGCCATGGCACTGGAAGCAGTTCTCCGAGAGGATACGCCGGATGTCGCGGTTGAAATCGAGGGCGGGTTGGGCCGCACCCACGCCGAGCGACGCGATCAGGCTCGGGACCCAGGGTGCGACGCGAGCCAGGCGGATGCCGTTCGGAATCGGAAATCGTGAGCCCATGGAGTCTAGGTGATTTGAATGAGATTACCGGCGCGATTCCCCAGTGCCCAAGCGAAAACGACGCGCGATCCCGGGCTTGGAAACCACCGGCCTTCGATGTGCCTCCGGGTCCGGTTGACCGAAGCGGTCGGCTTCCTCACGATTTCGATCTTGTGAACTCTCTCTCCCTCGCTATCCGTGCCCACGGCCTGCCTCTTCGGCTGTGCCTCTGGGCCTGTGCGCTGACCCTGATCGGACTGGTGACTCCCGCCCAGGCGCGCAACAAGACGCGCAACGTGATCCTGGTGACCACCGACGGGCTTCGTCAGCAGGAGGTGTTCCATGGCGCTGAGGAGATCCTGATCTCGCGGCAGTTCGGCAACGTGGGCCGGACGAATGAACTCAAGGCCGAGTTCTGGCGACCCGATCCGAAGCAGAGCCGCGAAGTGCTCTTTCCCTTCCTGTGGGGCACCGTGGCTCGGCAGGGGCAATTGCTGGGGAATCGCGCCGCCGGTTCCGAGGTGCGGGTCACCAATGGGCGCAATTTCTCGTATCCGGGTTACAACGAGTTCCTGACCGGCATCGCCGACCCGAAAATCGACAGCAATGACAAGGTGCTCAACGCGAACACCAACGTCTTCGAGTGGCTGCAGAGCCGCCCGGGATACCGGGGCAGGGTGGCGGCGGTGGTCAACTGGGATATCCTGCCATGGATCCTCAATGGACCTCGGGCGGGCTTTCCGATCTGGAGTGGTTTCGAGGTGCCCCCGGGCACGCGTCGGATGGTGGTGCCCCGCGCCCTCGACGAGATGGTCGAACATGGCAGCCACGTCTGGTCGGGGGTGCTGCTCGATACTTTCGTCCGCCACGCGGCCTTCCATGCGATCGACACGCTCAAGCCCCGGGCGCTCTACGTGTCCTACGGGGAGACCGACGACTGGGCCCACGAGGGACACTACGAGCGTTACCTGAGGGCGGCCCATGGATTCGACCGGGTCCTGGGCGACCTCTGGAAGCGGTTGCAATCGCTGCCGCAGTACCGCGACAAGACCAGTCTGGTGATCACCGCCGACCACGGCCGCGGCCCGGCGCCGGTGGCGTGGAAGAATCACGGACGGGAGATCACTGAATCGGCCTATCTCTGGATGGCCGTGATCGGCCCCGACACGCCGGCGCTCGGGGAACGCCGGGAACACGCGTTGGTGAGGCAGTCCCAGGTGGCGGCCACAGTCGCAGCCCTGCTGGGTGAGGATTTCGTCGCGGCCAGTCCGCGATCGGCACCACCCGTCGTCGACGTGCTGGGTCGCTGAGGGGTAGGGCACGTCCACGGAGGCGGGCGTCTCCCTCCGAGATCGGGCGCTTGAGGCCCTTGGGAAACCGAAGGCCAAGGCTTCGCAGGTCGGCGGGTTTCTGATCTTCTGGCACCGATGAATCTCCCGGATCTCTACCGATCGTGGTCCGCCCTCGGAATGCTGATGGCGGTCTGGGGGGCGGGCTTCGCCCTGCGGGCGGCGGATGATGCCCGCAAACCCGTGGCGGTGCTGACCACGGTGTATCGGCACAATTCCCATGCCGATGTCATCGCCAGTCGGTTGGTGTTGACCGACATGCTCGACGGCACGGGCAAGGAATCCCCGCTTCGCATCGCCTCGGCCTATGTGGAGCAGCGGCCGCCCAACGACATCAGCCGGCTCCTGGCCGCCTCCCATCGGTTCCGCATCGCCACCAACATCGCCGACGCCTTGACCCTCGGCACCGGCCGGTTGGCCGTGGAGGGCGTGCTGCTGATCGCCGAGCACGGCGACTATCCCCGCTCGGCCAGCGGCAACACGCGCTATCCCAAGCGCCGGTTCTGGGACGAGACCGTGTCGGTGTTCCGCCAGACCGGGCGGGTGGTGCCGGTCTTCGTGGACAAGCACCTCGCCGACAACTGGGAGGACGCCCGGCACATCCATGCCACGGCCCGCGAACTCGGGATCCCGCTGATGGCCGGATCGTCGGTCCCGGGTTCCTGGCGGTTTCCGCCCGTCGATGTTCCCCGGGGCGAGGCCCTCGAGGAGGTGGTGGTCTTGAGCTACGGGTCGACCGATCACTACGGATTCCATGCGCTGGAGTGCCTGCAGGCCCTGGTCGAGCAACGGCGGGGTGGGGAAACAGGCATCCGCTCGGTGCGTTCCCTGCACGGCGGTGCGGTCTGGAAGCATCTGGGCGGCGGCGAAGGCGGTGCCGGAGTGCCCACGGATCTTCTCGAGGCGGCTCTCGGCACCCTGTCGACTCCGACCGTCGCGGTGCGCGACCTGGGGGCGCGAGTGGAGAAGCCCATCCTCTGGCGGATCGAGTACGCCGACGGACTGAAGGCCTCGGTGCTCGAATTGAACGGAGCCATCCAGGGATGGGCCGGCGCCTGGCGGACTCGGGGTGCCGACCGCCGGATTTCGGCCGCGCGTTTCTGGACGCAGGAGGCCCGTCCGGCGGCGCACTTCACGCTGCTGCTGCATGGTATCGAGCGCATGATGCTCACGGGCAAACCGTCTTGGCGGGCCGAGCGTACCCTCATGACCAGCGGTCTGCTCGATGCGTTGCTCCAGGCCGGGGTGCGGGGCGAGAGCCCCCTCGAGACCCCGTGGCTGAACTGGGGCTACGCCTCGGACTGGCGTTGGCAGCAACCGCCGCCGCCGCCCCCAAGCCGTCCCTGGGGCGAACAATGAACCGAGCGGCAGGGCGGTCTTCGGGCGACCGCCGATGCGCCGCTTGGGCTTTGATGGGGCCCGGGGATCCGATAGCGTGATGGCGTTGAACGCCCGCAAGCCACGCCTGAGCATCATCGTTCTGAACTACAACGGAGCGCGGTGGTTGGATCGTTGTGTGGATTCTCTCCGCGGGCAGACGGTCCTGGGCCAGTTCGAACTGCTCATGGCCGACAATCGTTCCACCGACGGGTCCGACCTCCAGGCGCGGAAGCTGATGGAGGATTTCCCCGGGGGGCGGTTCATCGACAACGGGGCCAACCTGGGGTTCTGCGAGGGCAACAACCGGCCTGCCGCGACCGCCGAGGGCGACTGGTTGCTGTTCCTCAACAACGACACCTGGCTGGAGCCGGATTGCCTGGAGAAGCTTCTGGACGGAGCCGAGGCCTCGGGGGCCGAGGCGGCGATGCCCCTCGTGATGAACTACGCCGACGAGTCCTTCCAGAGTCTCGGGATCCGTGGATTGGATCCCTTCGGCTGGGGAAGCCACTTCTCCTGCCTGCCCCCAGGGAAGGATTCGCTGGAAATCCTCGCCCCGAATGGATGCGCCTTCCTGATCCGGGCGGAGGTGTTCCGGGCTCTCGGCGGCTTCGACCCGGTCTTCTTCATGTATGCCGACGAACTCGACCTCGGACTTCGCCTGTGGATTTCCGGGGGGCGCGCCGTGGCGATTCCGGGTGCGCGCCTGCACCATCGCAGCGCCGCGAACGTGAATCCCGCCGGGGACGGCAACCTGCAGGAGATCCGCACCAGCATCAGCACCCGCTTCTATTCCAATCGCAACTCGCTCCTGGCGTTGCTCAAGTCGGGTGGGGGATGGCGTTCGTGCCTGGCCCTTTTACAAGTGGGACTGATCTTCGCGGAGGGTGCGGTCGCAGGCTTGTTGTCACGCAGTTGGTCGGTATGCCGGCGCGGTTACCTCGCGGCGTTGGCCGACGCCTGGCGTCTTCGGGCCCACTGGCTTGCCGAACGCCGCCGCATCCGCTCCAACCAGCGCCGCGGCGAGTTCGAACTGCTCCGACGTTTCTTCACGCCGCGCCCGCAGCGATGGGATGAACTTCGCCGGATCCGGAAGATGGGGCTTCCCAAGATCTCTCCCCGTTGAATGGCCGGATCGTTCCGCGGGGCGGAGTGATTCCCGACCCACCCCGATTCAGGCGTCTGCGAGGATCTTCTTGAGATAGGCGCCGTAGGTCGATTTGCCGAGTCGGGTGATCGATGCCTCCAGGTCTTGGCGGGAGAGCCAGCCCTGCCGGAAGCCGATCTCCTCGAGGCAGGCGATCTTCAGGCCCTGCCGATTCTCGATGACGGACACGAACTGCCCGGCCTCGAGCAGGGAATCGTGGGTCCCGGTATCGAGCCAGGCGGTGCCCCGGCCGAGGAGTTCGACATGCAGGTCGCCTCGCTCCAGATACAGCCGGTTGAGATCGGTGATCTCGAGTTCGCCGCGCTTGGAAGGCTTCAGCCTGCGGGAGAGAGCAACGACATCGGCGTCATAGAAGTAGATGCCGGGGATGGCATGGTTCGACTTCGGAACCGCGGGCTTCTCCTCGAGGGACACCACCCGTCCATCGCCGTCGAATTCGACCACTCCGTAGCTCCGGGGATCGGCGACATGGTAGCCGAAGATCGTGGCTCCCGAGGCCCGGTTGCTCGCGTGCTCCAGGGATTTGGCCAGTCCGTGCCCATAGAAGAGGTTGTCGCCCAGCACCAGGGTGGCGGGCTCGTTCTTCAGGAAACCCGCATCATCCGCGATGTGGAAGGCCTGGGCGAGGCCGTCGGGGCTGGGCTGCTCCGCATACGACAGGGAGATTCCGAAGTGGGAGCCATCGCCCAGCAGGCGCCGGAACAGCGGCAGGTCGGTCGGCGTCGAGATGACGAGGATTTCCCGAATGCCGGCGAGCATCAGCACCGACAGCGGGTAGTAGACCATCGGCTTGTCATAGACAGGCATCAGTTGCTTCGAAACGGCGATGGTCAGCGGAAAGAGGCGGGTGCCGGATCCCCCGGCGAGGATGATGCCTTTGCGTTTCATGGCGTTCTTGGCGGTGATCGGTGACGGAAGGGTGGAGATTGCGAGTGCCAGCAAGCGGTCGGGGGGCTTCCGCGTCAACCCCGCGTGCCGAGGCGTTCACGTGCGTATCGCTGGGCGGTGATCTCGGCGGCCCAACTGCGGTGGGTGAGATACCAATCGACGGTCTTCTCGATGCCGGTGTCGAAATCCTCCTTCGGCGACCAGCCCAGTTCGCGCCGGATCTTGGTGCTGTCGATGGCGTACCTGCGGTCGTGGCCGGGCCTGTCGGCCACATGGGTGACCTGGACCGCGTACGACCGGCCATCGGGCCGCGGGGACTTGCGGTCGAGCAGGGAACAGATGCGCGTCACGATGTCGATGTTGGTGCGCTCGTTGAGCCCCCCGACATTGTAGGTTTCACCGGGGCGCCCCCGAGTCAGGGCCAGCCAGATGGCGGTGGCATGATCCTCGACGTAAAGCCAATCCCGGACCTGTCGGCCATCGCCGTAGACGGGCAACGGCTTGCCCTCCAGGGCGTTCAGGATCATCAGCGGGATGAGCTTCTCGGGGAAGTGGTACGGGCCGTAGTTGTTCGAACAGTTCGTGGTGATCGTCGGGAACCCGTAGGTGTGGTGGAAGGCCCGGACCGCATGGTCACTGGCCGCCTTCGATGCGGCGTAGGGGGAATTGGGTTCACAAGGACACTCCTCGTTCCACGGGGCGTCGGTGGGTCCGAGAGAGCCGTACACCTCGTCGGTGGACACGTGGAGGAAGCGGAACGCGCCTTTCTTGGGCTCGGGAAGCGTCGACCAATGCTGCTTCGCGCAGTTCAGCAGCCGGAGCGTTCCGATGACGTTGGTCTGGAAAAACGGCTCGGGTGAATCGATGGATCGGTCGACATGGGACTCGGCGGCGAAATTGGCGATCGCATCGATGCGGTGTTCGGTGAGCAGCCTGGCGACCAGGGCGGTGTCGCCGATGTCACCGTGCACGAAGACATGGCGGGGATCCGACGCGAAGTCGGCCAAGTTCGCCGGATTGCCCGCATAGGTGAGGGCGTCGAGATTGACGATGCGATCGGGTGCCGAGGTCGGATCGAGCAACCGCTGACGGATGAAGTTTGAGCCGATGAATCCGGCGCCGCCGGTGACGAGGAGATTCATGAACGGGGAGCGCTGAAGGTGACTGGTGGGTCGGGGATCACGGGGCGTCGGGGCCGGTCGTTCACTGGGCCCGTTGCCAGCGCCTCAGGTCGCGGGCGATGGCCTCATGGACCTCGGTCATCCGGATGCCGACCGAGGCGAGTTTGGACGAATTCAACACGCAGTTCGACCTCGGCGTCTTGGCCGCGAGGTTCATGAACTCGGACTCGTCCTTGAAGAACTGGTAGTCCTTCTTCTGGACGCCGCTGGCGAGGATGTGGTCCACCACCTCGCGCGTGGTCACCTGTCCGGGATTGGTGACGTTGTACTTCCCGAAAGGAACCCGCTGTTCCCAACAGGCCAGCGTGGCGGCGACGAATTCCTGGAGCTGGGAGATGGAGTTGGTCGCCTCCAGCAGTCGCTGATACCGCATCAGCTTGGTGAGGTAGTTCCTCGGGTTCTCGTGATGATCGAAGGGGATGCGGAGGCGCCAGATGTAGACCTCGGGCGCGTCGGCGAGCACCTCTTCGCCGAGGGCCTTCGTACCACTGTAGAAAGAGCAGTTGTTCTGGCGGAAGGTGAAATTGGGCGCGTCGGACTCGGTGAATCCGGACCCGTCGGGGCGGCATCCGGTGTAGATGCAGCCGGACGACACATGGCCCCAGGGCACACCGGCGGCGGCGCAGGCCTCGGCGATGCGGCCCGGAAGCACGGCGTTGCCGTCGAGGCAATCGGCCTTGTGAAGCTCGCAGGCGTCGACGTTGGGCTTGCCGGTGTAGCCGGCGGCGTTGATGAGGAAGGCCGGTTTATCGGCGCGCAGCGCGGCCAGGAGCGTGGCCGGATCGGCATAGTTCACCTCGGCCCGCGCGAGGCTGCGAAACGCGATGCCTTTGCGTTCCAGAAGTTCCTGGTAGGCCCGGCCCACATAACCGGAGCCGCCGAGTAGGTAGATCATGTTCAGATGCGACCAAAAGGGATTCGTTCGGCGGACTCCGAACAAGGCTTTTTGTGGGTCTGCGCGACGATGGGGGGACGCCCTCGTGGTTGGATCATGTCGTGCCGGAGGTCCTGCCGGACGGGCCTGAAGCCCTGGTGTGATGCCCCCCCGCAATCCATGAGAAGGCCTGATTTGTGCCAAAAATTCAAAAACCGGACCCGACGTTTTCCAGGAAGTGTGACCCCGACTTGCCTTGGATTTGAGAAAAAAGGGGGTGCGGAAACGAAAAAACCGCGATTTCTCGCGGTTTTTTTAAAGTGGTGCCGGCGGAGGGACTCGAACCCCCACACCCTTCCGGGCAACAGATTTTGAGTCTATCGCGTCTGCCATTTCGCCACGCCGGCATGGTCGTGCGACCGTTTGCAAACCGTAGGGCCCGGGTCATGGCGTTGGCAATCCAAACCTGCTGGTCCAAACCTGCCGGTCCGTGCCATGCCGATGCCCCGTCGGTCGTCGGGGCGATTGCCGGCGCGGAGTGGCTCGGGTTCAATCGTGACGGTGATCGACGGCGACAGGACGGCAGCGGCGCAGGCGATGCCGGGGCGCGAGTGGGCGCGTACCCCGGTGGCGGCGTGGCTGCCGTTGGCGGTGTTCGTGGGATGGTGGGTCTACAGCCTGCAGTTCCACTGGCGCGATCAGGAGGAGCATCGCTTCGGATTCCTGGTGGTCGTGCTGGTGGGATTCCTGGTCTGGGATCGATGGGACTCCCGCCCGCGGGAGGATGCGCCCGCACCGATGTGGAAGACCACGGCCTGGATGCTCGCCGGGTTTCCGTTGGTCCTGCTGGCCGAGTTGTACCGGCACGCTCTGGCGCGGACGCCCGCCTCGGCCACCGCATTGAGCCTGGGCACCGTCTGTTTCATCAGCGCGTCGGTGCTCCAGCAGTGGGGCCCGCGGACGTTGCGGCATTTCCGGTTTCCGCTCCTGTTCGCCCTGGTCGCCGTGCCCCTTCCGGGCATCGTCTGGAATCCGGTCACGCTGGGGCTGAAGGGCCTGGTGACCTCCATCAACGTCGAATTGCTCGGCCTGTGGGGCATTCCTGCCGAGCGGCAGGGCAGCGTGATCCAGTTGCCGAATTGCCGCGTGGGTGTCGACGAGGCCTGCAGCGGCATCCGCAGCCTCCAGTCGTCGTTGATGATGGCGCTGTTCATCGGCGACCAGGCGCTGCGTCGCCCGGGGCTGCGCAGCCTGCTGGTGGCCGGAGCGGTGGGATGGGCGGTGGTCGGGAACATCGGACGTTCATTCTACCTGTCGCTGACCGCGCACCGTCACGGCGCCGGGGCGCTCGAGGCCATCCACGACACCGCCGGCTGGAGCGTGCTGGTGGTGACCCTGGTCGGCTTGGCCGCCATGGCCTGGGTCCTGGCGCGATGGGAATCGGCGGGGTTGCGGGCGATCGCCCGACGGAAGAAAGTCGCACCGAATCCATGAAGGCAGTCCTGATCACGGGGGCTTCGGGCGGCATCGGACGCGCGCTGTGCTCCGCCTTCCTTTCGGCCGGTTGGCGCGTTGTGGCGACAGATGCGCCCGGGCGGACGTCCCCGGAGGGCACGGTCTCGGTGCCGTGTTGCCTGGCCTCCTATGCGGCCGATGCACGGGTGCGCGACGAGTTCCGGGGACGGGTCATCGATGCCCTGGGCGGGTCGCCGCTGTCGGCGATCGTCAACAACGCGGCGGTGCAGCACTGCGGCTCGACCGCCGAGGTGGTGGCCTCGGAGTGGCAGGCCACCATGGCCGTGAACGTGGGGGCGCCCTTCCTGCTGGTGCAGAGCTTCCTCGGCCCCTTGGAATCGGCCCGGGGTTCCGTGGTGCAGATCACCAGCATCCACGCCACCCAGACCAAGCCGGGGTTCGTGGCCTATGCCACGAGCAAGGCGGCGTTGGCCGGGCTGACCCGGGCCCTGGCCGTGGACCTCGGCGGCCGGGTGAGGGTCAATGCGATCGCGCCTGCGGCCATCTCGACGCCGATGCTGGAGGCCGGGTTCGAGGGCCGGTCGGAGTCCCGGGCCGAGTTGGATCGCTTCCACCCGGCGGGCCGGATCGGCCGTCCCGACGAGGTGGCCCGTGCGGCCGTGTGGCTGGCCTCCGAAGATTCAGGGTTCCTGACCGGTGCGACGCTGGCGGTCGATGGGGCGCTGGGAGTGCGGTTGCACGACCCGGTGTGAGGGGGTG
>CAIOKD010000218.1 GCA_903858835.1 uncultured Verrucomicrobiota bacterium
GACCATCCATCGCCTCGGCTCCACGGGAGGCCGGGTTTGCGGTGATGGAACAAGCGCAGGGCGACGGCCGCCTCGCTCGTCTTGCGCAGGGGTTTCTGTTCGAGGGCGATGGAGCGCTCGGTGGATGTGAACCTGCGGACCGTCCAATAGCCGTCCGGCAGATTGCCCGAGGCGGTCTCGGCTTCATTGCCCGTGATGGGCGCCAGGGTGGCATCGATGCCGAGGAGGTCGGTCGGGGCGAAGGGATTCGTGTCTGTCGGTTGGCCGTCTACCGACAGCTCGATGACCAGCAGATTCTCGGTCGCCGCGACCCACGAGCGCATCCGGAGGGTCGCACCGGCCCGGGTGAACGGGGGAGGATCCTCGACCCGCTGCGTGGTGCGGAGGGTATGGAGGACCTCGGCGGTCTCGAGGCGTTGTTCCGCCCGGTACACGCCGTTGAAGAGGGCCGGAATGTTCAGGTCGAGGGTGGCGATCGGGCAGGGATGGGCGTTGGGGTAGAGGGTCTTGGTCTTCCAGAAATCGGTCTTGGCGATCCAGAAGCGGTGCCGTTCGGGACTTTGCCTGGGCGTGGTGGTGCGCGTGGTGACGCGGGCCCCGCCCTCCTCGCCGAGGCCGTGGTATCGCAGACGTTCGGTGACGGCGCCGATGGCCACCCCGAGGTCGCCGTTGCCCAGCAAGGGTCCGTCCGGGAGTTTCCGGGTGGGCATGAGGACGGGGGGCGCTTCGAACACCCCGGAGTGCCGCGCCACCTGCCGCAGAGCCTCTGCGGCCACAGCAGGGTCCGTCGCTTCGGGGAGGACGCGCAGCGGGCCCCACAGGAGCCCCGCCAGCAGGGCGCAGGCGCATCGGCGGACGAGGACGATCAGGCGCAGGGTCATCGTGGTGATCGTACAGTTTGGGACGTGGCGGGTTGGAAGGGCAAGGGCTCCGCGGGATCGGTCCTACGGCCGCAGGGAAGCTCGAGGAAGGATCAGCCTTTGCGCTTCGCGCATGAGAATTGTTGATCGCTTCCAGAGCGGCCTACGGACCGGTCCCGCTCCGCTGGTATTGGGGGGCTCCGCGGGATCGGTCCTACGGCCGCAGGGAAGCTCGGGGGAGGACGAGCATTCGCGCTGTGCGCGAGGGGTATTGTTGATCGCTTCCAGAGCGTCCTACGGACCGATCCCGCTCCGCTCGTATTGGGTGGGTCGCGGGGTCGGTCCCAACTATTTACACTGAAGGGGTCACTCCAAAATATTTTGAGGGCGTCTCGGGTGTGATGAGGTGGCGGTGCTGGGCTGTTGTTATTCGCGCTGCAGGACCTGTTCAGTAGCTGTTCGGTCGTGGGGTGGCCCAGGGTCCGCGATGGGGCGGCACTGCTTGCATTCCGTAACCGGGATGTCACAGAGAGGTCTTTCCAACGACTCATGAATCGCCGCGTGCCTTCCCTTGTCGCCAGTCTGATGGCCGGAATCTTCCCGATGGTGGCCGATGGGCCGGCCTCGACGGCTGACCTGTTTTCCCTTCAGAAGGTGTGGGATGTCCGGCTTCAGTTTCCAGCCGGGCAGTGGGAGGCTCTGGAGCCGAAGGGCGGTGGCGAGGGTCCCTTCGGGGGTCGGGGGGGGTTCAATCCCAATCGGTTCATGGCGCCGGTCTGGTTGCGGGCACTCGATGCCAATCAGGATGCCTCGGTGACCCGCGATGAATTCCTGGGGGCATTCCGGCGCTGGTCCACGGACTGGGATAAAGACAAGAAGGGTCATCTCGACACCGATGCGCTGCGGGAGGGGTTCAATCGGGCGCTGTCGATGGATCCCGGAGGTCCTGGAGGTCCTGGAGGTCCGGGTCGTCCTGGCGGCCCCGGTGGGCCCGGCGGTCGGCCCGGGGGCGGAGGATTCGGTCCGATGCTCTTGGCCAAGGAAGGCGGGCGCAATGGACTGAGCGGTGCGGCCGGTATCGTCTTCGAATATGTCCACGCCGACCTGGAGATCGCGGGCACCCGCCTGACCAATGTCGCCGTGCGCTACAAGGGCAACGGCACCTACATGGGCTCGCGGATGAGCGACAAGAAGTCCCTGAAGATCGATCTCAACGAGTTCGTTTCCAAACAGCAGTTCGCCGGCGTGGCCAAGATCAACCTCCACAACAACGTCACCGACGCCTCGTGGATGAACGAGCCGCTGTCCTACGCGCTCTACCGTGATGGCGGGGTGCCCGCGCCGCGCACGACCTATGCCCGGGTCCGGGTCACCGCGCCGGGAGTCCACACCAACCGCTACCTCGGCCTGTATTCCATCGTCGAGAATCCCGATAGTCGATGGGCCGAGGCGCAGTTCGGCACCAAGAAGGGCGCCATCTTCAAGCCGGTTACGCCCACTCTCTTCCAGGACCTGGGGGACGATTGGAAGGCTTACCAGCAGATCTACGACGCCAAGACCGAGCTGACGGCGAAACAGAAGCAACGGGTCATCGACTTCGCCCGGCTGGTCACGAAGGCCGATGACACCGAATTCGCCCGCCGCGCTCCGGAGTTCCTCGATGTCGAGGCCTTCGGTCGCTTCATGGCGGTGACGGTGTGGCTGAGCACCCTCGATTCGATCCTCACCCTCGGTCAGAACTACGTGATGTACCTGCATCCGAAGACCGACCGGTTCCAGTTCGTGCCCTGGGATCTCGATCATTCCTTCGGCAACTTCCCCATGCAGGGCAGCCAAGAGCAGCGGGAACAGCTCAGCATCCACAAGCCCTGGTCGGGCCAGAACCGCTTCTTCGAGCGGGTCTTCGCGGTGCCGGCCTTCAAGCAGGCCTACTTGGCCCGCATGAAGGAATTCCAAGGGGGCATCTTCAAGCCGGAGCGCCTGGCCGGTCAGGTCGATGCGTTGGGAAAACTCCTACAGGACAGCGTCGCCGAGGAATCACCCGACAAGCTCGAGCGCTTCAACCAGGTGGTCGCGGGCAAGGCCGTGGCCAATAATCCGTTTGGTGGCGGCGGCGGCCCCGGGGGTCCGGGCCGACCGGGAGAGAATGGCCGACCGGGCGGGCCAGGAGGTCCCGGAGGTGCACCGGGCGGCGGTCCGGGAGGCCCGGGCCGTGGGGGGCCTGGCATGAATCCGTTCGGTGATCCGCCCAAGCCCATCAAGGGTTTCGTGCCGCTGCGTCATCAATCGGTGGCGGCCCAGTTGGCGGGCACCGCAGAAGGCCTCGAACTGGGCATGCCCGGTGGACCCGGGGGGCCGGGTCGCCCCGGAGGTCCCGGAGGCGGTGGTCCCGGAGGCCGGCCGGGGGGGGGCAATCGAGGTCCCGGAGGCCCGGGCGGTTTTGGTCCGGGCATGTTCATCGCCCAGCCGGTGACCGAGGCTGCCGACACCGACCACGACGGCAAGATCACTGCCGCCGAATGGACCGCGATGGCCGAGCGCTGGTGGACCCAGTGGGACAAGGCCAAGAAAGGCTCGGTCAACGAGGAGCAGATCGTGGACGGGCTCTCGGCGGTGTTCCCGCCGCCTCCGGGCTTCGGTGGCCCTGGCGGTCCCGGCGGACCAGGCGCTCCTGGTGGCCCCAGAGGGCCCGGGGGTCCGCCTCCGCGCTGAGGCTCCGCCGACCGAGACCACGGGCCGTTGATGCCAGGTCGCCGACGTGGAATCGCGGGCCATGATTTTCGGACCGCGATTCTCGGACGGCAGCCAGGGCACCGAGGCCGTCACTGGTTCTTGAAGGCGATGCCCGTCGGATCGTTGTCGTCCCAACCGCGACGGCTGTGGAAGGCCCACCAGTCCTGTTCCTTCGCGTTGCGCTTTTCCGGGGCCGCGTGCGAGTCGGCGAACACCAGTTGGATCGCTCCGTTGTGCGGGGCGAACGCCGGGGTCCAGTAGGGCATTTCCCAGAGCAGCACCGCCGTCGAAGTCGACGCCACGGCCGAGGTCATGCGTCCGCTCACCGGCCGCTCCACGTCATAGGTCGCCTGATCCTTCTTCAGGAAGATGTGGTTCCAGGGATAGGTGATCCAGTCGTTGTCCCGAAGCCAGTTGCGGTAGTTGTCGCCGCTGAGTGCCGGATCCTTGCCGCGCAGGCCTACCGGGCAGGCGTAGGTGCCGGGCGAGGGCGGGGTGTTCTTGCTCTGCACGGTGACCACCGCTCCCGCGCGATTGGTGCCGGTGTTCTTGCCCACGTAGGGCTCGAGCAATTCATAGTGGTACTTGTCGCCAATCTTGAAGGAGTCGCCCCAGACCTTGCCCCAGTTCTTCGAGCGGGGGAAACGCTCGGCATTGTCGCCCGAATACATCGCCACGCCGAAGCCGATCTGGCGCAGGTTGTTGAGGCAGTAGCTGCCGTTGGCCTTGGCCTTCGCCTTGGCCAGCGCAGGCAGGAGCATGCCGGCCAGGATGGCGATGATGGCGATCACCACCAGCAGTTCGATCAGGGTGAAGCCGGTTCGGGCCGGAGGTCGGGAACGGAGGGTCGGGTTCATGCGGTCATTGGGGTATGGGTGGGATGGGTTGAAATCGCGGTTCAGGGTTGCGGCTTCTGGGGTTTCGGCGGCTCGCCGACCAGCGGTTGGGTGCTCCGGAGATAGGCGAAGAGGTCGCGCACCTGCTGGGGCTTCCAGCCGTCGATGAGACCCTCGGGCATCAGCGACAGCCCGGCGGGCTTCAGCTCGGTGATTTCGGTGCGGGTGAGCACCACGTTCTGGTTGTCGAGCCCACGCAGCACGACCGATTGCGGTGTCTGCTCCACCAGGAAGCCAGAGAGCGAGCGGCCGTCCCGAGTCTCGATCGTGTGGTTCTCGTAGCCCTCCCGGATCTCGGCGCTCGGGTTCAGGATCGCCAGCAGCAGCGACTCGATGTCGGTGCGGTCGTGCACGGTCAGGTCGGGGCCCACCTCTGCGCCCTGGGCGAAGAGCCGGTGGCAGCCGGCGCAGTTGTTCTGGAACAGGGTCCGTCCCGCATAGGGGTCTCCGACGCCCTCCCGGACCCACGCGGCACGCTCGCGGATCTGCCCATCGATCTCGGCACTGGTGGCCTTGCCGGTCTGCGGCCACACCGACTCGGCCAGGGCCTGCAGGTCGGCGTCGCGGTGCTGCTTGATCCGCCGCACGATGCCGGCCGGGACGCTGTCGGGCTTGATCGCCGGGGCCGCCCAGCCCGACGGTTTCCGTGCGATCGCCTGCACATAGGCCTTCGACCACGCGGGCCGGCTGGCCAAGAGCGCCTGCGCCGTGGGCAGCGAGAGCGGACCCAGGCCGGGATACACGCTCAGCACGACCTGGGCGATCGCGGGGTCTTCGTAGCCTGCCAATGCGGTGAGGGTTGCCTGTCGCAGCGCGTCGTCCTTCACGATTCCGCGGCAGGCCTTCGACAGGGCCGGCACCGCTCCCGGCACGCGCACCTCGGCCAACACCCCCAGGTATTCCAGACGTTCGCCCCGGCTGGCCGTCTCATCGGCCACGGTCTTGAGCGCTTCGGTGATCGCGGCCAAGTCTCCCTGCCGGATCGCGAAGGACGCCGACCCGACACCGTGGCGTGCCATCGCCCGCCTCAGCGCCTCGGGCAATCCAGACAGGGCCCTGCCTTTGGCCGCCTGCTCGAGGCCGGCCGCCAATCGACGGCTATGCATCGGGCTGGGAGAGAGTTCGAACAAACGGGCGCAATGCAGCAGGTCGGTCTGGGTCCCTGGCTGTGCCCAACGGCGGGCCATGCGCTCGACTAGATGGTGCTCCACCAACGGGGATCGCCAA
Organism: uncultured Verrucomicrobiota bacterium; assembly: GCA_903858835.1. Classification (GTDB taxonomy): domain Bacteria; phylum Verrucomicrobiota; class Verrucomicrobiia; order Limisphaerales; family UBA9464; genus SXXZ01. Next base: position 5,717 of record CAIOKD010000218.1, read on the forward strand.
AAGGCCTCGTCGTTCCACAGGCCCAGCACCGCCTCGGCGTTCCGTTCGACTTGTGCTTCGATGGCCCACCAGAGCAGCAGCGGCTGCCGAGGATCGGAGTCGTCTTCGGACCGGAGCGCCAGGGCTTGCACCAAGGGTAGTCCCTGCGCCGCGGGCAGTCGGCGCGCCGTGCAGGCCAGTTGCGAGCGCACCGCCAGGTCGGGTTCCTGGCCGGCCATCCGAACCAGGGCCCGCGCCATCGGTTCCGACACCGAGCGCGGATCCCCGGCCAGGCGCACCGCCCATTCTCGCACCGCCGGTTCGGGGTGACC
>CAIOKD010000219.1 GCA_903858835.1 uncultured Verrucomicrobiota bacterium
GGCCGGCGGCAAGAACGGCATCTTCCCCTTCGACGCCCGCACGGCCGAGTACGTCGAGGCACGCACCCGCCTCAACGGCACCCGTTCGGCCTACGAGCCGGTCGAGGCCGATGCCGACCAGAAGTTCACCCGCGAGATCGTCATCGACCTGTCCAAGCTCGAGCCCACGGTGGCCTGCCATCCCGACCCCGGCCAACGGAAGTCGGCCAAGGAGCTGGCCCATGTGAAACTCGACCGGGCCTATGTCGGTTCCTGCACCGGCGGCAAGACCAGCGACTTCGTCGAGTTCGCCCGCGTGCTCCGCGGCAAGAAGGTGGTCATCGACACCTTCGGCGTGCCAGCCACCCCCGAGATCGTGCACGACCTGCAGAACACCCGCTGGGGACACCAGACCGTCTGGGACATCCTGGTCTCCGCCGGTGTGCAGATGACCGAGAACGCCGGTTGCTCGGCCTGCCTGGGCGGCCCGGTGGACACCTTCGGGCGCATGAACACGCCGCAGAAGTGCATCAGCGCCACGAACCGGAATTTCCCCGGCCGCATGGGCCACAAGGAAAGTCAGGTGTTCCTGGCCTCGCCGGCGACCGTCGCCGCGAGTGCACTGGCCGGCCGCGTGGCCGACCCGCGTGAGTACGTGAGCTGACCGGCCTGGGTCGATCCGCCGGATTCAAACCTCTTCGGGTTTGGGGCTCCCTGGGGGTTTCCCCTCGGAGCCCTTGGCGTTTTCTGGCCCCGGGGTTCCGGGGTCTCGGACGGACGCCTACGGGAACTCCTCGACCCGAAGTCCGGTTTGGGTGCGGATCGTCTGGGCGACCGCCGACAACTCCTCGGCCGAGAGTCGCGTCGCCCAGGCCTCGGGCGTCGGCCGCGCCAGGGTGTAGGCATGCACCTCCCGGATCGACCCCCCGCCATCGCGGATCTGGTTCAGGCGCCGGCAGTAGGCGTCCAGTTCGATCGGGGACATCGGTTGGCCGTGGGTCTTGAGGAACAGGCTTTGGATGACGATGGGTCGCACCCGAGCCGTCTCCAGCAGGTTGCCCAGGATCCGGTCGAAGCGGACCGAACTGCGGTTGATGTGCCGGTAATACTCCTCGGTCCCGGCATCCAGTTTGGCCCACACCTCGCCGTGATGGGCGTCCATCAGCGCCAGCCCCCGCCGAACCGAGGCCTTGTCGAGGCCCGCCGAGTCGGTGATGAGCACGACCTTGGTCTCCGCGAGGCCCTTCTCCCGCAGCACGTCGGCCACGACCTCCACGCAGGAGTCGAAATTGGAGACCATGGTGGGCTCCCCATCGCCGCTGAAGGCCACGTCGCGGACCACCCGGCTGACTTCCGGCGGTGCGTCGCTGAACTTCGGCTCGCGGCCCAGCCCGCCGCTCAGGGCATGGTCGATGAGCCAGCGCAATTCATCCCGCACCTGGTCGAGCCGGACCTCTCGGGCCTTGCCCGGCGTGGTCCGATCGACCTCACAGTACACGCAGTCGAAGTTGCACTGCTTGTCGGGGTTCAAGTTCACCCCGATGGACAGCCCCCGCGACCGGCGCGAGATGACCGGGTAGACGTAGGTGAAGTCCTGATAGCGTCGGGCATGATCGACGACAGCCTTCCAGGTGTTCCGGATCGCAATCGGGCGGGTGGACGACTCTCCCATGGCGCGGAACCTAGGTCCTCGAGGCTCCGAATGCGAAATCTTCCGGGAGGCACGGGGCTTGGGTGGTCCGCCCCACCCGGTTCCCGTCCCGGATGGGGAATAACCCCCAACTGGGTGGCATCCCCGGGCTCCAGACGTTCGGCCGGAGGGGTCGAAAACCACAAAACCCCCAAAAAAACCCATTTTAGCCCGCTTTTCGCCATGGCATGGGCCCTGCAGGAGGGGGTTCAGATGGTGCGGGATCCAAAAGTCTCCGGATGGGGAACCGAGGCCCGCCCAAGGCAAACCAACAAAACGAACCATACCAGCATGAACTCCAAGAAGTCCCTCCTGATGGCCTCGATGCTCGCTGCGATCACCGCCCTGAGCTCGGTGGCCCAGACCACCACCCCTCCCACGACTCCCCCCACGACCCCGCCCGAGAGGCCGGCCCGTCCGGAGAAGCCCGAGGTCGGCCGCGGTGGCCGTGGTCCGGGCATGGAAGTGCCCCGGATCGGCGTGCCCGACAGTGTCCTGTCCACGCTGCCCCAGGCCCTCCAGGACCAGATCTCCAAGTACCGGGAGCAGTCCAAGACCTTCGTCGACGCCCAGCGCGAGCTGGCCAAGACCCTGAGCACGGCCACCGAGGAGCAGCGCAACACCATCCGCGAGCAGCTCAAGGCCAATCGTGACAAGTTCCTCTCCGACACCCAGCAGGTGCGCACCGAGATCCGCGACCAGCTCAAGGACCTCGGCGTGTCGGTCCGTGAGAACAAGCCCGCCGATGGCACCGCCCCTGGCGGTGGCAAGGGCCCGGGCCGTCCGCGCGGCTGAGACCGGTTCGGTCCTTTTCCAGGGCTGAGGCACAGGGCAGGTGAATCGCATTGCGGCTCGCCTGCCCTTTTTCTGTCCGACAACCTTCCCGGGATCCGTCGAGATCCCCTCCTGAAATGGTTGCCATCGACCTGTCGCCACGTCCGGCGTTTCCCGGTTCCGGGAAAATCGTCCGGATCATCCTCGGGCTGATGCTCCTGGGCGCGTGGGTCCTCCGGTCGCAGGCCGCGCAGCAGGTGCTGGGGCCGTTGCACCCCCGCGATCCTGACGGCGAGTGGGAGATCCCCGTCTGGACCACCACGGTCACCCTGCGCAGCTCCGGTGGCTGGCGCGACAATGCGCTGCTCTCCGGCACCAACGCCCAGGAGACGCCCTTCGCCGGCTACGGCTTCGAGGCCTTCCTCATCCGCATGCCCATCGATGCCCATCGGTGGACCCTCTTCGTGGGAGGCGAAGAGCGCCGTTACCTCAAGACGGTCGAATCCGGGATCACCGACCAACCGGTCGAAGGCGATGCCTGGCTGTCCACCTACGGGGAGTACCGCTACCTCACCGCCTCGGGCTGGAGTCCCGGTCTGGTGGGGCAGTACCTGTACGCCAACCAGGTCTTCGATGCCTCGACCCTGGCCGACGGGCTGGGATCGGTCCGCACCAAGGTCCATTCCCTGACCGCCCAACCCTCCCTGCGCTGGACGCGTGGCAAGGGGTTCCGCTGGGAGATCGGTTACAGTTGGCAGCGTCAGAACTTCAACGCACCGCTGGATGGATTCTGGCAGACCGGTCCACGCACCGTGGTCGGCTGGGACTACGCCGAGGGATCCGCCGTCGAGGCCACCCTTCGCTACGAAAACCGGCCCTACGATTCACGGCCTGCGGCGAACCTCCTCGGTGTCCCGGAGCCGGACACCGTGGCCCGGTTCACCCAACTCAATGCCGACCTTGCCTGGAAGCATCAATGGATCGACAAGCCCAAGCTCCGCTCCACGGTGCGCCTGTTCCAGATGGTCAACCGGGATCAGGCCGTGGGTTTCTACGACTTCAACCGCTGGGGGGTGGCCGGCACGCTCCGGTGGGAGGGGTCGCGCTGGGGATCGCTGATCGGGGCCCGCTGGAGCCAGTGGGATTACCAGCGCCAGTTCATCTCCCCGGCGCCGGAAGACCTCTTCAAATACCGCCACACCCAGGACGTCGAGACGAACGCCCGCATCTTCCGGAAACTGGGGCGGCATGCGACGCTCTTCGCCGAGTACCTGATGGAGCGCCAAAACTCGAATGTGCTCCTTTACACCTATACCTCGCACACGGCCACGGGAGGACTGGAATGGGAATTCTGATGCCCCAGCGCGCTTCCTGGATGCACGGTCCCACCCTGTGGGCCGTGGCCGCGGCCCTCGGGGTGCTCGTGGCGACAGTGCTCGGCACCCGCCTCGAGTTGCGCCGCGAACTCCGGACGAGCCTGGCCGACCGCGAGGCGCGGGGCCTGGCCGCGCTGTTCCAAGGGCGCTTCGCCGCGCTGCGGGCCGAGGGGGTCGATGATCCGCTTCTGGCCGCCGTCGAGGTGGCCACCCTGCCTCAGGCCGCTCATGTGCGGCGGATCACCGTGTTCGATGCCCGTGGCTCGTTGCCCTCGCGGATCTTCGGCGACGCGGCCGTGCCCGCGCCCGATCCCGCCCGCCTGGAACGGCTCGTCTGGGGCGAGGTGCTTCAGGAATACCTCGCCCCGTCGGGCGTGCCGGCGGTCTTGAGGATGCACATCCCTTTGCCCGACGGACCCGCCCCGGCTCTGGCGGGCATCCTGGGCGTGGAGGTCGAGGGATCAGCCCTGCTCGAGGAGTACGCCCGCCTCGACCGCGGCCTGTGGCGCCAAGGCTTCCTGACCCTGCTGCTTTCGGGCAGCGCGCTGGTCGTGGCCATCGCCGTCGCCTTCTCCCGCCTGGCTCGCGCCAACCGGGCACTTCTGGAGCGCGGAGAACGCCTGGCACGGACCAACCGGGACCTGATGCTGGCCACCAAGACCGGGGCGATGGGGGCGGTGGCCTCGCACCTCGTCCACGGGCTGCGCAATCCCCTGGCGGGCCTGCAGGCCTTCGTCGGCGGGTTGGGCGACGGGCCGGTGCCGCCCGAAGACCGCGCCGAGGTCCAAGCCACCCTGCGCCGCATGCGCACGCTCATCGACGGCGTGGTGCGGGTGCTGCGGGATTCTGGAGGCATCTCCGAGTTCGAGGTGGAGGTCGGTGAGATCCTGCCCCGCGTCCTCCAGCGATTGGACACCGCCGCCCGGGCCCGCGGGGTCCGGATCGCCCTGGCATCGGATTCCCGACGTTGCCTGCGCAACCGCGAGGCCAACATCCTCCTGCTGGTGGTCGAGAACCTGGCCGCCAATGCCCTCGAAGCGGCGCCCGACCATTCCGAGGTCCGGATCGAAGCGGTGGATGACCCCGAGGGCGGCCTCCGGGTGAGGGTCATCGATGGTGGCTCGGGGATCGCCTCCTCGATGCGGGCCCATCTGTTCGAGCCCACCGTGTCCACCAAGCCCGGGGGCAGCGGGTTGGGCCTGGCCATCACCCGTCAATTGGCCCTCAGCGTGGGTGGGGACGTGATGCTCGAAGCCACCGGCCCTACCGGATCGACCTTCGTCGTGCGATTACCGCCCGGGGTCCCCGAGATCTCGGAAACCCCGGAATCGGGCGTTCCCGGATTGCGGACCGGGGCCTCGGAACCTATAGAAAATCAGTGAATTCCCCAGCCTCTCCCCATCGAGGGTCCCGGGTCTCCGGGTGGTTGCACCGACGCGATCGGTGGATCCTCGGATTCTGGGTCCTCCTCGCCCTGATGGTCGGATCGGGGCGGGCCCATGCCCAGGGCACCAACCTGACTTGGCGGTGGTCCAACCCCACACCCTTCGGCAATGCCATCGCCGACCTGGCCTGGCGGAGCAATCGCCTTTACCTCGCCGTGGGCGACCGGGGCGCCCTCTGGGCGGCCAGTGCGCTGCCGAACTGGTGGCGCGTGAAGACCGGGACCACGGCCTCCCTGCGAGGGGCCGCCTATCTGGGCGACCGCGCCATCGTGGTGGGCGAGGGGGGCGTCATCCTCTGGTCCGACGGGTCCGAGTTCCAGTCGGTGTCCACGGGCCGGACCCAGTGGCTGGAGAGCGTGGCTGCGTCGGCTGATCGAGTCGTGGCCGTCGGCGATGGTGGCGCGGTCCTGGTCAGCACCAATGGCATCGACTGGAGGGCGGCCTCCGTCGGCAAGACCAACAACCTCACGAGCGTCACCTACGCCTCCGGCTTGTTCGTGGCCGTGGGCGATGCGGCCTTCGTGGCGAGCAGTCCCGACGGTTTGGCATGGACGGTGCGCAACACCGGCAAGACCGGCTTCAACCTGTACCGCGTGGCCCCGGTGCCCTCGGGCGTCATGGCCGTGGGCGATGCCGGCAACTATGTGATCAGCCGCACCGCGCAGTTGTCCCTGTGGGATTCGGGCCGGGTGACCACCACCAACGCGCTGACCACCGTCCTGTCGGTGGGCACCGAGCGACTGGTCGGTGGTGCCGGCGAGTTGCGCTTCGGGGTCAACCTGTTCGGGAACTGGGTCTGGTCCTCGGAGGTCAATTCGCTGCGTGCCAATCCGGCGCCGCTGCTGACCTACCAATGCCTCCTTTGGGACGGCCAGCAGGTGGTGGCCGGTACCCGGGGCGGGCTCATCGTCACCGGGACCCGGTCCACGACGCTCGCCGGGTTCAACTGGTCCTACACCGAGCCGACCGGCATGGCCTCCATCTGGGACTCGCTGGTGCTGAGCGTGCCCGGCACCAACGTCAGCGTCTCCTTCAGCGGAACCACCCCGGTCTTCAGCACCAACACCCTACCCCAGACCTTGCGGATCACGGCCGGTGAATGGGCGCAGTTCATGGACAGCGCCGATGGCAAGAATTGGAACCGCGGACTCGCCCCCACCAACGCCTCGGGCGTGAACTACTATGGCCTCGGGGCTCGCTCAACGTTGGCGGTCGCCGTGGGGTCCTCGGGTGCGCTGGCCTTGAGCCGCACCGACTATGTGCCGTTGATTAGCACCAACACCGTGACCAACGGGACCCAGGTGGTCCGGGTATTGGTGACCAACCGGGTGAACATCCTGGGGATCGCCTGGGAATCGGTGGCGTCCGGGGTGACCACCGACCTGTGGGCCGCCTGCGCCAATTCCAACCTCTTCGTGGTGGCCGGTTCGGGCGGCGTGATCCTGACCAGCCCGGACGCCCAGTCGTGGGCCCGCCGGACCTCCGGCTCGACCGCGGTGCTCAGCGGCGCGGCCGCCTGGCCGGGTGGATTCGTGGTGTGCGGCCAGAATGGCGTGATCCTGACCAGCACCGACGGCCTATCCTGGACGGCCCGGGCGTCGGGCACGACCCGCTGGCTCTGGCGGTTGCGTTGGCTCAATGACCGCTTGGTGGCCGTGGGTGAGGGGGGCACCGTGCTGACCAGCATTGACGGGATGACGTGGACCGCCAGATCCACGCCCTCGACGACCTGGTGGAACGATGTCGGGTGGCAGTCGGGTTGGTACTGTCTGGTGGGCGACGGAGGGGGGGTGGCTCTATCGCAGGATCTGTCGACCTGGGTGGAATCACCCACCGCCACCACACGCAACCTCTACACGGTCTGTGCGGCGGGCAACCAGTGGATCGTCGCCGGCAACGGCGCGGCCATCCTGCGGGCGCGGGCCACCGCCTTCGACTCGCCGGTCCAGATCCTCAACTACCCCAAGACCGCGGAGGAGAGCCTCTTCCTCTTCGGTGGCCAGATGGACCAGACCTTCCGCCTCGAACGTTCCACCGACCTGCAGACCTGGCAGGATGCCTCCGACCTGGAGATCACCGATCCGGAGGGCGTCCTCCTGCTGCTGGATTCCATCACCAACGCCCCGGATGCGCAGTTCTTCCGGGTCATCAATCCTTGAGGCGGATGGGGTCCGGCCGGTTCCGGGCCCCACCACATCCCTATCGAGGCCGCACTTGTCAGCCCCGGGAACTCGGGTAGTTTGCCCCTTGCCCTTCATGAAAACCCCCGAATTCCCCGGCCGCCGCCCGGCAAGTCCCCGCGGTTTCACCCTGATCGAACTGCTGGTGGTCATCGCCATCATCGCCATCCTCGCCGGAATGCTCCTGCCGGCGCTGGCCCGGGCCAAGGCCAAGGCCCAGGGCATCGGCTGCGTCAACAATGGCAAGCAATTGACGCTCGGGTGGCACCTCTACTCGACCGACTTCAACGACGCCGTGGCCAACAACTACGGCGTCAGCGAGACGATCCAGGCCATCGACCAGCGGGTCTTCGACAATTGGGTCAACAATGTCATGACCTGGGGGGTCGGTGCCGGCACGGCCGAACGGAGCGTCACCAATGACGCCTGGGTGGCCAACGGCGTGCTTGGCAAGTACACGGCGGGAGCCGTCGGCGTCTACAAGTGCCCGGCCGACATCTACGTGTCCCCCGCCCAGCGCGCCAAGGGATGGGCCCGACGCAACCGCAGCATGGCCATGAATTCATTCTTTGGTCGCTTCAGCATCGGTGATGATCCGACCCGGGGTGGTCGCAATTGGGGCTTCCCCGACCGGATCCAATTCCTGAAGCAGTCGCAGGTGCCTTCGGCTTCCAAGACCTGGCTCACCCTCGACGAGCATCCCGATTCCATCAACGACGGCTACTTCATCAACAACCCGGATGCCTCTGCTTGGCAGGACATCCCCGCCTCATACCACAACGGCGCCTGCGGCTTCTCCTTCGCCGACGGCCATGCGGAGATCCGCCGCTGGCTCAGTGGTACCTCGAAGTACCAGGGCGTGAAGTTCGCCTATCCGGCCACGAGGGCCTTCGACGCCCAGGGCAAGGTGGACTTCCAGTGGTACCGTGAGCGCACCGGCTACATCCTGGCCAACGGCAGCGTGCCGCAGTACGGCTATTGACGGACCTACGGTGTCGGGTCGGTGTCGATGAACCGCGGTCAATGCCGCACAGATCGGGGCGTCCGGGGAGAGATCCTCGGCCGCCCCGTTCGCGTTCCGGGTCTGGCGATCAGAAGCCCTCGAGGCCGACCACCCGCAGGATCTCCTCCACGGTCGTCTCTCCCCGCAGGGCCCGCCGGAGGCCCGCCTGCCAGAGGGTTTCCATGCCCTCGCCCTGGGCGATCTCCTGGAGTTGGCGGGTGGGCAGCTTCTGCAGCACCGCATCCCGGAGCCCCTCGCCCACCCGGAGGGTCTCCACCACGGTGGCCCGGCCCTGGAAGCCGGTGTGATTGCAGGCCGGGCAACCGCCTCCGCGCCGGAAATCCCCAGTGTTCCGGACCTCTTCCGGGAGGCACGACAGCACGGCGGGATCGGGCCGGTAGGACTCGAGGCACACGGGGCAGTTGCGCCGGATGAGCCGCATGCCCAACACGCCGGTGATCGATGAAGCGAGCAGGAATGGCTCGATACCCATGTTGATGAGGCGAGCGAAGACGCCGGCCGTGCTGCCGGAGTGGATGGTGCTGATGACCAGGTGACCGGTGAGTCCGGCCTGCACGGCGATCTGGGCCGTCTCGGCGTCGCGGATCTCGCCGATCATGATGACCTGCGGATCTTGCCGCATGAGCGACCGCAGGGCCACCGGGTAGGTGTAGTCGCGGGCCCCGTTGCACTGCGACTGTGCGATGAGCGGCAGGGTGAACTCCACCGGGTCCTCCACCGTGGCGATGCTGATGCTCGGGCCGGCCCGCTCAATGAGGTGGCAGAGCGAGGCGTAGATCACCGTCGTCTTGCCCGAGCCGGTCGGCCCGGTCATCAGCACCAGCCCGCTGGGACGGGTCAGCAATCCCTTGAGGGTCTCCAGGGCCTCCGACTCGAGGCCCAGCGCCTCGAGGTTGAAGGCGCGGTTCGACGGATCGAAGATGCGGATCACCGTCTTCTCGCCTCGGATGGTCGGGAAGGTGGATATCCGCAGCACCACGTTGCCCGCCTCGGGAAAGGTATTGGCACGGCCCTCCTGGGGGAGTTGGGTCTCGTGGCCCACGAGGTTGGCCAGGACCTTCAGTCGGCCGGTGATCTTGGGCAGCAGGTCGCTGGGAAGGTGGATCAGTTCGTTGAGCACGCCGCTGATGCGGACACGCACCGCGATGCTCGACTCCCAGGGCTCGATGTGGATGTCGCTGGCCCCGGAGCGCACCGCATCGATGATCACGCAGTCCACCAACCGGACGATGTCGATGTCCTCATCGGAGGCGCAGGATTGCAGGAAGCGTGCGGTTTCGCTCATGGCGGGAGTGAAGGGGAGCCGGGCTGAAAAGCCAAATGCACATCGCCCGTTCGGAGAGGATCGGGTCCGGGATCAGGGCGCCCTGATCCGGGCCACCCCGATCCCGCGCATTCATTGCGCCTTGGGGCGATACTCGAGCAGGAAGGCCCTCCGTTGATCGGCGAAGTTCTTCAGGCCCATGGATCCGCCGCTCCCGGGACCGAAGCCGTTGCCAGGCACATCCTGGGTGAGGCTCTTCTCGAAGGCCTCGGTCGAGTCGAGCTTCCGGCCGTCGGCCTTCACATCGGCCGCGATGAGGTCGTGGAGACGTTCGGCCACCGGGCCGAGCTTCTGCCAGTCGAGGGATCGCTCGGCAATCGTCCGGACGTGGCCGAGGTACCGCTCACGGAGCGCGGGCACGGCCAGGAGCTTCGAGAGGAGCGGCTTGTTGGGGTCTTGGGCCGCGTGGAAAGGATCGAGCTTCACGCCCTCGATGCGGTTGCCTCCGCCGCCAGGACCGCCCGGTCCACCAGGACCACCAGGACCGCGGCGTCCGCCGGGACCTCCGCCGAAGCCGGGGCCACCGGGTCGGCTGAAGGCCTCGTTCATGTCATGGGGCACCAGGTGGAAGCGACCCTTCGGATCCTGGTACAGTGCGTAGTCGCTGGTGCGGATCCAGTAGCCGTCGTTGTTGATCAGGGCATTTTCCACGGCGAGGAAGCGCAGAGCCCCGTCGATGTCGAGGATCGGGGCCAGCGCCTCCTCCAACTGCTCGGCCGGGGTCTGGTTGAGGACCCGGGTCAGCTGGATCAGGTCCTTCCAGGCCTTCTCGTCGTCCTTACCCTTCAGGTCGTAGATCTTCTTGTAGGAGGCCGGATCGTCGCCGAGGTGAGCCAGCGTTCCGCGGCCATTGGGGCTGCCCGAGACCTTCCACCGACGTCCCTGGGTGGAGCCGAAGAACTCCTGGGTGAAGTGTTTGTCGAACTGCTGGGCGTTGGCATAGATCCCCCAGTTCTCGCCGTTGATCACCACCCGGACGAGGTTCGCCCTCGGGGCCGGCAGGTATTCCCGCGCCACATGGCTGTAGAGGACGGTGCGCAGGAAGGATGGATCCTCGTGCGAATTGAGCAGGTTGAGGGTCTTGTTCCCGTCGATGGATTGATCCTTGTGGGCGAAATCCAGCGACACGTTCAACGAGCGCTTCCGGCCCTCGCCCACCGTGAAGTAGGAGGATGCGCCTCGGAAATGGACCCCTACTTCGCGGTAGGTCTTGCCATCCACCGTGAGCGTCGCCGGCACCTCGACGTCGGTGTTGTTGAAGTCGGCCAGTTCCTTCTCCCAGTCGGGGCCGTCGAATTGGAGGAAGAGCGTGCGCAGGATGCCTTCATCGTACAGCGGGGCACCCGGGTGATTCCGCACTTCGGCCGGGGTCAGTTTCGCCCCGGGCGTGGGCTGGAGGGCCTCGTCGCCGCCCCGGGGGCTGCCCCGACCGCCAGGCCCTCGCCCGCGGATCCGGCCCGCGGCCTTTTCCTGGGCCAGGAATTCCCGGGCGGCCTTGCGTTCCTCGGTGCTCAGGCGTCGGTCGCCGTCCTTGTCGAACTTCGAGACCAAGAGCGTCTTGGGGGTCGAGCCTGGGCCCCCGGGTCCGCCCGGTCCGCCCCGACCCCCGAACCCCCCGGATCCACCAGGACCGCCAGGACCGAAGTTGGGCGGCGGGCCGGGCGGTCGGTCGCCGTCATTCTGGGCGAGGCCGGAGTCCGCGAGGGGCAGGGCCCACAGGGCCGTGGCCAGCAGGGTCGTGAGAATCCGGGTCGTGAGAATCCGGGTCGTGAGAATCCGGGTCGTGAGAATCCGGGTCGTGAGAATCGGTGCTGGATTTTTTGATCTCATGGAGTCGGTGAGGGTGGTTGCTTGGATTGACCGGCGGGGTCCGGAAGTGGTTTCCGTGATCCCTGTCGGATTCGGGTCCCAGTCCACCC
>CAIOKD010000220.1 GCA_903858835.1 uncultured Verrucomicrobiota bacterium
CTGCTCGGCGGAGACGTCTACTCGCTCCTGCGCGACCGCAGCGAACGCGCCCGCAGCCGCTTCGGCAAGGAACGCGATTCCGACAAGGCCCTGGCCGAGAGGCAGAAGTGCCTGAACAAATTGGCCAGCCTCGCCGCCGACATCCCCGCCGAGGTGCTCATGAGCCTGCCCTCGCCCGACGAGATCGCCCGCAAGGCCGCCGAGGCCTCCGCCAAGGCCCAGGCCGCCCTGGCTGAACAAAGCCCCCGAACCGCCCCGACCACCTGAGCCCATGCTGCCGTCCCTCGTCTTCCGAACCCTCCGCAGCGCCGACCTCCGCTGCATCGCCAAGTTCGCTTGGAACTTCGGCGTGAAGGGCCTGGTGTCGGTCGAGAAATTCAAGAGCCGGATCCGCCGGGGCGAGTACTTCCCCCCCTTCCTCTACCTGTCGATCCTCAACTCCTGCAACCTGCGCTGCCAGGGATGCTGGGTGGATGTGGCGGCCGAGCGCACCGAGATCGACCTCGAGACCCTCGACCGCACGATCCGAGAGGCCAAGGCCCAGGGGAACGCCTTCTTCGGCATCCTCGGCGGCGAACCGTTCATGCACCCGCAGTTGCTGGACCTCTTGGCGAGGCATCCGGACTGCTACTTCCAGATCTTCACCAACGGCCAGTTCATCACCGAGAAGGTGGCCCTCCGCCTCAAGGAATTGGGCAACGCCACGCCGCTGATCTCCATCGAGGGCCGCGAGATCACCAGCGACGAGCGCCGCGGCAACAAGGAGGTGCTCAACCGCACCCTGCGGGGCCTCGACCACTGCCTGAAGGCGGGTCTGCTCACCGGCGTGGCCACCAGCGTCTGCCAGACCAACATCGGTGAACTGCTGACCGAATCGTGGTTGCGCGAGCTCATCCAGCGCGGCGTGCACTACGTCTGGTACCATACCTACCGCCCGGTGGGTCCCAAGATGAACCCCGCGCTCGCGCTCCGGCCCGAGCAGTTGGTGCAGGTCCGGAAATTCGTGGTCGAGATGCGCGCCAAGGTGCCCATCGCCATCATCGACGCCTACTACGACCACCGCGGACAGGCCCTCTGCCCCATGAGCACGGGCATCAGCCATCACGTCGGCCCCTCAGGCGGCATCGAACCCTGCCCGATCATCCAGTTCGCCAAGGAGGACATCCGCGACCCGCGCGGCGTGCACATCGCGATGCGCGACTCGGCGTTCCTCAAGGATTTCCGGGAACTCAGCGCCCGGGAGACCCGCGGCTGCGTGGTCCTTGAGCGCCCGGACCTCGTCAAGGCGCTGGTCCTCAAGCATGGGGCGCGCGACACCACCCTGCGAGGCACCGCCATGGCCGAACTGGAGGCCATGACGCCGCGTTTCAGCCAATGGCTTCCCGGTGAGGAGGTTCCGGAAAAACATTGGATGTACCGCATCTCCAAGAAGTACTGGTTCTCGGATTTCGGGGCCTATCGCGACGTGGCCCACGATGCGGCCGGCAAAGCTCGCCAGTTGCAGCAACGGCTTGCGGCCCCGGGCGCCTCGCCTAAGACTCCTGAAACGTCCTCGTCAGCATCATGAGCGCCTCGCCCATCCAGTTCGTCGCCTCCTCCCCGGTTGGCCTGCCGCGCCTCGTGCCGCAACAGCAGTGGCGGCCGACCAAGAAGAACATCCCGCCCACGCTCGTCCAGCGGCAGCACATCCTACAGGCCGTTCGGAATTACGTGGCGGAGTTCAACCCGGTGCCCCCGCTGCCGGCGGCCGACCTGAAGGTCCATGCCGACCGCATCGTGGCCCAGCTCCGGTGCGAGCCCATCTTCCGCGACTTCATCGGGGTGCTGCTCAACAACGAGATGTGGCGCGAGCAACTGGCGGGCGTGCCCTTCGAGCGGCGTCTGCTGCTCTTGCCCAAATGCCTGCGGGTCGAGGCCAAGTGCCCCGCCCCGTTCGACGAGTTCGGCCTGCTGTGCAAGCAGTGCGGCCTATGCTCGATCCAGGACCTCACGGTCGAAGCCGAGAAGCTGGGGTACGCCGTGTTGGTGGCCGAGGGTTCGGCCATCGTCATGAGCCTCATCCAGACCGGCAAGATCGAGGCCATCGTCGGGGTCAGCTGCCTGAGCGTGCTCGAGCGGGCCTTCCCCTACATGGAGGCCGCGGCCATCCCCGGGGTCGCCGTCCCGCTGCTGCAGGACGACTGCATCGACACCAACGTCGATCTCGACTGGGTCTGGGAGTACATCCACCTCACGGCCGACGACCGCACCCGCCGCCTCGACCTGGGCCGCCTGCGCGACGAGGTCGACTTCTGGTTCACGCCGGCCTCGATGGAACTGATCCTCGGACCGGCCCAGGGCGAGACTGAGCGCATCGCCCGCGAGTGGTTGATGCGCGCCGGCAAGCGCTGGCGGCCCTTCCTGACGGTGGCCGCCTACCAGGCCCTCAGCGGTCAGCCCGACGCGGCCCTGCCCGACGACCTCCGCAAGGTGGCCGTGGCGGTCGAGTGCTTCCACAAGGCATCGCTCATCCACGACGACATCGAGGACAACGACTCCGTCCGCTATGGTGAGAAGACCCTCCACGAGGAGCACGGAGTCGCGGTGGCGCTGAATGTCGGAGACCTGCTCATCGGCGAGGGCTACCGCCTGTTGGCCTCGTGCAAGGCCGGCGCCGAAGCCAAGGCGGAGATGCTGCGGGTGGCGGCTGAGGGCCAGCGCGAATTGTGCCGTGGCCAGGGCGCCGAGCTGGTCTGGACCCGCAACCCAGGGGTACTGACCCCGCTGCAGGTCGTGAACATCTTCCGCCAAAAGACGGCCCCGGCCTTCGAGGTGGCCCTCCGGATCGGAGCGATCTACGCCGGAAAGCACGACGAATGCGATGAGGTCCTGGGCGCCTACAGCCGGGCGCTGGGCATCGCCTACCAGATCCGCGACGACCTCGACGACCTGGGGGCCTCTGGCGAGACCGACGATATCGCCGGTCAACGCCCGAGCCTGCTGCTGGCCGTCGCCCGCGAGCGCGCCAACGGCGAGAAACGGGAATTCCTGGACCGCCTGTGGCGCCGGGAGGTCCGGCCCAATTCCGCGGAAGTCGAAGCGCTCTACCGGGAACTCAAGGCCGACGAGCGCTGCAAGCACCTGCTGGAAAGCTACCAGGAGGAAGCGATCCGATCGCTGGCCGCGCTGGAGCACCCCAGCCTGAAGGGCCTCCTGCGCCGGGTCATCGGCAAGATCTTCAACGACGTCGAGATCCAGGGCTGGTGCAAGGAGCAGGAGCTGAAGAACGCCGCCCAGCGCCTCGAGGCCGTGGCCCCCGCCACCGCCGCCACCGCCCCGACCCCGTCGGTCGCCGTGCCGAACCCGGTCGCGTGAGCCTGCGCCTCCAACTGTTGCAGGTTGCACGGTTGGCGCCCCGCCTGTTGGGAGATTCCACCGACCTGGTCCGGGGGTTCTACCGTCGCCAATTCCGTGAACACGGAGCCGGCTGCGATCGCGACGGCCGCCCCGACCTCTACTACACGATCTTCGCCCTGGCCGGGGCCCAGGCCCTCGATGTCGAGGTACCCTTCGGTGCGACAGCCGCCTGGCTGGAGACCCATGGCGACGGCGCCTCGCTCGATTTCGTGCACCTCGGGGCGCTGGCCCGTTGCTGGGCGGTGGTGGGCGCGGACCGCCTGCCGCCCGGGCGCGTGGAGGCCATCCTCGATCGCATCGAGGCCTTCCGGAAGCCCGACGGCGGTTACGAGGGCGACCCGAGGCCCGACCACGGGACGGCCTATGGAGCCTTCGTGGCCCTCGGGGCCTATCAGGATCTCGGGCGCACCCCGCCCCGGGTCCTCGACCTGGTCCGCGCCCTGAAGCGCCTCGAAACCCCGGACCATGCCTGGAGCAATGCTCCGGGACTCCCCACCGGTTCCCTCAACGCCACCGCGGGGGCGGTCACCCTGCTACGCCACCTGGGCTTTCCGGTGAATCCAGCCGTGGGGGATTGGTTGATGGCCCAGCAACAC
>CAIOKD010000221.1 GCA_903858835.1 uncultured Verrucomicrobiota bacterium
ACCATCGGCTATAGGCCCGGCCCAGGAAATCGGAATGTCGCACCGTCGACATGCGCAGGAAGGCCTCCGCATAGGCGCCCTCGGCACCTCGGAGCGCCCCTCCCACCACGCGAGGCACCCGAACCGTGGGCCAGACGAACCACTGGCCGGGTTCCACCACCTGTTCGCCCTCGATCGGCATTCCGGAGAGTCGCGGTAGATCCCGGCCATTGACCGTCACCGAGCTCGGCGTGAAAGCGATGCGATCACCCGGAATCCCGAACACCTTGCCCAGGATCGGCCCTGCCGCGAACACGTTGGGGTTGTCACCCGACGGTTGGACGCGGAAGCCCTCTTGATGGAAGGCGATGGAGTCTCCGCGTTGCACGGCAGCGGCCCGAACCCTCGGATTGAACACCACCGTCCGGTCCTCGGTGGTGATCCGCAACGGATTGGCGACATGCCGCCGGAACTGGTCGAAGGCGGGCAGATACACCAGAGCGTAGCAGATCCCCCAGCACACCAGGGGCAGCAGGATCCGATCAGCGAGACTGGCCGGGTGTCCGAGATTCATCTCGCGCTGCCGCAGCAACAAGAACGCAAGCCCGCTGGAGTGGCAGGACGCCATGCCTCCCAAGGCCCACCCCATCGCCGGGTGGCAAAGCAGGATCAAGGTGGCCAACGCACAGACCCACCAACCTGCCAGGAACAACCGGGCCAACGCCTGCTGGCCGAGGATCGCGTAGCCCCTCCCAGGGATGAGGATGGCCAGGAACCATTGGAATCCGGTCAGTTCCAATCCCAGGTCGCGGCCGAGGACGCTGCCCCGCCAGGTCCGGCGTAGCGCCAGGCCCAGGCGATCGATCGACTGCCCCAAGCGGGGAGAGATCCACCGATTCCCGGCGCGCGGCGGGTAGTAACTGGACGACTCGGAATCCATCCGCCGAAACAGTTGAGGGCTTCAGTGCCGCTGCTGGTTGTGCAGGGTCACATCCTCATCGGGCTCATAGTATCCGGAGGTGTGACGCAATTCCTGGGTCTGACCGATCATTTGTTCAAAGAACCGGATGGCATCGACACACCCTTTACCTTGGAACCCCTCGACATGGATCTCCACCTCTCCGGTGGGTCCGATGGTGATCTCGTATTCGCGTGCTTTCATGGATGAAGGTGTTGATCTCAATGCTGCCAATGACGGACCCGTAAACGGATGGACTGGTTCTCATCCACGGTCTCCTCGACCAGATCCATCCCCTTGCCCGCCATCTCGGATTTAAGTTTGGCGAGGACATAATGCTGCACCGTCCGGCCGGCAAGCTCGTCACCGATGGCGCGGAGCTGCTCTTCCGAAAGCCCCTCGCCGGTGACGCACACCGAGTCGCGGCCCCGGGCATCGCGGCTGAATTCCACCTGCACGCCATCGCGCGCCAAGCGGATCCTCTGGTCCCGCCCGAGGGTGCCGGTCACCGCCGAGCAGTTCGGCACGTCCAGGGTCACCGTGTTCGAACCGGCTCGGAGGTCCTGGTTCAGGCCTTGTTGAGCAACCTCACGGGCCACGGAAAACCCCAGCGAGACCGCGGCCGAGGCGACGGCGGCACTGATGGCGGGCCAGGAACTCACGACGATGGGGGCGATGATGGCGACGGCACTCATGGGATGGACCGGTGGAACGGCATTGTGGGGTTGGACCGGGTGGGCGGGAATTCGTCACGCGGAATCCGGCTCGGTCCTCAGAATTCGACCTTCCGTTGCAGGTGTTCCCCCAGCCCGGCGTGGCGCGGCGCGCTGGCGTTGCGCGCCCTGCCCTCGGCCCAGCTGCGGAGCCGGTTGATCTGCTCGTCCATGGTCCTCGCCAGAGGCACGGTCTGGCGGATGGCCTGCAGCACGTGCTCGGTGGTGAGATCCACCCCATCGTAGAACGCCTCGTACAGAGCGCTGTTGATGGCCTCCTCGATCTCGGCACCGCTGAAATCGGCCGAGGCGGCCGCCAGACGAGGCAGGTCGAAGTTTTCGGAAAACCGACCCCGACGACCGATGTGGACTCGAAAGATGTCGGTCCGCTCGGTCTCGGCCGGCAGGTCGACGAAGAAGATTTCGTCGAGGCGGCCTTTGCGGAGCAGTTCGGCGGGCAGGTGCGAAATGTCGTTGGCCGTGGCGACGACGAACACCGGCGCGTTCTTCTCGCTCAACCAGGTCAGGAAGGTCCCGAAGACGCGGGCGGCGGTGCCGCCATCGCTCGAACCGCTGCCCTGGGACCCGGAGAAGGCCTTGTCGATCTCGTCCACCCACAGGATGGCCGGAGCGACCGACTCCGCCACCGCGATGGCGCGGCGCACGTTCTCTTCGGAGGAACCCACAAGGCTCCCGAACATCCGCCCCATGTCGAAGCGGAGCAGCGGCAACTGCCACTGGCTGGAGATGGCCTTGGCGCACAGGCTCTTTCCGCAACCCTGCACGCCCAGCAGCAGCACTCCCTTGGGGAACGGAAGCCCGAAGATCCGGGCCTCGGGCGAGAACGCCGACGACCGTTTGGTGAGCCAGTCCTTGAGAATCGTCAGACCCCCGACGTTCCCGAAGTTCTCGGTGGTGGCGTAGTACTCCAGAAGACCGCTCTTGCGAATGATCTGCTGCTTCTCGGCAAAGACCTCGTTGACGTCCTCGCCGCTGAGACGGGCGTCCTTGACGATGATCTTGGCGAACACGTTCTCGGCCTCACCCAGGGTCAGCCCGAGGGCGGCCTGCAGCAACCGGTCGCGGCCGGACGCGTCCAGGTCGATCACCACCTCCTTGATCGCCCGCACATCCTGGAGGATGCGGTCGAGGAGTGCTCCCAGGTCGTCCTTGGTGGGCAGCGGAAAGCTCAAGACCGTGAGTTCCTTGTCCAGTTCGGCCGGGATCTCCAGCAACGGCGACACCAGGATCACCGTCTTGAAGCTGTTCTTCAGGTGCAGGGCGATGTCCTTGAGCTTGCGAATGACGGCGAAGTTGGACTTCGCCAAGAACGGGTGGAAATCCTTGAAGAGGAAGATCGCCGGCTCGACCTGCTCCAGCACCTGATCGAGCGCCGCGAGCGGGTCTTTGGTGGCACCGGAGCGCCCCTTCTGACTCTGGATGTTGGCGCCTGCCGCCACGATGCCCGTCGAATAGGACCACTCGAAGGCCTTCTTGCCCCGGCGAGCGGCGATGTCCAGCACCAGCGGCAGCACCCGCAACTCTTCACTGGTCTGGATGTAGATCAGCGGATAACGGGCCCGGATGAGCACCTCGAGTTCAGAGGCGAAGGCGTTGGGGGTCATGGAGATCGTGGGAAAGGATGGGTTGAGGGATGCTCCGAATCCAGCGCGGTTCGAAGGAGCGCCGCCAGTTCCGGGGTCAGGTGATGGGCGAGGATGCGCCCGTCGGGCAGGAGCATCAGTTCGGAGACCACCTGGACCGGTGGCGGAGCGTCCACCGGTGGATTGGCGGAAGGCGACGGGATGGCCGATCCGGGTTGATCGGGAGCTTCAGGCGGCGTGTTCATCAGTCGATGAGGTGCAGTCCAGCCTCAATGCCGATGCGCTGGGCCTCGAGGGCATCGTCCACTCGCCCAGGGGCCCGCAGTTCGGGATGACGTCCGCTGAACCAACCGGGCCAGAAGCCCGTCCGGAGGCTCACCTCCACCTCCGGCAGGTTCGCCGCGATCCAAGCCGCGACCGGCCGCCAGCAGCAGTCCAAGTGCCCCGGCATGAGCAGGTGACGCACGATGAGCCGGGTGTTCCGGGCCGCCCAGAGCAGGTTGGGATGCACGCTGGCGCAGTATCCATCCACCCGGGCAATGCGGCGGGCACAGGCGTCGTTGCCGAACTTGAGATCGGCCACCCAGGCATCGAACACCCCGTCCAGCAGGGCGTTGGACTCCGGGGTGCCGTGGGCGTTGGTCTTCCACACCACGGGCAGGGCGTCGGGAAGCGACGCCACCAGGTCCAGGGCCGAGGCCAGATGGATGGTCGGCTCACCTCCGAGGATCATCAGGCTGCGCACCGCTCCGGATTCCCAGGCACGACCGATACGGCCCAGCAGGGCCTCCCTCTCGGGACCGGCGGGAACGGAGCCCGCCGACGGATCCCAACTTTCGCGTCCGGTGTTGCAGAAATCGCACCTTAAATCGCACCCGCTGAAGGCCACCGCGAACACCGGACACAGGTCGGATTCGTCACCCACCTCGATCCGGGCGTTGAAGATCCGCCCCTCGGGGCCGGCGTGGCAGGGGCCCCGCTGTCCCGCCCGCCGATCGACCCCACAGCGATGCGCGCACCACTGGCAATGGCTCAACTGTCCGCGAGCGATCTCGGCTCGTTGGGCCGCCAACACCGCCCGGGAACCGGCTCCGGGCAATCGCGGCCGTCCCGCACCTCGCGAAGGGATCCATCCCGGGCGCGGCCCCGGATCCGACGCGGAACCGCTCCGACACAGGTCCCGCGACTGGCTGGGAACCGTGCTCAAAAGAGTCGCCTCCACCAGGGTTTCGAGGCGTCCGTCGAATGCGTGGCCGATCCTTCCGTTCGGGCCAGACTGGCGACCACGCGCGAACGGAGAGACTCGGGCACGGG
>CAIOKD010000222.1 GCA_903858835.1 uncultured Verrucomicrobiota bacterium
AGCGGGATCGGTCCGTAGCCCGCTCTGGAAGCGATCAACCATTCCCATGCGCGAAGCGCAAAGGTCGCTCCTTCCCCGAGCTTCCCTGCGGGCGTAGGACCGATCCCGCGGAGCCAGCCCGCTCTGGAAGCGATCAACAATATCCCCTCGCGCACAGCGCGAATACTCCTCCTTCCCCGAGCTTCCCTGCGGGCGCAGGACCGATCCCGCGGAGCCAGCGGATGAGCCCAACCGGATGATGCCTCCGGCGAAGCAAGGGCGGTGGGGAGTTTGACCCAAAGAGGGTTGGAAAAGGAGCCTCCCTCTGGCAGATTAAGGATGCCTCGTCGGTCTGGTGCCGTAATCGCCAGACCGGCGGATATCAGAAAACCGTCTGCGACCCATGTCCGAGAACGCCTTCATCCGTGCCCTGCAACACGTCAGAACCTCCGTCACCCAATGGGTGGATTCCGACTACATCCCCGGCGGTGCCCTCGCCCTGAAGAGCAAGCCTGAACAGGTCGAATGGGTCCGGACCTTGCCGTTCCTGTTCCTTCACCTCGGCTGCCTGGGAGTGATCTGGACCGGCTGGAGCTGGACCGCCGTCGCCACCGCGATCGGCCTCTACTTCATCCGCATGTTCTCCGTCACCGGCTTCTTCCACCGTTACTTCTCGCACCGCACCTTCAGCACCTCGCGCTTCATGCAGTTCATCTTCGCCGTGTGGTGCGGCACCTGCGTGCAACGCGGCGCCCTCTGGTGGGCCGCCTCGCATCGCCACCACCACCAACATTCCGATGAACCGGAAGACAAGCACTCGGTCCGGCAGAGCGGCTTCCTCTGGGCCCACATCGGATGGATCACCTGTTCGAAGAACTTCCCCACCGACTACGGACGCATCAAGGACCTGTCCAAGTTCCCGGAACTCGTGTTCCTCAATCGCTTCGACCTGCTGGTCCCGATCCTCTTCGCCGTGTCGCTCACCGGCATCGGTTCCCTCCTGCAACACTTTGCCCCTGAATTGGGCGTGACCGGCGGACAGTTGTTGGTGTGGGGATTCTTCATCAGCACCACGGCCCTGTTCCATGGCACGGCCTGCATCAATTCGCTCTGTCACGTGTTCGGATCCCGCCGTTACGACACCGGCGACGACAGCAAGAACAGCCTCATCCTGTCGCTGATCACCCTGGGCGAGGGCTGGCACAACAACCACCACATGCACATGGGGTGTGTGCGGCAGGGCTTCTTCTGGTGGGAATTGGACATCACCTACTACGTGCTCAAGATGATGTCATGGACCGGCCTCATCTGGGACCTGCGCCCGGTGCCCAAGGCCGCCTACACCGAGCTGGGCCTCAAGCCCAAACCGGCGCACTGAATCGCCACGGGCGGGCCCAGTGGGCTTGAGATGCTGACTGCCGATCGCCAACCGCTGCCGATCGGCTATTTCCGGCGCAGCGTCGCGCTGGCCCGCCGCATCTCCCGCTCGTCCTCGCGCTTGCGGATGTCCTGGCGCTTGTCGTACTCGGCCTTGCCCTTGCAAACCCCGAGTTGGAGCTTCACTCGGTCGCCCTTCCAATAGAGCGACAACGGGATCAGCGCGTTGCCCTTCACGTTGGCCAGTTCCGCCAGCTTGCGGATCTCGGGCTTGTTGAGCAGGAGCTTCCGGGGAGCCTTGGGCGCATGAACCTCGTGGGTCGCCCAGCCGTACTCGTCGATGTGCGCGTTGTGCAGCCACACCTGGCCCCGATCCACCTTGGCGAAGGCGTCGGCGATCTGGACCTTGCCCGCGCGGATGGACTTCACCTCCGAACCGCGCAGCACCAATCCCGCCTCGAAGGTCTCGAGGATATGGTAATCGCGACGGGCCTTGGAATTGGTGATGATGTCGGCCATCGGCAAAACGCCGGAGAGGGTCTGCTCTCCGGCGTGTCATGTCACCCGGGTCGGCCGTTTCCGACGACCCAGGAGTCTGGAAATTCGGGAATGCCGCTCAGGCAGCCACCTTGCGACGACGCTTCGGAGCAGGTTTTCCGGCGACCGACCCGGCGGCCTCGGTGGGCTCCTCCTGGAACGACTCGAACGTGATCTTCCCCTCGATGATCTCGAGGAGGGCGATGTCGGCCACGCCGGCACCGACCGGCGGCTCGACCAGCGGACGGGACAACCCGCCGCCCCCGGTGGTGAGCTGCCGCACCCGGCGCGACATCAGGTTCACCAGTGTGCTGGGATTGCCAACGAGTTCGAGGGCCTTCTTGGTCAGTTCGGAATTCATCGCGTCAACAGTTGGAGGGTCAGGATAGGGCAGGAAATGGACCGGGCAACAGCTTAATCCGGAGACAATGGGGATGCCGTACACGCCGGACATCCGCGGAGCCCGAGCCGACGAACCGCCGGCCGGGACCCCGCGGAATCCATTCCCCGCAGGGAATCACATGTGGGCGATGAGATTGTCGCCGAAGGCCGAGCACTTGATCTCGGTCGCGCCTTCCATCAGGCGGGCGAAGTCGTAGGTCACCTTCTTGGAACCGATCGCACCGTTCAGGCCCTTGAGGATGAGGTCGGCAGCCTCGGTCCATCCGAGGTGACGCAGCATCATTTCGCCCGACAGCACCACCGAACCCGGGTTCACCATGTCCTTGCCCGCGTACTTGGGCGCGGTGCCGTGGGTGGCCTCGAAGATCGCGTGGCCGGTGATGTAGTTGATGTTGCCGCCCGGAGCGATGCCGATGCCGCCCACCTGGGCCGCCAAAGCGTCGCTGAGGTAGTCGCCATTCAGGTTCAGCGTGGCGATCACGTCGAAGTCGGTCGGACGGGTGAGCACCTGCTGCAGGGCGATGTCGGCGATGGAATCCTTGATGACGATGCCCGCACCCGGCTTGCCCTCGGGGATCTTGCACCACGGTCCGCCGTCGATCTCCACCGCGCCGAAGTGTTCCTTGGCCACCTTGTAGCCCCAGTCACGGAAGGCTCCCTCGGTGAACTTCATGATGTTGCCCTTGTGCACCAGGGTCACTGACTTGCGACCG
>CAIOKD010000223.1 GCA_903858835.1 uncultured Verrucomicrobiota bacterium
ATTCGGCGGTGACCACCACGCCGGGGGACAGCCAGGAGCCCTCGCCGATCCGGACGGAGTGGCCGAGGAACACCTGCGCCTGAAGGTGCACCCCCTCTCCCACTTCCACCCCCGCCTCCAGCACGCAGAGAGGGCCGACCGTCGCCGTGGGGGCCACCTTCGCCCCGGGAGCGATCACGGCGGAAGGATGGATCCCGGGCGCGGGACGCGGCCACAGCTGCTGTTCCAACCGGGCGCACACCGCGGCGAGGGCGGCGGAAGGGTTCGCGACCACCAGGAACTCCTGATCGGGCCCGGGGGCCCCCTCGTAGTCGGGCGGGACGAGGATCACGGAGGCCCGGGAGCCCGCGACCTCTCCCTTGTAACGCGCATTCCCGAGGAACGAAAGGTCGCCGGGCGCCGCCTCGGTCAGGGCGGCGATGCCCGTGATCGCGACCGGGCACGATCCGCGCCGGTTCCGGGCCTGGCAGAGGGTGGCGAGTTCGTCCGGGCGGAGATTGAGGTTCATCGCGGCGTGCGGGCGGGTCGGAGCAGCGGGCAAACTGGCAGGTGGGAGCGTCTTCGGGGCAAGAAAAAACCCCGCCTGCGGTCAGGCGGGGTCGAAAAGAGGGTCCGCTTGGCCTTACTTCTTGGGGGACAGGCCAGGGACGGACACGGCAGGCGCAATGCCCGGGGCGGGAGCAGCGGCCGGAGCGCTCGGGGCCCCCACCGGCTTGTCCTTGTTGACCTCCTTGGCGACCTCATCGGTGAGATCGTAGGCGGCGTCGGAATAGATGATATTGGAGATGCCGATCGCGGTGGGGCCGGCCTTATCGAGCAGCAGGGTGGCGCCCCGCTTCTTGGCCATCTCCGTGGCGACCTTGGCGATCTCCTCGAGCATCATCCCGCGGAAGGTGTTCAGGCGCTGGCCGAGGGAGTTGCGGGTGTTCTGGATGAAGGTCTGGACCTCACGCTGCTTGTTCTGGATCTGCTCCAGCTTCTTCTGGGCCTCGTTCTGGGCCTTCGACTTGGCCTCGGCGGAGAGCGCCGGGCTGTTGGCCTGTTCGGAGAGGTTCTTGTACTCCTCGACCAGCGCGTTGCCCTCCTTGTTCATCCGCTCGACCTCCTCCTGGGCCTTCTGGTCATCGGCCTGGATCTTGGCGTTCTGCTCGACCGTCTTGTAGTGGGTGTCGTACAGCTTCGCCATATCGACCACGGCGATCTTTACGGCCGGCTGGGCGGAGGCCGGGAGGGCGGCCAGACCAAGGACCGCCAGTGCGGTGAGGGACTTCAGGGAATGCTTCATGGGTTAAGGTGGGAGCTAAAGGGGGACGCGAACACAATCAGAACCGGGTGCCAAAGGAAAAATTGAACTGGTTGCCCTTCTTGCTCAGTTCGTCGCCGGTGATGGGAATGCCAAAGTCGAGGCTGAGCGGCGCGCCGGCCACGAACAGGCGCAGACCAAAGCCGAAGTTATCGTGGTAGCGGGCGACGTTGAAGTCGTACGCCCCGCGATTGACGAAACCGGCATCATAGAAGAGCGCGAACCGGATCGGACTGACGATATCGAGCGAGTATTCCGCGCTGAAGAAGCCGTAGGTCTTGCCGCCGATGGG
>CAIOKD010000224.1 GCA_903858835.1 uncultured Verrucomicrobiota bacterium
CGCCGACGCTTCCCAGCAGGCGCAGCGACGACAGGTCGTGCTTCTTCACCCACTCGTCGCCCCACTTCATGAACGCCCGGATGGCCGTCGGGGCGGTGTACAGGATCGTGACGCTGTACTTCTGGATGATGCGCCAAAACCGATCGGGCTCGGGCCAGTTGGGCGCGCCCTCGTACATCAGCGCGGTCGCGCCGTTGGCCAGCGGACCGTAGACGATGTAGCTGTGGCCGGTGACCCAGCCGACATCGGCCGTGCACCAGTACACATCCTCGGGCTTGAGGTCGAAGACGTACTTGGAGGTGAGCTTGGTGCCGAGCAGATAGCCCGCCGTGGTATGCAGGATGCCCTTGGGTTTTCCGGTCGAACCGCTGGTGTACAGGATGAAGAGCGGGGCCTCGGAATCCATCTTCGCGGCCGGGCACTCGTCGGACACGTACTGCAACTCGCGGTGCCACCACACATCGCGATCCTCGGTCATCTGCACCTCGTTGCCGCACCGGCGGACGACAACCACCTTCTCGATGCTGGAGGTCAGTGACTTGCCGGCGGCGTCGCGGATGAGCAGCGCGTCATCGACATTCTTCTTGAGCGGCACCACCGCACCGCGGCGGTAACCGCCGTCGGCCGTGATCACCATCTTGGCGCCGCAGTCCTGGATGCGGTCGGCCACCGACTGGGCGCTGAATCCGCCGAAGACGACGCTATGGATCGCACCGATACGCGTGCAGGCCAGCATCGCGATGGCGGCCTCCGGGATCATGGGCAGGTAGAGGATCACCCGGTCGCCCTTGCCCACGCCGTTGCGCTTGAGCACGTTGGCGAAGCGGCAGACCTCGCGGTGGAGCTGCTGGTAGGTCAGCACGCGTTCCTCGCCCGGGGCCCCGTCGGTCGCCGGCTCGCCCTCCCAGATCAACGCCGCCTTGTTGGCCGTCGCGGTGCCGAGCCACTGATCGAGGCAATTGGCCGACACGTTGAGTTGCCCACCCACGAACCACTTGGCGAAAGGTGCCTTCCATTGGAGCACCTTCTTGAACGGCTTGGCCCACACCAACTCGGTCTCGGCCTGCTTCTTCCAGAAGCGCTCCGGGTTCTTCACCGACTCGGTCCACAGCTTCTTGTACTGGGCCATCGAACGGATGTGGGCCTTGGCGGCGAACTCCTTGGACGGCTTGAAGACGCGGGATTCCTTGAGATGGGACTCGATGTTCGAGGAGGAAGCGGTGCTCATGGATGGACGGTGAGGCGCAACGATGCGGTTCGACCGCCCCCTCCGTCAACCTTGCCAGACCCCTTCGAACAGGGCCCCGTCCAACCCGCCTCGGATGGATCGGACCGGGTTCAGATAAGACCCCGGATCGGTTCGCCGCGGGTGATCGCCTCGAGGACCCGCTGGGGAACCCCCGGCAGCAGGCGGGCCTGTCCGACGTCCATCAGCGAGTGCATCACGGTGGCGATGAGGTCCTTGAGCGTGATCGGTTGGCTCGCCGGTTCCCCGCCGTCGCGCGACGACTGCCCGATCACCTGCCCCATCTTCAGCCCGCCTCCATACACCAGCAGCGGCGCCAGGTTGCCCCAATGATCGCGACCACCGTCCTTGTTGATCATCGGGGTCCGACCCATCTCGCCACAGCAGACCAGCAAGATCTTCTCGGAGAGACCGCGCGCCTCGACATCCTCGATGAAGGCCGAGACGGCATGGTCGAAGGGCCTGCCAACGTAGTCCATGCCCACCGTCATCGGGGCGTTGTTCACGTCGGCGTGCATGTCCCAGATGAAGCTGGTTGTCACCGTGACGAATCCCGCCCCGCGTTCGCAGAGCCGACGGGCCAGGAGCAACTGCCGGCCCAGGGTCAGGGCGTTGGTGGCGTAGTGCTCGATGTTCTTCCAACGCGGGTCGATGCGCGGGCGCGGCAACAACGGGGCCGTGTCGTAGCGCTCGATCAACCGGGGATCCTCATGCGACAGGTCGAAGGCGTCGAAGACCCCGCGGTGCAGCAACTCGAAGGCCTTCTGCTGGAGCCCGCCGAATTCCTGGACCGCGGCCCGGTCGTCCATCCAGCGCCGCCAATGGTCCACCGATTTCAGCAGTGCCTGACGGTCGTGGAAGCGCCCCTCGGGCAGGTTGATCCGCAGGTTTTGCTGCAGATCGCCCCCGGCGCCGGGCACGAAGGGGGCGAAGGTCCGCCCCAGATCACCCGTACCCTCGAAATTGCCGAACTCCCGAACGGCATCCTGCGCCTTCGGTTCCACCGATCGCGGAAAGAGAGCGACGTTGGTCGGCATGGCCGAATCCGGGCGGCTCGGGCCGGCGATGCTGGAGTACAGCGAGCCCAGATTGGCCTGAAGGGTATCGACCCCGACGATGGGTTTGATGTCGTGATTGCCGTCGCCGGTGGCGAAGGACCGGACGATGCTGAACTTGTGCGCCAGCTTGGCCAACCGTTGGAACGTGCTGCCAAAGGTGATGCCGGGCAGCGTCGTGGGAATCTCGCCCGTGGCGCTGCGCACGTGGGAGGGCGCCTCCATCTTCGGATCGAAGGTCTCGAACTGCGACGGCCCCCCATGCATGAAGAGGAAGATCACCGAGCGATCCTTGAGCGGGTTGCCGGGGCCCATCCGGTCCGAACCGATCGTGCTTCCCGCGGCAGCTTGCCCACCAGAAACCGCGACACCCGGCGCACCGTTGGACTCAGCCGCCGCAGCCCGCGTCCCCAGGGTATCGGCCAAATTCAGGCCTCCCAGTGCCAGCGCGCCGGCCTGCAGGAACTGACGCCGATGCCACCGCCCGCCCCGCCAGAAATGGTCCTGGAACGTCAGCATCGATGGTGTCCTGGGAATGAACATCCCCGGATGAACGGGTCAGCCATGGTGGATGCCCTGAAACTATCGTCACCGAGTCCTCCTGCCAAGCATCCGACGAACTCTTCGAAGCCACTGATGCGCACGCAGGCCTGAAGCCAATATCAGCCCCCATCGGCGCCCCTCGGGCATGGATCGCCGAAAGACAACCTGCAGGGCCTACAGAGCCCCCCCCCGCGAGATCGTCGGCATCGCCAAAGCATGTCCCTTCTCACTGATTGGGCCCATCGCTCTTTGAATCCACCGACGGCAGCGAGACCGTGCTGGAGCGAGCACTGGAAGCGATAAACACCATCCCTCGCGCGAAGCGCGAAAGCCCGTACTCGCTCGAGCTTCCCTGCGAGCGCAGGCGCGGTTGCGCGGAGCCCCTCCCGGAGACCCGAGCCCCCCAAGCCTTCATCCCCCGCATTCCGAAACTCGCCGTGCGAGGGAGGGAACGTTAAGTATGGAGTGGCCCCATTTGTGTAAATATGCGGGACCGACCCCGTCTGGGGGGATCAACAAAAAGCCCTCGGAGAACAGGGTGCTCCGAGGGCTTTGGAGACCGTCGATCCGGCGGATGCCGGACGACTGCGTCAGTACTCGCGCTTCTTGTTGAGGCCGGGGGCCGGGACCGGGTAGCGGCCGCTGGCGTCGGCGAGGACCGGGGCGGCCGAATCCATGCGGAAGCTCTCCACGCCCGGGGCGAACTCGTGATCGCTGTTCAGGATCTGGTCGTAGGTGATGACCTGGCCGGTGTGCGCGGCCATGCGACCCATCGACGACACGAGGCTGGCGCGCACGCCGCGATCCACCTCGTTGTAGGGCTTGTCGTTGCGGATCGCGTCGGTGAGGTCTTCCCACTCCATCTGGTAGGGGTCGGGCTCCTGACGCGGACCACGCCAGACGATGTTCTCGGGCTTCATCTCCTGGCCCTTGTAGATGCGGGCCTTCGACGGCGCGTGGCCGTTCTCGGAGATGACCGCCAGGCCCTTGCTGCCGTGGGCGTAGCTGGCGAACTGGTCGTGGCAACCCGGCATGATGCGGCCGTAGTGGAACAGCTTGGAGCCGTCGGGGAAGGTGTACTCCACCGAGTAGTTGTCGAAGTTCTGATCCACGTTGTCGCCGCGGTAGTGCCGGCCGCCCGAGGCCTGGGCCATGACCGGCCAGTCGTTCTTGATCCAGCAGCTCTCGTCGATGTTGTGGATGTAGTAGTCGTTGAACGCGCCACCCGAGGCCCACAGGAAGCTGTGGAAGCGCTCGATCTGCCAGAGCAGTTCGCTGCGACCCTCGGGCTTCTTCACCGAGAAGCCGGAGGCCACCGGGCCGTGCATGCGGTAGCAGCGCATCGCGATGATGTCGCCCGCCTCGCCGTTGCGGACGCGGTCGAAGAGTTCGCCACGGACGCGGCAGTGGCGGCACATGAGGCCGACGCCGACCTTGATGCCCTTCTCGATCGCCTTCTTGTTCAACTCGAACATCCGGCGGGAAGTGGGGCCGTCGACGGTGACGGGCTTCTCCATGAACACGTTGATGCCCTTCTCGATGGCGTATTTGTAGTGCACCCAGCGGAAGGCCGGCGGCGTTGCGAAGATGGCGATGTCCTTGCCCGGGGTGAGCAGGTCGATGGCCTTCTTGTAGCCCTCGAAATCGACGAAACGGCGCTCCTCGGGCACGTCGACCTTGTCCTTGAACTCGCCCTTCAGGCCCTCGTAGCTGGACTTCAGACGGTTGTCGAACACGTCAGCCATGGCGATGAGCTTGGTCGGACCGGTCTTGACCCGGAGCGCATTGGCGGCCGCACCCGTACCCCGACCACCGGGCCCGATCAGCGCGATGTTGATCGTATCGGTATGGGCCACGTGGGCGGCCCGGGCGGGATCGAGAGCCGTGGCGGCCACGGCGGCGGCCATCGGCTTGGCGGCCTGGCCGGCCCGGCTGGCCAAGAGACCGGCGATGCCGCCGGCACCGGCGATTGATCCGGTGCGCTTGAGGAAATCACGACGTGAGGAGTCGGGGGTGTGTTTCATAACGAGGAGGTACACACAAACGACAACCCAGGACGGGCCGGGTTTCAAACAGTTTCCTGCGGCTGACTGAAAAAATGTCGATCTCCTCCGGGCATTCGGCCACGCGCGGCGGTTTTGGATGGGATTCATCCCGTCACCGGGATTAGATCGGCCCATGCGCCAAGGCTGGGATCCGATCCGGGGATGCGTCCTCGCAATGGCGGTGGTGGGGGCCTTGGCCATGGGCTGCTCGGCCCCACGCCCGACGGGCTACACACGGTTTCCCGAGACCCTGCCCCCACCCACGGAATCTCCGACGTCGGCGACCATCGCCTCCCAAGCACCGACCGAACCCCGGCCCCCGGTCGTTGCTGTGCCGGAGCCTCCCCCGCCCCGCCCCGCCGAGCCCGCGGCACAGGTGCCGCAGACGCCCCCGGATGATCGCGAACCCTGGACCCCCATCGCCGCCTGGTGCCGCAGCCGCGGCCTCCCTTCGCCGGAACTCCAGGCCGGATCCCGGGCCGTGAAGATCGGCGGCATCACCCATTATCTGGGCTTTGAACCGGTGGACCAGGGAGGAGCGGTCTGCATCCACCCGCTCGACCGGATCAAGACCTTCGAGCCCCTGCTGCAGGCTCCGACCTGGCCGGAACCCCGGACCGTGATCCTCGATCCGGGACACGGCGGGAGCCAGGCCGGCACCCGATGCCTGACCGGCAACCGCTTCGAGAAGGACTTCACCCTCGATTGGGCCCTGCGGCTGAAGCCGCTGCTCGAGGCCCGGGGCTGGACGGTGCACCTGACCCGCACCAACGACCTCGACCTGTCGCTGACCGACCGGGTGCTCGCCGCCGAGACGCTCCAGGCGGGGCTGTTCATCAGCCTCCACTTCAATTCCGCCTTCCCCAACACCCAGGCCCGCGGGCTGGAGACCTATTGCCTGACGCCCTGCGGCATGGCCTCCACGACGACCCGCGTGTACGCCGACGACCTCAGCGCGACCCATCCCAACAACCGCCACGATGCCGCCAACCTGGTGCTAGCCCGGCGGATCCATCGCCACCTGCTGGCGGCCACCGGCACCGCCGACCGCGGCATCCGGCGCGCCCGCTTCATGGATGTGCTCCGCGGCCAGAACCGGCCCGCCGTGCTCATCGAGGGCGGATTCCTGTCCAACCCCGACGAATCCCGGGCCATCAACACCCCGGCCTACCGCCAGCGCCTCGCCGAGGGAGTGGCCCGAGCGTTGGAGTGATCGGAACCCGGTTTCCCGAATCGCAAAAAATTTTTGAACACTTTCCGTGCCACGAGTCTATAGTGCCTGACCGCAGGCGGTTGCTCGACGTCCCCCTGCCGATTCCGACCCTTTCGGGGCCGCAGACCGGCAGGCGACATCGACGCCATTCTCCATGGGCAGAATACCCATGAAGGAAGGGTGACGAAGGGTTCATCGCCGCGGTTTCGGGCACGGTGCCAAGCGCCGCCGCCCGGGCAATAGGGCAATGACGACCCTGGCAATACGACCCTGGCAATGATTGACGTAGAGAATCTGATCAAGGAGTTCGGGCCCAAGCGGGCGGTGAACGGGGTTTCCTTCACGGTCCGCCGCGGCGAGATCCTCGGCTTCCTCGGGCCCAACGGCGCGGGAAAATCGACCACCATGCGCATGATCACCGGTTTCTTCCCGCCCACCTCGGGCAAGGTCCGGATCGGCGACCACGACATCTCCGAAGAACCCATCGCGGCCAAGAAGCTCATCGGCTATCTGCCGGAAAGCGCCCCGTGCTACTCCGACATGACCGTCAGCGGGTTCCTCCGGTTCACGGCCGAGATGCGCGGCATGCGCGGCGCGCAGATCGATGCCGCCGTGGCCCGGGTGGCCGGTCTGTGCTTCCTCGAGGGGGTGCTGCACCAGAGCGTCGACACGCTCTCCAAGGGCTACCGCCACCGCACCTGCTTCGCCCAATCGATCCTCCACGATCCCGAGGTGCTGGTGCTCGACGAACCGACCGACGGCCTCGACCCCAACCAGAAGCACGAGGTCCGGCAGATCATCAAGCGCATGGGCCAGACCAAGGCCATCATCTTCTCCACCCACATCCTCGAGGAGGTCGAGGCCTGTTGTTCTCGGGCGATCATCATCGACCGCGGCACGGTGGTGGCGAACGGCACGCCCGCCGAGTTGAAGGCGCGCGCAGATGCGGCCGGGTCGGTGCACCTGAGGGTTCGCAACGTGGCTGCCGAGACCTTGAAATCGCGCCTGTCGGGCCTCCCTGTGGCCGGTCGTGTCCAAATCCACGACAATTCCGACGGTTCCCTGTCGGCCCGGGTGTTCCCGCGCGACAAATCCACGCGGGCCGACCTCGCGCTGTCCGTGGCCCAGGCCGCCACCCAGTCGGGATGGAGCTTCGACGAGCTCCACACCGAGGAGGGACGCCTCGACGACGTCTTCCGTGCGATCACGCTGCCCGATTCGGTCAAGGCCCGAGAATGACCCCTTCCGGCGCCGGTCCCGCGGCGGCCCCCGCCCCGCGGATCCGACCGGCGTCGCACACCCCAACTTGTTTTCCATCCTTCACCCCATGAACGAATCGCTTCGGAACATCTGGACGATCCTGAAACGTGAGCTGACCGGCTACTTCGCCTCGCCGGTGGCCTACGTGTTCATCGTCATCTTCCTGCTGCTCAACGGCTTCTTCACCTTCATGCTCGGCGGTTTCTTCGAGCTCGGCGAAGCCTCGCTCTCCCGCCCCTTCTTCAACTGGCACCCGTGGCTGTACCTGTTCCTGGTGCCCGCGGCAGGCATGCGCCTGTGGGCCGAGGAGCGACGCGTCGGCACCCTCGAACTGCTGCTGACGATGCCCATCACCGCCGCCCAGGCCATCATCGGCAAGTTCCTGGCCTGCTGGGCGTTCCTGGCGCTGGCCCTGGCGCTGACCTTCCCGGTGGTGGGCTCGGTCTACTACCTCGGGCATCCCGACGGCGGCGCCATCTTCGCCGGCTATGTCGGCAGCCTCCTCCTGGCGGGCGCCTACCTCGCCGTCACGGTCGCCACCTCGGCGATGACCCGGAACCAGGTCATCAGCTTCATCCTGTCGGTGGTGATCTGCTTCTTCCTCATCCTCGCCGGATGGGAACCGGTCACCAGCCTCCTGGTGCGCTGGGCGCCGGCCGGCTTGGTCGAGCTGGTCACCGGCTTCTCGGTGATGCCGCACTTCGCCAGCTTCCAGCGCGGGGTCATCGACTTCCGCGACCTGCTCTTCTTCGCCTCGGTCATCGTCTTCAGCCTCTTCGGGACCAGCGTCATCCTCCGCGGCCTGCGCGGTGCCTGAACCCCACGACCCTTCCTGCGCCATGAAACAGACCAAGATTCAAACCCTGCTGTTCTCGACCGTCGGCGTCGGCCTCGCCTTCGTCGCGATCACCGGCCTGAACCTCGTGTTCAGCCCGGTCCGGGCCCGCCTCGACCTGACGGCCGACGGCCTGCACACCCTGTCCGAGGGGTCCCGCAAGATCCTCTCGAAGATCGACTCCAACGTGGAGATCCGCCTCTACGTCTCGCGCAGCGAGAACCGGATGCCCAGCGCGCTGAAGAACTACGCGCAGACCGTGGAAGACCTGCTCCAGGAGTTCCGCGCGGCTTCGGGCGGCAAGATCACCATCAAGCGCCTCGACCCCGAGCCGGACTCCGACGCCGAAGACACCGCCAAGCTCGACGGCATCGAGCCGATCCCTGTGGGGCAGATGGGCGCCGATCCGATCTACTTCGGCATGGCCGTCAGCCTCGCCCCCGAGACGAAGGCCATCCCCTTCCTGTCGCCCCAGAGGGAAAAACTGCTGGAGTACGATATCGCCCGCGTGATCTCCCAGGTCATCGCCACCAACAAGCCGGTGCTGGGCGTGATGAGCCCGCTCCCGGTGCTGGGTGGGCCGGCGAACCCCATGATGATGCAGATGGGGCGTCAGAACCAGCAGCAGCCGTGGATCACCTTCAGCGAGCTCAAGCGCGACTTCGCGGTGGAAAGCGTCCCGATGGACGTGGATTCCATCCCGGAGAAGATCCAGGTCCTGATGGTGGTCCACCCCAAGGACGTCTCCGAGAAGGCCCAGTTCGCAATCGACCAGTTCGTCCTCCGTGGCGGCAAGCTCATCGCCTTCCTGGACACTCAGTGCATCACCGACAACCGCAATCCCAACCCGATGGGCCTGAACCTCGGGGGCGGATCGTCGCTGCCGAAGCTCCTCGAGAAGTGGGGCATCGGACTCGACACCTCGAAGGTGGTGGCCGACCGCACGTTCAGTCGTGAACTTCAGGGCCGTGACGGCCGGCCGCAGCCCGTCCCCGCCTTCCTGTTCCTCAACGCCGACGGCGTGAACCGCGACGACGCCGTCACCAGCCAGAGCGACAACCTGTGGCTGCCCTTCGCCGGCGGCTTCACCGGCAAGCCCGCCGACGGCCTGCGTGCCGACGTGCTGATCAAGTCCTCCCAGGATTCGCAACTCGTCGACGGCATGACCTCGCAGTTCAACGGCTCGAAGATCCTCGACGAGTTCGCTCCCTCCCGGACGAACTACCCGCTGGCGCTCCGCCTGTCGGGCAAGTTCAAGAGCGCCTTCCCCGACGGCAAGCCGGGCGAGACCAACGCCACGACCCTCAAGGAGGCCAAGTCCGACACCGTGGTCTACCTCTTCGGCGACGTCGATTTCCTGAACGACGCCTATTCCGTGGAGATCAACCCCATGCTCGGGCTGGCCATGCCGCGCAACGGAAACCTGGCGCTGGTGCAGAACCTCGTGGAGCAGGCCTCTGGCGACGTCAACCTCGTCGGTGCCCGCGGCCGCGCCTCGGTCAGCCGGCCGTTCACGGTGGTCCAGAAGATGGAGGCCGAGGCCCGGGCCCGCTACCAGGGCAAGATCGAGGGGCTCAACCGCAAGGTCGAGGAGCTCCAGAGCAAGCTGAATGACGTCCAGATCAAGCAGGAGGGCAACACCTCCAAGATCATCCTGACCAAGGACCAGCAGGACGCCATCGCCAACTTCAAGAAGCAGCAGGTCGAGGCCCGCAAGGACCTCCGCAAGGAGCGCCGCAACCTCGACGTGGACGTCAAGAATCTCGAAAACCGGGTCAAATGGCTGAACATCGCCGCGATGCCCCTGCTGGTCTCCGCCGCCGGGATCGCCCTGGCCATCGCCCGCAAGAACCGCACGAACGCCAAATGAACACCAAGCAACTGGCCATCCTCGTCGCCGTCGGTCTCGCCCTGGGCGGAGCCGGCCTGTATGTCCGAAACCAGCAGTCGGCCGGCTACCGGCAGTCGTCGGCGCAGCTGGGCGGCCTGCTCCTGTCCGGCTTCGACGCCTCGGCACTCACCGGGGTCCGGATCACGCAGGGCACGAACCATCTGAGCGTCGTCAAGTCCGGCAACGACTGGACGGTGAAGGAACGCGGGGGTTACCCGGCCAACTTCGGCACGATCCAGGAGTTCGTCCGCAAACTGGTCGACCTCAAGGCCACCCAGCCGCTCCAGGTGGGTCCATCGCGCCTGCCGGTCCTCGAATTGGTGGCCCCCGACAAGGGACCCGGGGTGCTGGTGGAACTGCTCGGGGCCGATGGCAAACCGTCGCGCTCGCTACTCTTGGGCAAGAAGCACACCAAGGGAGGGCAGGATGACGGCGGAGGCGGCCTCGGGGGCATGGGCGGTGGCTGGCCCATCGGCCGCTACGTCATGGTCGACAACAAGATCGAGACCGCGGCCCTGGTGAACGAGCCGCTCGCGAATGCCGAGCCGAAGCCCGAGCAGTGGCTCGAAAAGGAGTGGTTCAAGGTGGAGCAACCCGTCTCGATCACGGTCAGTCATCCCGATACGACCAACAGCTTCAGCCTCAGCCGGACCAACGAATTCTCGGAGTGGGCCCTCGCGGGGGCCAAGCCCGAGGAGAAGGTGGATGCGTCGAAGCTCGGGGTCTTCGGCTCGGTGCTGAGCTCCCCGGCCTTCGACGACGTGCTGATCGATCCCCAGACGGCGACGCTCGGCCTCGACACGGCGGTGCAGGCGAAGATCAAGACCGCCGGGGGCTGGACCTACACGGTCAAGATCGGCAAGGCCCAGGAGGGCGACCGTTATCCGGTGCAGTTCTCGACAGAGGCGGAGATCCCCAACAAGCGCACCCCGGGCAAGGACGAGAAGAAGGAGGAAGCCGAGCGCCTCGACAAGGAGTTCGCCGACAAGCTCAAGAAGCAGCAGGAAAAGCTCAAGGCCGAGCAGGCCCGAGGCCGTTGGACCTACCTGGTCAGCAAGTGGACCATCGACTCCCTGCTCAAGAAGCGCTCCGAACTGATGGTCGACCCGAAGAAGGACGAGGCCGCGCCCGGAGGCGACGGTGCCCCATCACCCGTGGGCCTGCCCCCGCTGGGCCAGTGACACCAGCGCCGTGCCGTGCGGCCGTTCGTTGCAAGCGAGCGGCCGACGGCTGGTACAGCCCTCGGCGACATCAGCCCGTGACTGCGTCCAGAGCCAACCTCTGCTGAGACGATCAGCGGGGTTTGGCATCCTTGCCGAATTCCAGGATCCCGAGCGAATTGGCATACGGGAAGCGATGACGATAGGGATGCGCCAATGCGGTTTGAAGGTCGCATTCCTCCCATCGGGAGAACCCTCGACGGACCAGGAACGATTGCCGCTCCAACCCCAGCGTGCCGGACACGATCAACCGGTCCAGATCCGGGTTGTATCCGAGGGGAACCGTCAGCACCAAGCGTCCCGATTCTGTGAGAAGGCCTTGGCAATGCCTCACAGCGGCCAGGATCTTCTCTCCGGAAGAGACGGAGGCATCGTCATCGAACCCGATGTGTTCAAACGTCGATATCGATAGGATCAACTCGAAACCGGCCTGGGATTTGAAATCCAGGATGTCACAATTGATCACCCCCCTGCCGCTCTCGTATTTGTCCACGACGGAATGATTCGTGGAGTCGTAATGGGAGAGGACGTTTCCCACCTCCAAGGTTCGTCGCGAATCACTTCGGGAAAGAAATGTCCGGGCAATGGGAATCTCAACCAACCGCTCGCCCGCCCAGGTCACATTGTAACGATGGTAGAACCCCTCCAAATCGCGCCCCTGCCATTGAAACCGCTCCCGTTTCAAACACCGCAAAACCAGGGGCGCGCTGATGGTGCGGAGGGGCTTCAAAAAGACTTCGGACCATCCGAATCGAAGGACAAACCACCGGAACTTGCTCAACAGCCCCTTGTAGAGATGCGACGACACATCAAAAAACTGGAGCAACGTTGACCCACATGGCAACTGGTAATCGCCGACCCCACGGGCGGATCGGAGGGCGGGCGAACCAATTCTCTCCTTCAAATCTTCGGTCGCGGATTCCACCTTCCCACGCATGTCACGGCAATTCCAGGGCACGCAACCGGTTCGTCTGAACGTGGGATGCGGGGTGGATGTCCGCCCGGGTTGGATCAACCTGGATGTCCTGGACTTCGGCGGAAACCAGGTGTGGAACCTGAACTCCATCCCCTGGCCGTTCCCCGACAACCATTTCGACGAGGTCTACGCCTCCCATGTCCTGGAACACATGGGCAATTTCAACGCCGTGGTGACCGAGTTGTGGCGGGTATGCCGCCCCGGGGCGATCATCACGGTGAAGGTCCCCTTCTTCCTCAGCACGAAGTTCTATTCAGAGCCCGACCATCGGATCCCCTTCGGCATCCGGTCCTTCGACAACTACGAGGATGTCACCGGCCGATCCCTGCGGTTCTACGAGAAATGGAAGCTGGGCCAACGGACCAACTACGGCAGCCCGGCCCGATTCGTCGTCGAGTCCAAGCGGTTCCATTTCTCGAACTTCGCCCTGCTGCGATGGCTCAATGGGCCCATCAACCTCGAGCCCGTGATCTTCGAACGCTTCTTCGCGACCCTCCTCACCCCCGAGGAGGTCCATTTCCGGCTGCGGGTCTCCAAAGGTTGATCCTCATCAGCGGCGGTTCGGTCCCGGCGGACGAGCCCGTGAACGGGAGGAATCCCGATTCGACACCCCGGGCCCATTCGGGCTATTGTCATTATTTATGTTCGAAGTCACCCGGTCCCA
>CAIOKD010000225.1 GCA_903858835.1 uncultured Verrucomicrobiota bacterium
CGGCCACGCCGCCCGGGACCACGTTCACGGAGCACTGGAACTCCTGGTTGATCTCGGTGCCGTCCTTGGCCTTGAGCTTGAACTTCACCTCGAGCTGGTTCACGGGGCGGAAGTCTTCCAGATCGATCTCGACCGTGCGGCCGTCGGGCAGCAGCCGGGCGCTCTGGACGGTGACCTTCTCGCGTCCCTTCTTCTGGGGGTTCTTCACCTCGTA
Source organism: uncultured Verrucomicrobiota bacterium (assembly GCA_903858835.1). Classification (GTDB taxonomy): domain Bacteria; phylum Verrucomicrobiota; class Verrucomicrobiia; order Limisphaerales; family UBA9464; genus SXXZ01. The sequence goes on from CAIOKD010000225.1 coordinate 215, forward strand.
GGTGGCCGATCCATAGTTGGACGACCGCAGGTAGTTCCAACGACGGGCCGAGAAGTTCTCGGCATCGGCGGCCTCCTTGGCATCGAGCGGCTGTGTGAAGGTCAGGCGCAGGCCCTTCGGGGTGTACTTGATGGCCTCGATGGAATGGACCGGCTTGCCCGTGTAGCGCACGCGGTCGAAGCCCGAGATCTTCACGGCCTTGGTCTGCCATCCCTGGAGACCGGCCACGTAGAGCTGGCCGTCCTTGGGGTTGAAGCGCGCGCGCATGGCCGAGCTGGCGAACTTGACCGGGAAGCGCACCACGCCGCCTTGCATCTGACCGTTGCCGGCGTCCTCATGCATCACGAGGTACAGGGCGCATTGGCCGTAGCTCATGTGCAACAGGCGCTTGGAGAACGGGCCCCACTTCTCGCTGTTGACCCAGACCTGGCCGCCACCGCTGTTGTCGTATTCGTCATGCGACATCCAGGTCAGGGGCTGCTTGAAGCTCTTGACGTCGGCGCCGTGGGCGAGGTCCTCGACCCCGTAGAAACCACCGGGCTTGACCCAGTTCACCGGGCAGGTGGGCACCCAGGTGCCTTCGTTGTCGCCGGTGGTGATCTGGCCGTTCCAGGGGTTCACGCCGATGCCGTTCGGGGCGCGGAAGCCGGTGGCCACCGTCTCGAACTTCTTGCCGTCGGCGCTGACCTTCATGAGCGTGCCGGCATCGCGGGAGATGGTCTCGAACCCGCGACCACCGCCCTTCACCGGTCCGGCCTTGGCGAAGTAGAAGTTGCCCTCCTTGTCGGTCTGGAGGTCGAAGAGGAACTCATGGAACCCCTCGGTGGAGGTCACCGAGTTGTTGAAGTTCTCGTAGTAATCCGCCTCGCCGTCCTTGTTGTAGTCGTGGTAGCGGGTGAGTTGGTCGCGGCCGGAGGTGTAGATCTGATCGTTGACGATGCGCAGGCCCAGCGTCTCGTACATGCCCGAGGCGAAGCGCTTCCACTTGAGGTTCTTCAGGCTCTCGTCGATGCCCGAGACGATCCAGATGTCGCCATCCCAGGTGCTCACCGCCGCCCGGGTGCCATCAGAGAAGAAGTCCATGCCACCGATGCGGAGGCGGCGCTTCCAGGGATTGTCGATCGGCGGGGTGATCTGATCGACCACGTAGGCGCCATCACCCTTGCCGATCACGCCCTGCGTCTCGACGAACTGCGGCCACCGGGCCGGGCCACCGCTCTGGAGGTCAGCGAAGGTCGGCTTGCCCGCGAGGGCACCCGACGCCTGCGCCAACTCGGCATCGGAACCGCTGACCACGGCCACTTCGAAGACACCACCCGTCGGGGTGCCCGTCGGCACCTCCAACCTCACTCGGCCGCCCTCGACCTTCAGCGAGGCCCCCTTGGGCAGGCCCGTGGCCTGGACCCGAGTGGTGACCCCGTTGGCCGAGACCACTGCCGCACCGTTGTCGATCTTGCCGCTGCCGCCGTCGACATCGGCCAGGAGCAGCGAGAACGTCGCCGCGGTCTTGGCCTTGCGGGCGAAGAGCCCCCCCTTCTTGCCGCCGCCGATCTGGAAGGTACGCACATAGACGGTCTGGCCGCCGGCTTGACGGGCCGAGGGTTGCTCGTGAATCGCGATGCCGCCGGCAACAGTGTAGTTCAACTGGACCCGATCGCCCGCGAGGTGCAGGCCATCCCAACGAACCACCGAGGCGTCGGTCGGTCCGAACGGTTCCTTGCGGCCGTCGGCAAACACGCCGGTCAGAGACACGCCCGGCACCACCGCTGTTCCGAACGCCTGCTTGCCGACGATGGAGGGATGTCCGCCGTGGGCTCCGTCGAAGGTCACGCCACGGGTGTTGATGTAGCCACCGGTCCACCCCGCCGCCATGCGGCACAGATCGGTGTCGAAGAGCATGTTGGCGTCGGCCGCGCCCGGGAGACGGATGGCCAACCCTTTCATGGCGGTGTTCTTGGCCGGGAACGAGGCGCTGATGCAGGCCCCCTGGAAGGGGAAATCCTTTTGGAGCAGGGCCTCGTTGACCTTGTCGGCGGCGGACACGGAGACGATGGACAGCGCGAGCA
>CAIOKD010000226.1 GCA_903858835.1 uncultured Verrucomicrobiota bacterium
CGACGCCGCGATCGCCTTCGGTCTGAGCGACAACCTGCAACGGGCGGGCTACGAGGTTCGCACCGTGGGTGACGGCCTCCGAGGGTTGGAACTGGTCCGCACCCTCAGACCCGACCTGGTGCTGCTCGATCTCATGCTTCCCGGACTTTCGGGTCACGAGCTTTGCCGACGCATCCGGGCCGACGGCCTGGAGATGCCGGTGTTGATGCTGACCGCACTGGGCGAAGAGGCCCAGGTGGTCCGGGGGCTCAATCTGGGGGCTGACGATTATGTCACCAAGCCCTTCGGTATCGCCGAGTTGATGGCGCGGATCGCCGGGTTGCTGCGTCGTCGCCGTCTCGCCTGCCCGGATCTCGTCCGCATCGGGTCGCTCGAAGTCGACCGGGCCGCACGGAAGGTCCGCAGGGCCGGTGCGGAGATCGAGTTGACCCCCAAGGAGTACGGATTGCTCGAGTTCTTCACCCGGAAGGCCGGCCGCGCCCTGACCCGCGACCAGATCCTCGACGCCGTCTGGGGCGATGCCACGGCGGTCACCGACCGCAGCGTGGACCGCGCCGTCACCACCCTGAGGGCCAAGGTCGAGGAGAATCCCCGGTGTCCTCGGCTCATCCAGACGGTTCCCCAGGTGGGGTACCGCTTCGAGGGCACCGCCGAGGGATCCTGACCCGACCTGTGCAGCGGGATTGATGGCCGCTGAGGGTGAAAAAAATCCGAAGAAAAAACACGCCGTCATCGGGAGGTAACACCGATGCGCGACGTTGAGGGTGTCATGAAACTCCATTCGACCCCTCATTCCATACTCACTCAAAACCAGTTCCTACCCTTCGCCCGCACTCCGAGATCCGTCGAAGGCCTCGAAGCCGAGACATGGATCGAACAAATCGGCCTGCGATGCCGCGTCGGCCTCGCCATCGCGGTGCGGGTTCCCGTGGCCCTCGGGATTGTTTGCCTGTCGTTCCTCGCGGGGCCGATGGCGGGCCATCTGGCCGCCGCCTCGGCCTCCGATCCGGTGCCCAAGGTGGTGGGCGGTCACACCGCACCCAAGGGGGCCTATCCTTGGATGACAGCCCTGGTCATGCGTGGCCAGACCGCCCTCAACGGCCAATTCTGCGGTGGGGCCCTGATCCATCCGCAATGGGTGCTTTCGGCGGCCCACTGTGTCGAGGGCATGAAGGCCTCTTCGCTCGATGTACTGGTCGGTGGTCATGACCTGAGGGTCTCGACCGAAGGCAGGCGGGTGGCCGTGGCCCAGATCATCATTCATCCCCGATTCAGCACGGCGAATGGATTGCTGGTCCATGATTTCGCCCTGCTCAAGCTGTCCCAACCGCTCACCGGAGTCGAGGTCCTGCCCTTGGTGGATGCAGCCGCTCAAGTCGCGCCCGGAACGGCCGTGCGGGGCATGGGTTGGGGCACCATCTCGGAAAAGGGCCCGGCCTCCGCGGTGCTCCTCGAGGTCGACATGACCCTCTTCAGCCGGACCGTCGCCTCCCAGGTGTATCCGGGGCTTTCCGAGGCGCACCTGGCCGCGGGCGTCCCCGGCGGCGGCCGTGACACCTGCCAGGGAGACAGTGGCGGTCCCCTCGTGGTCTCCGACGGCCGTGGAGGCTGGCGCCATGCGGGCACGGTCAGCTTCGGAGATGGCTGCGGTCGCGATGGCATCCCCGGCATCTATGGCAACACCCTCGCCTATCGGTCCTGGATCCTGCAGCAGATCGGTGCCTCGGGGACCGGTGACCCGAATCCCATCGCCGATGACCATGGCAACACCGCCGCCGCGGCCACCGTGTTGGCGTGGAACACCCCGGCCCGAGGCGTGTTGGAGACCTCCTCCGATCAGGATTGGTTCCGCCTGGAAGTGAGCGCCGCGGGCTCGTTGAGCCTCACCAGTTCGGGCACCAACGATGTGCGGGGAACCCTGTTCGGACCCGCCGGTTCTCAAATCGCCGACGACGACAACAGCGCGCTCGGCCCCAATTTCCTCATCAACGTTCCGGTTGTCGCAGGAACCCATCACCTGCGGGTGTCCGGAACGGGTTCATCGAAGGGAGCCTATGCCGTCCTGGCCAAGTGGACCGCGACTCCGGTCGTGACCGCTACCCCGGAGATCGCCCTCGAGGGTCTGGGTTCGGCGCCGATCCCCGACGGAACGACCACGGTCA
>CAIOKD010000227.1 GCA_903858835.1 uncultured Verrucomicrobiota bacterium
AGGAACCCGAGGGCCACGAGCAGTCCGAACGAGTGGAGCCTGAAGGCTCCAAGTTCGAGGAGGATCGGTTTCATCGAGGGGGAATCCGGGCGACTTCAGCGGGCGGGATTCTGCAACGGCCAGGCCGCCAGTTCCCGGCTGTCGCGGGTGTAGAGCACCCCTTGGGCGTAGGCGGGATGACTGAAGGTCTTGCCGCAGGCCTGGAAGCGCCCCAGTTCGCGGTACCGGTTGGGGTTGGCCTCGAGCAGGAGTACCTCGCCCGCATCGTTGAGCACCAGCAGGCGAGATCCAGAGGCGATCGTCGAGGCGTACTGATTGAAGCCCGCCTGTCGCCAACGGATCGTGCCCGTGTCGGCCTCGACGCAGACGAAGTCCTTGTCCGGGCCGTGGCCGTAAAGGTGGCGCCCGAGCAGGACCGGCGTGGCCAGATTGATCTTCAGGGCGGGGTTGAGCCACGACTGGGCGGCCTGGACTTTGGATCCCTCGGCCTTCACGGCGACGCGCCGGAGTCCGGTGGTGTAGCTCGCGAACAGCACGTGATCGCCGCCATCGAGCACCGGCGTCAGCACATTGCGATTGGCTGCCGTCTTGAAGGGGATGCGCCACAGGGCCTCGCCCGAGGCGGCATCGAGGCCGAGCAATCCCTCGCAGGTCACGGCCACCGCCTGGGGACGCCCGGCGAGGGTTCCGGTCACCAGCGAGGCATAGCTGGTGAGGTCGTCCTGCGACTTCCAGAGCAGGCGGCCTCGGATCTTGTCGAAGGCGACGATGCTCGCGCCGTTGGTGGAGCCCACCTGGATGAAGATGCGGTCGCCGGAGATGGCGGCCGATCCGGAGTTGCCCCGCCGGTTGGCGGCCCCGGGGCCACCGGAACGGTCCTTGACCCAGAACATGCCGTGGTCCCGGAAGTGGAATCCCCACTGCTTCTTGCCATCGTCGAGGGATAGGCAGGCGAATTCCCCGTAGCAGCTCTGCACGTAGAGGCGGTTCCCATCGACCAGGGGCGTGCAACGGGGGCCGGGCTCGAATTCGTCGGTGTACGGTTCGGCGAACGGTTGAGACCACAGTTCCTGGCCGGTCCGGGCGTCAAGGCAGTGCGCGGTTTCCTGGCCCGAGGCATCGTCGAGGAACACCAGGCGCTGGCCGGCCACCACCACCCCCGAATAACCGTGGCCGATGGATTTGCGCCACAGCGGCCGAGGCGCCGTCTCGAGGCACTGCGGCAGGGGATCGCCCGAATGACCGTCGCGGTGGACGCCCCGCCAGCCCGGCCAGTCGGCGGCCCGGACCGAGCCCCCGAGAAGGGCCCCCCACAGGAGTCCTAGGAACGCAGGGTGGGCCCTCATGCTGGGACGGGTTACCAGGAGCCCTCGGAGAGGCGGCTGATGATATTTCGCGCGAGGTTCTCGGCCAGCAACGGTGCGGCCTGGCGCTCGGCGGATCCCAGGTCCGCCGTGTTGCGGATGGTGGTGCGACCGGTGATCTCCTGGTCGAGCAGCACCTTGCCGCTGCCCACCTCGATGGCCTTCACGTGGGCCGTCAGCACCACGTCGTAGTCGCGGGTGGCGATGATGTCCCGCGCCTGGAAGGTGAGGGGATTGCGCTGGAACTTCTGGAGGGCCGTGGTGATGACGATGTCGCCGTCATCCTGGGTGGCCAAACGGAAGGTGCCATCGACATGCACCTGGGCCCGCAGGGCGTGGCTCACCGCATCGGCGAGGCGGGGTTCGTCGGTGCCGTTGGCCACATGGCCGACACGGATGGCCCGAGCCCCGGCCGATTGCCCGTTGCTGGGACCGAGGGAGTATCCGCCGCAGCCGGTCAGCCATGCGGCCAACAAGCCCAGGACCAGGGCCGTCGCGCCCGCCCGCCTGCGCCGAGGAGATGGAAGGGCCCGGGGACTCATTTGGATTTCTTCCCGCCCTTGGCCGCCGGCGCGTTGGTCGCCTGGATGCGCTCCCGTTCGAGCATCCGGGCGTCGTTCTCGGACCAGCGGCGGACCTGGCGCTGGGCCTTGGGCTTCAGGGCATCGATCCGTTCGCGGGCCTGCACGGCGAAGGTGGAATTGGGATCCTTCACCAGCACCTCGTTGTAGTAGACCAGCGCGCCCTGGTACCGCTTGTACTTCTCGTAGAATTCGGCCGTCTTGAGGGCGCCCCGGGCCTGCTCGGTTTTGAGCGTCGAGATGATCTTCGTGGCCTCCTCGGTGCGCTGGTCGTCCGGGTAGAGTGCCTTGAAGTCGTTCAGGAAGTTGATCGCGTTGGCGGCGATCGATTGGTCGTACTCGGCGCGCTTGGCCAAGCGGTTCCAGGCGATGCCCGCGGCGTACATGGCGTCGGACCCCACCTTGGGGCGGTCGTAGTATTTATCGGCGGCGCGCTCGTAGGCCTTCACCGCGAGGCGGAAGTCCTTCTGCTTCTCGCGGGCGGCGCCGATGTTCATCAGGGCCTTCGGTCCGATTTCGCTGTATGGGCCGTTCTTGTTGACCTGGTCGAAGAGCTTGGCCGTCCGGTCCATCGACGGGAAAAAGGGGATGTAGCCCCACAGTTTGAACCACTGACCCCCGAGGTAGCGGTTGGCGATGGCGAACTGCCGCTGCTGGATCTCGGAGTAGTTCTCGAGCTTGGGATACTTGGTCAAGGCTTTCTGGTATTCCTTGAAGGCACGCTCATCCATCTTGCGAGCCTCGTAGCAGCGGCCGATGAGGTACTGCGCGCGGCCGGAGGAGTCCGACAGAGGCCACGTTTTTGTGGTGTGCTTGGCTGCCTTGAGAGCCAGTCGGTACTGGCCTGCATCGAAGGCTTCTTGGGCCACGGCCAACTGGTCCTTGGCCCGCTTGCGTTGCCAGGAGGCTCCGGCGCCCACGGCCTCGTAAGTCCACCCTTCGCCGGGACGATAGATCAAGGGCGCAGGGCAATTCATGACCCCGGCCCAAAGGCAGGCCAGCGCCAGGCAGAGACGGACGGAAAATCGGCTCACGGGCCCCGAGGCTAGGTAAGACGGCGCGGGGGTCAACGGCGGAACGTGGACGCCCGTCACCGACCGGGCCGACGTAGTCCGTGAAAGCACCTCGATCCTGGCTGGCCAGACGTTCGGCGATCGGCATGATCGACGCCATCCCATGAGGTTCCTATGGATCAGCCTGTTCTGGACGGCGCTGGCCGGGTGGGCCGTCGAGCCCCACTGGTCCTATGCGCCGCTGCGGGAGGTTCCGGTGCCAGGCGGCGATCCAGCCTCGGGTCGAGCGCTCCGCCCGGTGGACGCTTTCATCCGGGATCGCGTGAAGGCTCAGGGCCTGAAGCCCGCGCCGGAGGCCGACCGGTCGACGCTCTTGAGGCGCATCCATTGGGACCTGACCGGTCTGCCGCCCTCTCCCGAAGACCAGCGGAGATTCCTCGCCGATCCGTCTCCAGAGGCCTACGAGCAGGAGATCGACCGCCTGCTGGCCTCGCCCCGGTACGGCGAACGCTGGGCCCGGCATTGGATGGATGCCGTCCATTTCGCCGAGACCCATGGTCACGATCAGGATCGCATCCGCGAGCAGGCCTGGCCCTACCGCGACTACCTTGTCGAGGCCTTCAATTCGGATCTGCCGTATGGGCGATTCATCGAGGAGCAGGTGGCTGGTGATGTGCTTTACCCGCAGCGCCCCGCGGCCACCGTCGCGCTGGGCATGCTGGCGGCGGGGCCGTGGGACGAGAGTTCGCTGCGCGACATCCGCGAGGACACGCTGGATCGCCAGTTGGGCCGGTACATCGATCGCGACGACATGATCGGCACGGTGCTTTCGGTGTTCAACAGCACCACGGTCCAGTGCGCCCGCTGCCACGACCACAAGTTCGATCCGATCCCGCAGGTCGACTATTACGCCCTGCAGGCCGTCTTCTCTGGCGTGGAACGCGCCCACCGGGTCTTCGACCGTGATCCCTCGGTGCATGTCCGCCGGCAGGCGTTGATGCGGGAGCGGCGTCAACTGGAGCGCGGGGATCCCGCACTGCTGGCATCGCCGCGGGTGCTGGCCGAGGTCCGGCAGTGGGTCGCCCAGCGGGGACCGAAACCCGCGGCGTGGGTTCCGTGGGACGCCCATACCTTCCTTTCGTCGGGAGCGGCCACCCTCGAGCGTCTGCCCGACGGGTCGTACCGCGCCGGGGGAACACGGCCGGAGCGGGATGCGTACACGCTGACCCGAGCGGCTGGCGGACGCCCCCTCCGGGCGGTCCGACTGGAACTGCTGCCGGACCCGGCGCTGCCCCATCAGGGTCCGGGCCGCAACCCGGAGAACGGCAACCTCCACCTGAGCGAGATCGAGCTTTGGGTCTCATCGGTGGGTTCGAACACTCCGCGGAAACTCCGATGGTCGAGGGCCACCTCGAGTTTCGACCAGGAAGGGTGGACGGCGGCCCACGCGATCGATGGGCAGGAAAAGACGGCCTGGGGCATCCACCCTCGGGAGGGCCAGGCGCATCGCGCGATCTTCGAACTGGCTGAACCGTTGCGACCGGCCCCCGGAGACCAGTGGAGCCTGGTGCTTCGACAGTCGCATGGCGGGGCCCACCTGATCGGGCGGTTCCGGGTCTCGATGACCGACGCACCCGGGCACGACAGCCGCATCCTTCCCCCCGAGATCGAGGCGCTCCTGGGGCGGAAGGATCGAGGACGGACCCCGGATGAGCAGCGTCGCCTGGCGGTTTTCGTGGTCCGCGAGCGCCTAAGGGAACAACTGGCCTCCTTGCCGGAGCCCTCCCGGGTGTATGCCGCCGCCAGCGATTTCGAACCTGATGGATCTCTGAAACCCTCGCCCTACCCACGGGTTATCCACCGCCTCAACCGCGGAGAGATCACTCAGCCCCGCGAGACGGTGGAACCCGGGGCGCTGGGCTTCATTGAGGCGCTCCCGGCCCGTTTCTCGGTGCCCCCCGACGCCGAAGAAGGCGCCCGTCGTGCGGCCTTGGCCCGATGGCTGTCTCACCGGGACAATCCATTGACCTGGCGCTCCATCGTCAACCGCGTGTGGCTGCTGCACTTCGGCCGTGGGCTGGTGACGACTCCCAACGACTTCGGGCGCATGGGAGCCGCTCCCTCCCATCCCGAGCTGCTCGACTGGTTGGCCGTGTGGTTCCGTGACGAGGCCGGCGGATCCCTCAAGGCGCTGCACCGCCTGTTGCTGACCAGCGCGACCTATCGCCAGTCGAGCCGCAACGAGGGCGCCGCTGCCGATCCCGAGAACCGTTGGCTGGGCCGGATGAACCGCATCCGCCTGGATGCCGAGTCGGTGCGGGATGGTATGCTGTGGATCAACGGACGGCTCGACCTGAGGATGGGCGGCCCCGGGGATCGCCAGTTCGACTTGAAACCGGGCATCCATGTCACTCCCCGGGTCGACTACTCGAGGTTCGACTCCGATGCGCCCGAAGGCCGGCGTCGCAGCGTGTACCGGTTCCTGTTCCGGACGTTGCCCGATCCCTGGATGGAGGCCCTCGATTGCCCAGCCGGCGACCAGTTGGTCCCTGCGCGGGAGAACTCGGTGACGCTCCAGCAGGCCCTGGCCCTCTGGAACCACGAGTTCTCGATCCGCCAGGCCGCCCACTGGGCGCAGGCCCTCGAGGCCCGGAAGGCCGGTGCGGAGATTCCCTGGGATGATGCGGTCCACTGGGTTTGGGGCCGACCTCCCTCGCCGTCGGAACGGCAGGAGTTGGAGGAGTATGCGCGGCGGCACGGGCTGGCCAACGCCTGCCGGTTGCTCCTCAACAGCAACGAATTTCTCTTCGTGCCATGAATCCCGGACGAACATCCATGGGTCCCGGTGTTTCCCGCCGCGAGTTCGTCCACCGGCTGGGAGCGGGCTTCGGATCGGTCGCGTTGGGCCAGTTGCTGGCCCGTGACCGCGTGGACCGCCTCGACCCGGCGGCGATCGGTCACCAGCCGCACCTTCGGCCTCGGGCCCGGCGTGTGATCCAGTTGTTCATGAATGGCGGGGCCAGCCAGATGGACCTGTTCGACCACAAGCCCGAACTGTTCCGCCGGGCCGGTCAGCCGTTCGATCCCGGGTCGGGGGTGCGGGTCGAGGCTCCGACCAGCGAGCCTGGGAAGGTCCTGAAGCCGCCGTTCCCGCTGCGCCAGCATGGCCAGAGCGGGCGCTGGGTCAGCGACCTGATGCCCCAGCTCGCCCGTTGCGTGGACGACCTGGCCTTCCTGATGGCCATGAAGTCCCGGACCAATGTGCATGGACCGGCCAGCTACCTGATGAACACCGGGTCGTTGCTCCCGGGGTTTCCCGCCTTCGGCGCCTGGGTGGGCTACGCCCTGGGCAGCGAGGCCGACAACCTGCCCGCTTTCGTCGTGCTGCCCGATGCCAAGGGCCTGCCCTACAACCAGCGGGGCAACTTTTCCGCCGGATTCCTGCCGGTGGCCCACCAGGGAACCCTGGTGCAGGCGGGCAGCCCGTCCCCGATGGCCTTCCTTCGGCCCCCCGAATCCGCCGCCTTTGTCACGCCCGAGGCCAGCCGTGAGGGATTGTCGCTGGTCCAGCGCTGGAATCGCCGCCACCTCGAGGCTCACGATGCGGACCCGAGGCTCGAGGCGCGGATCCAGGCCTACGAACTGGCCGCCCGCATGCAGTTGAGCGCCCCGGAGGCCTTCGACCTGGCCGCGGAAAGCCCGGTCACTCGACGCCTGTATGGGCTGGAGCGCCCGGAGTCGGAGGACTTCGGCCGGCGATGCCTGATGGCGCGGCGATTGGTCGAACGGGGGGTGCGTTTCGTGCAGGTCTGGAGCGGAGCCGGGGGCCCCACCGGCAATTGGGACAACCACGCCAACATCGCCAAGGAATTGCCACCGATGTGCGCCGCCACCGACCAGCCCATCGCGGGCCTCCTCCAGGACCTGCGGGCCCGGGGGCTCCTGGAAGACACCCTGGTGCTTTGGAACACCGAATTCGGTCGAATGCCCTTCGCGCAGAGCAGTGAGGGACGCGACCACAATGGCGGCACCTTCGTCGGATGGATGGCCGGGGCAGGGGTCCGTCCCGGGGTGGCCCATGGCCAGAGCGACGAGTGGTCCTGGAAGGTGGCCCACGATGTCACCACCACCTACGACTTCCATGCCACGGCGCTCCACCTGTTGGGGTTGGACCATGAGCGACTGAAGGTCCTGCACCTGGGAGCAGACCGCCGGTTGACCGATGTTCATGGAGAGGTAATCCGGGCGGTGCTGGCCTGAATCGGCCAAAGGCCGGGTGCCGGGCACGGTTGCAGTTCTGGGGAATCGGGCGGAGTTTGGGAGATGAAGACTCGGACAATGATGCTCGTTTCCGGGGCCGCTCTCGTGGCGATCCTGTTGGCTGCGGGCGGTTGCCAGGCCACAAGGGCCGGCTACGAGACCGCTCCCTATCGGGTGATCCGTTCTTCCGGAGGCTTCGAACTTCGCGACTACCCCGCCCTCCAGTGGGTGGAGACCCCAATGAGCTCGGCGGGGGACGACTCGGACGGGAGTTTCGGCCGCCTGTTCCGATTCATCACCGGGGGCAACCAAGCGCGTCAGAAGATCGCCATGACCACCCCGGTCTACATGACCGCCGACCCACAATCCCGGCCCTCTCCCCGGCGGGTGATGGCCTTCGTCATGCCCCGCGACATGAAGGCCGAGGCAGTCCCGGTCCCCAGCGATGCCTCCGTCCGTCGGCGAGAAGTCGCGGCCGGAAGATTTGCGGTGCTTCGGTTCCGCGGGGGGCGCTCGGCCGACCGGGAGTCCGAGGTGCTGGGACAACTGGAGGCATGGATGAGGTCGGAAGGCCTGACCCCGGTCGATCCCACCCCGATCTACGGCTATTTCGATCCCCCCTGGACTCCGCCGGTCTTCCGACGGAACGAGGTCATGCTGAGGGTCGCCGTCCCCTCGGCCCGATGAGGCCTCATCCCTGGGCGGAGGATTTCTCAAAAAACTTTGAGCAAATCCTGGTTGCGAACGTCAGAGAAAACGGTTGGAGGGTGTCCGCTCAAGGGTTGGCAAAGGAGGCTTGCTTTCGGCGGGGCTGCGGGCGCCCGTGGGTGTTTGTCCCGTCGAGGTTATGACGCCTTGAGTGAAGGCGTAATCGCTTCCGTCACTTGGGGGTCGGCTCGAAAAGCCGGCCCCCGTCCGTTTTCAGGGGCATCGATTCAGGAATGCCGATCGGGCGAGAGCAGCGACAGGTCCCATCGGGGGCGGTCGCCCGCCAGGGTCTCGGCAATCAGTTGTCCGGTGATGGGGGCCAGGCTGATGCCCATCATGCCATGTCCGGTCGCCAGAGACAGGTTGGCCCATCGCTTTGTCCGGCCGATGTAGGGGAGGCCATCCGGGGGAACCGGCCGCAGTCCGAACCAGGGCTCGATGCCCTCGAAATCGCTCTCCTCGAATCTGGGAAAATACCTGGGTACCGATTTGATGATGCCTCGTACCCGGACGGGGTTGATGGCTTCGTTCAGGCCCCCGATCTCCATGGTGCCGCCGAACCGGAGCGTGTCTCCCATGGGGGTCACGGCAACCCTCGCCTCGGTGAAGATCGAGCAGAGATTCGGCAATTCGCGCGGCTGTCGCAGGGTCAGGCTGTAGCCCTTGCCAGCTTGGATGGGCAGGTTGAGCCCGAGTTGCGGGGCGGTCTGGGGCGACCAGGAACCTCCGCACAGTACGAATTCGTCGGCCTCGGCGGCCTCACCGTCGACCCATGCCGCCCGGACCCGTCCGTGCTCGGTCTGCCAGCCACGCACCTCGGCATTCCAACGGAACCGGCAGCCCAGGCGCTCGAGTTCGCCCTGCAGCCCGGCCATGAACCGGTCGGGGCTGAGATGGCAGTCCTGGGGGAAATGGACCGAACCGGCGATCGCCATGGTGACGGCCGGGTCGAGGGCTGCCGTTTGGCGGGCGTCGAGGACATCGGCCGGGATGCCCAGGGCGCGGGCCTGGGCGGCCGTGTGGGCCTCTTCATCGAGGGCGTGCTGGGTGCGGCAGAGCATCAGCAGGCCTTTTTTCACGAGACCGAAGTCGAGCCGGGGCAGGGCGGCCAATGCCTCGAAGGCCGCCCTGCTGGCCAGGCTGAGGTCGCGCAGCAACGGCCCGGCCCGTCGGACATGGTCCGCGGTGCTGGCCCGCCAGAAACGCCAACCCCATGCGAAAAGTTCCGGGTCGAACCTAGGGCGGATGTAGAAGGGCGATTCCGGATTCCACATCCACTTGAGTCCCAGGGCGACCATGCCCGGGGCCGCCAGCGGGATGAAATGGCTCGGCACCACCATGCCTGCATTGCCGAAGGAACAGCCATTGCGAGCCGGTGGATTCCGGTCGATGACCGTGACCGAATAGCCGGCCTTGGCACAGGCGTAGGCCGTGCTCAAGCCGATGACCCCGCCTCCCACGATGATCAGGTTGCCTCGCATTCGGAGAAAGGATGCGGGTGACTCCCCTGGGGGTCTTGCCCGCCAGCGCCGGGAATCCCGGAAAAAAACGCACAACCAGTCTCAACCCGGGGCACCCGAGGGCCAGGTCAAGACCAGGGTGGTCCGACTCGCCGGGTCCGATCCCAGGGCCAGTTCGCCGCCATGGGCTCGGGCGATTTCCCTGGACAGGCTCAATCCCAGGCCGGCTCCGCCGGTCTCGCGATGGCGGGAGGGATCGCCGCGGTGGAAACGCTGGAAAAGCCGGGGGCGCTGTTCCTCAGGGATCCCCGGACCGGTGTTGGAGACCCTGAGTTCGAGCCCTCCTTCCTTCGCGACCAACGCAAACTCGATCTGCCCGCCGGGTTCGTTGTAGCGGACGGCATTCGACGCAAGGTTCTGCAGGATCTGCTCCAGCAGGATGGGGTCGGCCGGAGCGTGAATGTCCTCCGGAATCCTCTCCTCGACCCGTAGGTGCGGAGCCAGGCTCCGGGCATCATCCGCGGCCTCGCGGACGGCCTTGCTCCAATCCACGTCGACCGGTTGCAACGGGAGTTTCCCCGCATCGGCCTGGGACAGCAGCAGGAGCTTCTCCTGGATGGCGCGGAGTCGGCTAATCTCTTCGATCAACCGCACGCAGAGCCGTTGGGTCTCGGAACCCGATTCGGCGGTCTGGAGGGCCATTTCCAGGTCCATTTGGAGGATGGTCAGGGGCGTGCGCAGTTCATGGGCCGCGTCGGCGCTGAAGCGACCGGCTTGATGGAAGCTCTTCTCGAGGCGGTCGAGCATCGCGTTGAAGACCGTGATGAGACGCATGAATTCCCGGTCATGCGCGGTGGCCACGATCCGTTGGTCGAGTCCGCGGGCGGTGATGCCCTCGACGCTCCGGGTCAGCAGCGACACGGGCCGCAGCGCCCGCGACGACAACCACCAGGCTCCCGCACCGACCAGGCACAGCACCACGGGTAAGGCTGTCAGGAAGGGAGTCCGCAGGCGGGTCAGTTCCTGATCCAGCGGGCCCAGATCGGCACCCAAAGCAAGGGTCAGGTACGGGTTGCCCATGATGGCCACGCGCCACTGCTGCTGGCCGCTGCGGTGGGTGAAGAAGACCGGCACCTTGCGCGGCAGCGCGGGGTTCCGCTCCGAGATGGGCTCATTGCGCCTGGGCGGCGGGGGCGGCGGCGCTCCGGGATCCGGGCGGTAGGGCGGTTCATAGCCCGTCAGGTCGGGCAATGCCTGGGGATCCAGCGAGGCCGGCCAGTGGTCGGATCGGTGGAGTTCCCGGTCTCCATGGCGGACTCGGAGGATGAACTGCGGACGTTCCGGGCCTCCGGCAACAAACCCGAGGGCGTTCTCGAATCGCGCCCAATGGTCTCCGCCATTGACCCTTTCCAGGTGCTGCACCCCGAGGTTCCGCAGTTCACGGTCCACCCGGTCGAGCTCGCGGTGGAGGGTCCAGTTCCAGAAGACCCAGGCGGCGGCGAGCAGGGAACCCGCGCAGAGCAGACCCGAGCCCAGGGCGATCTTGAGGCGAAAGGAGGGGATCCTCATGGGGTGAGCGGGCCGGAGGACGGGGCCGGTTCGGGAACGAAGCGGTAACCCACCCCACGGATCGTCTCGATGCGCGCACGGAGCGGGTCTTCGCCCAGTTTCCTTCGGATCCGCTGGATGTACACATCGACCAGGTTTGTGCCCGGGTCATGGTGGTAGTTCCAGACCCGCTCGCAGAGTTGGGGTCGGGTGAAGACCCGGTTCGGGGATCTCATCAGGCAGGTCAACAGCGCGAACTCGCGTGCCGTGAGTTCCACCGGTTGGCCGTGGACGAGGACCTGGCGGGTGAGCAGGTCCACCGAAAGCGAACCGGATTCCAGTCGGCTGCTGTGGCCCGGATCGCGACGCCGGACGATGGCGTTGATGCGGGCGACCAGTTCCTCGGTGTAAAAGGGTTTCGGCAGGTAGTCGTCGGCCCCCAGGTTCAAGCCCTCGATGCGTTCATCGAGGGAACTCCGGGCGGTGAGCAGCAGGACCGGGGTGGCATTGCCGGATGCCCGAAGCTGGCGCAGGACGCTCAGCCCGTCGCGCCCCGGGACCATGATGTCGAGCACCACGGCGTCGAAGGCCGAACGTTGGGCCCAGACCAGCGCGTCGTCGCCGTTGTCGCAGGTCTCGACGACGAAGCCAGTGGCCTCCAGCGCCTTGCGCACGAGGTCGGCGATCTTCCGCTCATCTTCCACCACCAGGATCCTCATCCGCGAGCACCGTGGTCCTGGCCGGGCGTTCTTTCGAGCCGTTTTGCATGACAAAACCGTCATCCGGATCCGCCAGATCCGTTCATCGAGTGCGGGTCTATTGAAGGCATGAAGGATTTCGGGATACGGGAATCGGGCGGAGCGGGTCGGTGGCGTTGCCGTGCCCCGTGGCGACTCTGGATGATCTTCCTGCTGCAGGCATGGGTCGGGCGCGTGTCGGGTCACGACTGGCATCGGCACGACGAGACTCCTGCGCCCACTCCCGCGGCCAAGATCCGCATGCGGTCGTTGCCGAAGAGCAAGACGCCCGAGGCCGCCGCGCGGGCCGACCTCATGGCCCGGACCTTCGTGAAGTTTCAGCCGGTGAGATTCTGGTGGGACTCGGCCGAGTTCCATGTCGGCTCGGACGGAATGCCCGACCACGGCATGATGGAGGGCATCACCGCCTGGCAGCGGCAGATCCCCGTGCCCACGTTCTACTTCGGAGCCAACACCTGGAGTCTGCCGATCGAGCCCGTCGAGGCGGCCAAGCCCCAGGTGATCGATTCGAAAACCTTCCTGCAGGGGGCGATCGCGCTGGCGGCCAACGGCATCCCCATCTTCAACCCGGCCAACAACCGGGGCGAGATCTCGGCCCTGATCGGGGAATTGGATGCCTGGGGCGGGCACTGCGGGCGGGCTGACGACTACCACTACCATGCGGCCCCGCTGCACCTGACCAACGTTTTGGGAGCGGATCTCCCGATCGCCTTCGCGATGGACGGGTACCCGATCTTCGGGCTGACCGAGCCCGACGGCTCCCAGCCCGTGGGGCTGGATGCCTTCCGTGGGCATACCAACGGACTGGGCTACTACCACTACCACGCCTCGCTCTCGATGCCTTTCGTGAATGGCGGATTCCATGGTGAGGTGGCCATGGTGGTGAGCACCAATGGTCAGGGCCAGGTCGTGAGCCAGGCAGGGGCCCAGCCCCGGGTCAGCCCCGTGCGCCCGTCGGGAACCCAGTTGAGCGGTGCCGTCTTGAAGACCTTCGAGCGGTTGGGACCGGACCAGTACCGGTTGCTCTACAGCGTGCCTTCCAACGCGCCGCCGACGAACAGTTGGACCTACTCGCTGGACCGGGCTGCGGGGATCCTCAAGGTCAGCTACCTGGATGCGGCGGGTCTGCGGACCACCAATTATCCCAACTGGAAGCCGGCCCCGGCCTTGGCCTCCGTGCAGGAGCCCCTGGTCGTCGTCCCACCGGCCGCGCGACAGGCGGCCCCGGGAGATACGGTGAGCCTCACGGTCACGGCGCAAGGGGCCGGCACCCTGGGATACCAATGGCTGCGCCAAGGTTCGGAACTGATCGATGGTGCCGGGATTTCCGGGGCTCGTTCCTCGACCCTCACCTTGTCGTCGGTCTCGGCCTCCTCTGCGGGCACCTACTCGGTCCGCGTTTCGAATGCCATCGGCACCACCCTGAGCGCCGCGGCGACCGTGACGGTGTCGGGAGTGACGCAGACCGGGTCGGTCTCCAAGGGCAGGGCCCAGACGGTGGTGGCCGACCTGCTCCCAGCGGGGCAACGGGTCGCAGCCGTGGGTCGGATCACTGCCGAGGATGGCTCGGTCTGGACGGTTCCCGCCGCGACGGCGTTCCTTGAGGGCCCCAAGGCGTCGGACCTCTACAACGATGTCACCGGCGTCCGGCCCGAGGGGATCGGTGCCGTGGATCTCAACGCGGTCCCCGTGGTGACCGTCGATCCGGACGGGGAGGTGATCACCGGATACCTCTTCGCGGACAACTACTTCGAGCTGTATGTCAACGGCACCCGGGTCGCGGTGGATCCGGTGCCCTACACTCCCTTCAACTCCTGCGTGGTGCGGTTCCGGGCCAAGCGGCCTGTGACCTATGCGGTCCGTCTCGTCGACTGGGAGGAGAATCTGGGCCTCGGCACGGAACTCAATGGCGGCGATCCCTTCCATCCTGGCGACGGCGGATTCATGGCCAGCTTCAGCGATGGCACGGTGACCGGGCCTGCCTGGAGGGCTCAGAGCTTCTACATCGCGCCGCTGAACGATCCGTCGTTGGTGGTGCAGCGTGCCGACGGCACCCGCGACTCCTCGGCCGTGCCCCTCGCGGCCAATCCCGGAGCCGATGCCCGGGCCCTGCATTATCCGGTGCCCACCGATTGGGCGCTGCCGGGCTTCGATGCATCGTCCTGGCCACTGGCCTCGGTCTATACCGAGGCCGAGGTCGGCGTGGACAACAAGCCGGCCTACACGCGATTCCCGTCGGTGTTCTCGCAATCGGGGGCCAAGTTCATCTGGTCCTCCAACCTGGTGCTCGACAACGAGGTGCTGGTTCGGTTCACAGGAACTGCCGGCTCCGGCGGGGGCGGCACCACCAACCGAGCCCCGGTGTTCCCGGCGGGGGCCGCAGATCCGAGGCAAGTCCGGGTCGGGGATACCGTGCGTTGGGAGTCGGGCGCGACCGATCCCGACGGAGCATCGCAGAGCCTGTCCTATCGGCTTGCGCTCGGGCCGGCCGGGGCAATCGTGGATCCTGTCAC
>CAIOKD010000228.1 GCA_903858835.1 uncultured Verrucomicrobiota bacterium
ACCCCGGGACGCCCCACGTTGCCCGTGAGCATCGCCAGGTTGGCGATGGCCATGACGGTGGTGGAGCCCTGGCTGTGCTCGGTGACTCCCAGGCCGTAGTAGATGGCGGCATTGCCACCGGTCGCGTAGAGACGGGCCGCCCCACGGATCACCGCCGCAGGCACGCCGGTGGCCTCCTCCATGGCCTCCGGTGAATTCCGGGGCTGCACGATGAATTGGCGCCACTTCTCGAACTCGGGCAGGTCGCACCGTTGCCGCACATAGTCGTCCTTCGAAAGCCCCTCGGCCACGATGACATGGGCCATGGCATTGAGGACGGCGACGTTGGTCCCGGGCCGGAGGGCCAGGTGGAACTCGGCCTCGATGTGCGGTTGCCGAACGAGGTCGATGCGGCGCGGATCGACCACGATCAACCGGGCCCCCTGCCGCAGGCGCCGCTTCATGCGCGAGGCGAACACCGGGTGGGCGTCGGTCGGGTTGGCGCCGATGACCACCACCACGTCGGCGGAATCCACGGAATCGAAGTTCTGCGTCCCGGCCGATTCACCCAAGGTGGTCTTGAGGCCGTAGCCCGTCGGCGAGTGGCAGACGCGGGCGCAGGTATCCACGTTGTTGTTGCCGAAGGCCGCCCGGACGAGCTTCTGGACCAGGTAGGTCTCTTCGTTGGTGCAGCGCGACGAAGTGATGCCGCCGATGGAGCCCCGGCCGTGTTTCTCCTGAATCCGACGGAACTCGCTCGCCGCGTGCCCGATGGCCTCGTCCCAGGACACCACGCGCCAGGGATCGGTGATCTTGGCGCGGATCATCGGTTGCTTGATGCGATCGGGATGGGTGGCGTAACCCCAGGCGAAGCGTCCTTTGACGCAGGAATGCCCGTGGTTGGCCTGGCCGTTCTTGTTGGGAACCATGCGCACTACCTGGCTGCCCTTCATCTCCGCACGGAATGAGCACCCCACGCCGCAGTAGGCGCAGGTGGTGACCACCGCGTGGTCGGGCTGCCCCAGCTCGGTGATGGATTTCTCCATCAGGGTGGCCGTGGGACAGGCCTGCACGCAGGCGCCGCACGAGACGCATTCCGAATCCAGGAAGTCGGTGGGGCCCGGGGCGATCTTGGACTGGAATCCGCGACCCTCGACGGTCAGCGCGAAGGTGCCCTGGACCTCTTCACAGGCCCGGACACAGCGCGAGCAGACGATGCATTTGGTCGGATCGAAGCTGAAGTAGGGGTTCGACGTGTCCTTGGTGCCGACGAGGTGGTTCTCGCCTTCGGTGCCGTAGCGAACCTCGCGGAGTCCGACGACGCCGGCCATGTCCTGGAGTTCGCAGTTCCCGTTGGCCGGACAGGTCAGGCAGTCGAGCGGATGGTCGCTGATGTACAACTCCATCGTGTTGCGACGCAGTCGGGCCAACCGATCAGACTGCGTGGTCACCTTCATGCCGGCCTCGACGGGCGTGGTGCACGAGGCGGGGAATCCGCGGCGTCCCTCGATCTCGACCAGGCACAACCGGCAGGAACCGAAGGCCTCGAGGTGATCGGTGGCGCAGAGTTTCGGGACACGGACCCCCGCATCGAAGGCGGCGCGCATCACGGAGGTGCCGGCGGGCACCGTCACGGGCATGCCGTCGATCTGCAGGGTGATGAGCGTCTCCGACGTCCGCTCGGGCGTTCCTGCATCGGGTTCTTTGGTCGAATACATGGGCGCAGGGGGAATGAATCGCAGCGGAAATGGTTCAGTGACGACGGATGGTCCGCGAGGCGCGGCCTGCGGGTGCGGGCGCGGGCGGGCGCTGGAAATCCTCAGGAAAATGGTTCAGCGCACTCAAGACCGGCGCCGGGGTGAGGCCCCCCATCGCGCAGAGCGAGGCGTTGGAAAGGGTGTCGCAGAGGTCGCGCAGCAGGGCCAAGTTCTCGGTCCGCTGGCGGCCCTCGATCACCCGGTCGATGACCTCGACGCCGCGGGTGCTGCCGATGCGGCAGGGCGTGCACTTGCCGCAGGATTCGATGGCGCAGAACTCCATGGCGTACCGGGCCATCCGGGCCATGTCGACCGTGTCGTCGAAGGCCACGATGCCCCCGTGCCCGACCATGCCGCCGGCCGCGGCGAAGGCCTCGTAATCGAGCGGGGTGTCGAACCTCGACTCGGGGAGGTAGGCGCCCAGGGGACCGCCCACCTGCACCGCACGGATCGGGCGCCCGGAAGCGGAGCCCCCGCCGAAGTCGTAGAGCAACTCGCGCAGCGTCACGCCGAAGGCCATCTCGACAAGCCCCCCGCGCCGGATGTTCCCCGCCAGTTGGAACGGGAGCGTGCCCCGGGACCGGCCGGCGCCGAACTCCGCGTATTTCGCCGAACCGTGGTCCACGATCCACGGCACGGTGGCCAGGGTCATGACATTGTGGATGACCGTCGGCCTACCCCAGAGCCCGGACAGGGCCGGAATCGGGGGCTTCGGACGCACCATGCCGCGCTTGCCCTCCAGGCTCTCGAGCATGGCCGTCTCTTCGCCGCAGATGTAGGCCCCCGCCCCGCGACGGATATGGAGATGAAAACGACGGTCGCTCCCCATCAGGTTTGTCCCCAGATATCCGGCCGCCTCGGCGTTTCGCAGTGCCGCGGTGAGGATGCCCAAAGCGTGCGGGTATTCGGAACGCAGGTAGATGTAGCCCTCGGTGGCACCGACCGCGAGTCCGGCGATCACCATGCCCTCGATCAGGACGAATGGATCGCCCTCGAGGATCATGCGGTCGGAGAACGTGCCCGAATCGCCCTCGTCGGCATTGCAGACCACGAACTTCTGATCGGCGCGGGCCTGGAGCACGGTCTTCCACTTGATGCCCGCCGGAAACGCCGCCCCGCCCCGCCCGCGCAGGCCCGATTTCGTGATCTCCTCGACCAAGTCGGCGGGTTGCGCCCGAAGCGCTGCGCGCAGGCTCCGCCCGCCACCGTGGGCCTCGTAGTCGGCGATGCTGAGCGGGTCGATGATGCCGACGCGGCTGAAGGTCAACCGCTCCTGCCGCGCGAGGTAGGGAATCGACTCCGGCGGACCCAACCGCAACCGGTGGGCGCCCCCTTTTAGAAACCCGGCGTCGAACAGGGACGGGACGTCCTGCGCTTCGACCGGGCCGTAGCCGATGCGCCCTTCGTCGGTGACGACCTCGACGAACGGTTCCAACCAGAAGAGTCCGCGGGATCCATTGCGGATCAACCGGAGGTCGATCCCACGTTCGGCGGCGATCCTCGAGATGGCCTGCGCCGTGGCGTTGGCGCCGACACCGATCGCGGCGGAGTCGTTGGGAACGTAGACGGTGACGCTCACGGGTTCCCTCCTCGGTCGGCCTTCAGTTCTCCGATCCAACGGTCCAGTTTTTCGGCGGTCACGCGCCCCCGGACCTCGCCATCGATCAGCACCGACGGGGCGAGGGCGCAGTTGCCGAGGCAATACACGGGCTCGAGGGTGACGGAGCCGTCGGTCGACGTCCCGTGAAAGGACAACCCGTGTCGCTGGTGCAGGTGGGTTTCCAGCGCGTCGCATCCCATGGCCTGGCAGGCCTCGGCGCGGCACAAGCGCAGGCTGTGGCGGCCCGGCGGCTCGTTGCGGAAATCGTGGTAGAAACTCAACACCCCGTGCACCTCGGCCTGCGACAGGTTCAAGGCCTCGGCGATCCGGGGCACCGCACCGCCCGGTATATGGCCCAGGCGATCCTGGATGCCATGCAGCATCGGCAGCAGGGCTCCCGGCAAGGAGCGGTGGGTCTCGATCACCGCATCGATCGTCGCCAGGGTTTCCCGGGTCCCGGGCGTTGCTTGCGAGGTGCTGGCTGGGGGCCTTGGTTCCATCGGAGGGATTCCTGTGCCCCGATGGTCGCCTCGCGGGGCGACAGGTTCAAGGTCCGAGGTTTCAACCGCGACGACCTTGGAGCCGAAGGCCGCTCGATTGTCAGCGCGCCGCGGCCTCGGACTTGATGATCAGGGACAACAGGTCGTCCTTGAGCTGCACCCGGCGGCGCTTCAACTGCTCGGTCCGTTCGTCCGAGGCCGGTTCCACCTCGGTCTCGATCCGCACGATCTCCTCGTCCACCCCATGGTATTGGTCGAGCAGGTGCTTGAAGTGGGCGTTGCCGAGCTTCAACGCGTGGATGGTCTCCTTGTGCTCGGGAAGGTCGACGACCAGGGGGTGATTGAGGATGGATTGCATGGTGCGCTTCGGTGTGTGTCGTGTTGGACTCCACGTCTGGACCGCGCCCGGAAACTGCATTCGCCGCCTCCGGAGAATCGGACCCGTGGGGTTGCTGCGGACAGTCTCCCGGACTCGGCATGCTCGGGCTCGCCCCGGCTTGCCTGGAGGCGGACAAAACTTGTCGGATCTTCCAAAGCTCCTCGGAACGTGGTCGCAGTGCCGGGAATCCACCCGACAGCCCGACTCATTTGCCGAGGCAGAACTGGCTGAAAATGGAATCCAGGAGATCCTCGACGGAGGTCTTGCCCACCACCTCGCCGAGGGCTGTCAGGGCCACCCGCAGCTCGAAGGCCACCAGTTCGAGGGTCGCCTGATCCTCCAGCCCGGACCGCGTGCGGATCACTGCTTCCCGAGCACGCTCCAGCACCTGCTGGTGCCGAACGCCGATCGACACGCCGTCGTCGCCAACCGCGATCCCGCCGGACAAGAGTCGCTCTTCGATGGCCTGCTCCAGATCGTCCATGCCGGCTCCCGTGTGACAACTGACCCGCACCGCACCCGGGACCTCATGGGCGTCGGGCAGATCGCATTTGTTGGCGACGCAGATCCTCGCCTTGCCGGTCCATGTCGCCGCCAGGGCCTCCTCGTCAGGGCACCACGGGACCGACGCATCCACGATATGCAGGATCAGTTCGGCCTCCTCTGCCGCGGCACGACTGCGGCGGATGCCCTCCCGCTCGACGACATCCTCGGACTCCCGGAGCCCGGCCGTGTCGACCAGAACCAGCGGAATGCCCCGCACCTGGGCGACCTCTTCGAGGGTGTCTCGGGTGGTGCCCGCCACCGGCGAGACGATCGCCCGCTCATGGCCCAGCAACCGGTTGAGCAACGAGCTCTTGCCTGCGTTGGGCCGGCCGACCAGAGCGGTCCGCACCCCGTGGCGCAGCATGCGACCCTCGCGCGCCGTCTTGAGCAACCCCTCGATGCCTTCCAGGGCGAGGGCCAATTTCGACGAGAGCACCGCGGTGGTGTCCGGAGCGATATCCTCGTCCGGGAAATCGATGTGGGCCTCGATGTGGGCCAGGACCGCCATCAATTGGTCGCGCAGGGCCTCGATGCGGCGTGACAGCGCCCCGGCCAACTGCGCACGGGCCGTGCCGAGCGCCCGGTCGGTCCGGGCATGGATCAGATCGGCGACGGCCTCGGCCTGGGCCAGGTCCATGCGACCATTCAGGAACGCGCGGCAGGTGAATTCCCCGGGCTCGGCCGGTCGGGCCCCCGCGGCCAGCAGGGCTTCGAACGCCCGACGGGTCACAAGGAGGCCCCCATGGCAGGCGATCTCCACCGTATCTTCGCCAGTGAAGGATTTCGGGCCCCGGAACACCGTGATCACGGCCTCATCGATGCGGATGTCGTCCCGATGGATCTCTCCGAAGACGGCGGTTCTCGGAGCCCACGATGATGGCAAGCGCCCGCCCGCCGATCGCAGGCAGCGGTCGGCGATGGCCAACGCGTGCCTGCCGGAAAGCCGAAGCACGGCCAGCCCCCCGGCCCCGGGAGGCGTGGCCACGGCGGCGATGGAGTCCGCGGGATTCATCGAAGACCTAGGCCCAGAGGCCTTCAAACATGACCACAGGGCCCGTCGACATTCTCGGCATCACGGCCCTGGAGCCACAGCCGTGCCTTCTCATAACTGC
>CAIOKD010000229.1 GCA_903858835.1 uncultured Verrucomicrobiota bacterium
CGGCTTCCCTTCTGTCGCCAATTCGAACCGAGGAAGGCCTCCCAGCGCCGTGGATTCAGGGCGCCCAGCCTCAGCCACCGGTCCATCGCCATGGGGTTCGGTTGCTTCAGCAGCGCCTTCAGATGATTGGCGGGAGTGGCGAATCCGAGGTTCTGGGTCAGGAGGCTCTTGGCGTTGACGATCCCATGGACCTTCCCGCCGCGGTCGAGGAGAGGCCCGCCGCTGTTGCCGGGTTCGATGGGCATGGCCAGTTGGAGCATCGGCTGTCCCTCAAGGTCACGGCGTGCCGAGAGCACGCCTTCCACGACGCTGTGCGTGAGCCCCAGCGGATGACCGATGGCGACCACGGGGGCGCCTTGGGGCAACGCATCGCTGTCCCCGAGCGGCAGGGCCGTCAGGCCGGAAGCACGCACCCGGACGATGGCCAGGTCATGGGGCCGATCCCAGGCATGGATGCCCACGACCTCGGGCGTGCTGCCATCGGCCAGGCGGACCTGGATCGGTCGGCCCTCGCCGATCACGTGCAGGCTGGTGGCGATGAGTCCGTCGGCATCGAGGACGAACCCGGTGCCCACGCCTTCCTGGGTCCCGTCGCGGCCCCTGCCATCGATGCGGACGATGGAGGCCTTGGTCCGCGTCACCAACTGTTCGGTGGTGGCCACCGTCTCGGTCGGCGGTTTGCCCTTCCGGGAAGAGGAGGGTTTCTCGGCGCTGCCGGACCGCGGCGTCGATTTCGACGATGCCGCCTCTGCCTCGGTCAGGGCCGATCCCAGCAGGCAGACGAACAGGAGCAGGGTGGGGCGCACAGGCCCATCGTACCGTCAATCGGCCCGGACGCGAGCGCCGGAAAGGAACCGGTGGAACCCTCCCCCCAGGAGTTCCGAGACGTCCCGTTGGACCTCCGCATCGGTGACCTTCCAGCCCGCCTCGGCGGCGGCGGCGTATTTCTCGGTGAGCGCCTCGGCGAGGATGCTCCGGGAGTGGTGCCACTTGTAGATCACCTGGTCGAGGACCCGGGCATCGGAGTGCTGGGGCGTGAAGGACGTTCCGAGCAATTCCAGGCGCATCGTGGTGATCTCGCGGATCAGTTGCGGGGTGTTGGTGAACCACCAGCAACCGAAGGGGTGGAGGTTGGAGAACTTGCGTGCCAGCACCACCAGTTCGTGCTGGTTCTCACGGGCAAGGCAGGTGACGAGGAAGCGGTTGTCCGGATGCGCGGCGCAGAGGGCCTGCAATGCGTTCAGGTCGGCGAGTCCCACGCCGTCGCCGGCCATGCGGAGGCGGGGGTTGACCGCTCGCTTCACGCCCATCATGAGGGCGAAGGCCTGTCCCTGGTCGCGGCAATGGGGCAGCACCGCGCCCTCGATCAACCGGGCGATCTCGGTGTCGGCCGGAAAAGTGAAGGAGGGCGGCAGCGAAACCATGCAGTACCTGCTGTCGATGCGCGCCGTCCAATCGGCCAGGAATCGTCGGACCTCGCCCAGGGTCTGGGCGCTCAGTTCCCGCGACACGGCATAGCCCTGGTCACGGAGCCAGATCGCGGTTTCCGGCCAGGCGACGAGCAGGGGATCGATCCGCAAGGCGGCCACGAAGCGGGGATCGCGGGTAAAGCCGTGGTCCCAGGTGGGGCGTTCCACCGGGTCGAACGGCGAATTGGTCATGCAGATCGAGGCCAGGTTGGCCGTCTGCATCACCCGATCGATGAACGGGCCGGGCTTCTGTGCCGCATACCATTTCCGGAGGCTGGCCAGATCGTTCTTCCGAGGATCGATACCGAGCCGGTTCAGGGTGGTGAGCACGCCGCGGCAGGCCTCGGAGACCGGGGAATGGTCGATGAAGAGCGACTGCCAGACGAAGCCGGCCTGCTCCTCCTTGGAGGCGCTCCAGAACCGTTCGAGCGGGACCTCCATCTGGCGGGAGGCTTCGCTGACGAGGTAGTGGTAGACGAGCAGGTCGTCGATGCCCCACAGCAGCAGTTCGCCCTGAGCCGGGTCGTAGAGATGGGTGTGGATGTCGTGGACCGGGGTGGCCTGGACGATGCGGGAAACTCGGGCGTGGATCGATTCAGCCATGGACGTGAGAGGATGAAAGGGTAGGTGCTGGGTTTCTAGCAAGCGGGCTCCGCAGGATCAGGTTCACTCGCAGGGAAACTCGGAGAAGGAGACACTTTCGCGCGTTGCGCGAGGGGGTGAGGGGTGATCGTTTCCAGTGCTCGTTCCACC
>CAIOKD010000230.1 GCA_903858835.1 uncultured Verrucomicrobiota bacterium
GTGTCACGAACTTGCCCCGATCCGATGCCCGACCGGTGACCCGGGCCCTGCCGGGATCGGCGGGCGCGAGATCCAGGCCGTTGTCGTGAAACTGGTGATCAGTGAAGAGCGGCCCGCCATGGCAATGGAAACAATCGGCGCCACGCTGGCCCATGCGAGGCTCGTTCTCGGTCACGAACAGTTCCAACCCCCGTCGCTCCTGCTCGCTCAAGGTCGCCTTGCCCTGCAGGGACAGGTCGAAGCGGGAACGGTGATGGGTCAGGGTCAGGACGTACTGCTCCAGGGCCAGGGCGATACGCTCGGCATCGATGCGCGGCGTTCCGAAGGCCTGCGCAAAGAGCTGCGGGTACTCCGGCTGCGCGGACAGTTTCGCGACCACCGAATCGAGGGTCTCGGCCATCTCATTCGGATCCTGGATCGGCATGAGCACCTGCTGCCGCAGCGACCCGGCCCGGCCATCCCAGAAGAACTCCCGCTTCCAGGCGAGGTTCACCAGGGCCATCGATTGCCGGGTGCCCGGACGCCCCTGCACCCCCGGACTGAAACGGCGCGAGTCCGAGAAGCCGGAATCCGGCGCGTGACAGGAAGCGCAGGAGATCGATCGATCGGCCGACAGCGCCGCTTCGTGGAACAGGCGTTGCCCCAACCGGACCCGCTCCTCGATGAGCGGGTTGTCCCTCGGGAGCGCAGGCATGGGGAACGTCGCGGACATCGAGAACCGGAAGGGCGTGGGGTTCGGAGGCAGATCCTTGGGACTTCGGGTGCCGGCCATGGGAACGCGGGCAGCGGCCGCTGCTGAGGCATCCTTCACCTCCCCAACGCGGAATGACAGGGGCAGATTTCCACCGAGCGCATCGGCCAAGGGATCCCGATCACGCGAATGGGTCGAAGCACCATCGCGAGCCAACGAGATCGGATGCGGAAGCCGAAACAACGAAGCCAGGTCCCAATCCAATCGGAGCACCCCGTTCCGGGCCAGTTCCAACGGGACCGCCAACGAGATCCGGGTGCGGCGAGGGTCGCGGGCGAAATGCAGCGAGTAGCCGCTGGTGGGGCCAATGCCCGAGCGGTAGCGACCCTCGAGGGCCATGAAGATGTACCCGCCCTGCCAGTTCCAGTGCAGGCCATTGAGGGCGGGCGACAAGGGATCTTCCGGCGATCGCTGGGCCGGGTCGGCATGGTTCTCGGCCGGACCCGGACCGATCCAGAATCGCAACGCCCGGTAGGTCCCCGTCGGGATCGCGTCCAAAGACCACCGGAGCCGACCCGAGGCCAGATCGATCCAGGCGTGGGCCGGGGAGGCTGCCACCCACTTCCCGTCGGGGGTTTCCAGCGCGGCCTCCGACAGCAGGGCGCTCAAGCGGGTCACCGACAGCACCTCGCCGGTCCCCGTCTCATGGCGCAGCGCGTCGATCTCCAGAGGCTTGCCGTCCCAAGTGGGCCGGACGACGACATCCAAGCCGACAGCCCCCGTGCGGAGCGCGACTGCCCACCCGATCAGGACGGTCGTCCAGAAGGCGCGCCCGAGGAGGAGCGATGGGGTTGGTCGGATCATCGAAGAAACAAACCGTTGGAATCGTTGTCGATCCACTGTGAGGCGCCGCGGGCACCGATTCAACCGGCCACCGAAAAACAACAGCGCGGCGGGGTGACCGGCACACCCGCCGCGCTGCACAAAGACCTCGTGGGTCTAGTCCTTCACTTCGCAGCGGCCGTGATCCAGCCCTCCTTGTGGGCTGTCCAAAACACCGCGTTCTTGAGCAACTGCTGGTAGGCGGCATGCCCATGGGCGATGCCGTCGTGACCCAGCGTGATGCCCGCGATGCGGGCCTTCGGGTGCTTCACCACGAAGACCTGCGGGAAGTCCTTGGCCTTGGCCTTGGAATGGGCGGTGGCCAACACCTCGATGGGCGTGCCCGCCGGATCGGCCTGGAAGTAGTAGAGCTCATCGCTGAGCTTGAAGCGCTCGGGCACGCCCTGCAGCAGGGGATGCTTCACGCCCGAGGCCGCGACCTCGAACTCGCCATAGGCGTCGTGTCCGCGGGATCCGCCGCCGGCCAACTCCCGGTTGTAGGCCGGCCAGTTGGCCCAGTTGTACCAAAGCCCGGGGTGCAGCAGCACCAGGCCCTTGCCGGCCGCGGCATGGGCGGCGATCGCCTCGCGGACGGCCGCATCGGGAAACGCCTTGTTGGCGCTGATCAGCAGGATGTCCGCCGACGTCACGGCCTCGACCGTGACGTCCTGGGGTTCGCGGTACTGGGCCGTGATGCGGCCCGAACCATTGAGCATGGCCACATCCGCCAGGTTGAACCAGCGGTTGTAGTCGTGCGACGCCCCGCCACCGATGAGCAGCGTCTTGATGCCGCTGCCCCACTTCAAGGGTGCAGCCGCGGGCTCGGCCTGGACCTGCTCGGGCCCGGCCGGAGCGCCCAACTCGGCGGTGATGGCAAAGAGGGTGGGAGCCACCTCGTTGTCATAGCTCTCGAGCACCAGCTTCTGGATCACGCCGGGCTTGGTGATGTTCTTGGAGAGCCAACGGATCTGGCCGGGCCCCTTGGTCCAGCTCGGAAGCCCCTTGGACCCGGTGACGTCGGGCCGACCGCGGTAATCCGCGATCTCCACGCCGTTCTTGAGGACGATCTCCTGCGTCGCCCCACCCTCGAACACCGCGGTGATCTTGAGGGCGTTGATCTTCTCACCCACGGCAGGATGGCCCCAACCGGCGATGCCACCCAAGATGTGCAGCTTGGAGGCGGCCACGCCCACCTTCACCTCGACCCGCTTGGGCAGGTTCTTGCGGGACCAGGAGTCCGGGGCACCGCCCTTGAGGACCACCACGTTGGCGACGGCCTTTTCCGGGCTGATGACGTCAAAGGGGATGTCCTCGACGCGCTTCAGTCCATAGCTGCGGAAGCTGACGGTGTCGTCTTCCTGCTCCGGCGTGATGTACAGGCCACGGCCGCTGTTGGCGGTGAAGGCCCCACCCAGATCGATGATGCGGAAGCGGTTGTCATCCACGGTCATGTAGGCCAGCAGGTCGCGCAGGGCCGCGGCCCCCAGGGCATCGAAGCCCTCGGGCATCAGCGACCGGCCGGTGGACTTGCGGTTGGCGATGTCGGAGACCCGCAGGGTGTGGTCGGAGGTGGCGTCACGGAGGACGAGTTCCGAGGCATTCTCCCGATCGATGATGCCATCGAACTGGTCGCCCGACTTGGTCTCGATGCTGATGCTGATGAAGTTCGGCTCGACGACCCGGTTCGGGTCCACGATGTGGATCAGCAGGTCGGCCGCGCCATGGGCACCCATGCCGTTGAGGTTCGGCGCCAGGTTGCGGCCCTCACCCTTGTAGATGTGACAGCCGGCGCAGTTCGCGGTGAAGACCTTCTTGCCGTTGGCCACGTCACCGGGCTTCTCCACCTCGGGACGCAGCTTGGCGATCAGGGCGTCCTTCTCCTTGGCCTCGGGCCCCTTCAGGTCATCGATGACCTGGGTGGCGCGTGCGGCGATCTTCGCATCGCCATGGGTGCGAAGGCGGTGCAATCGGGCGGGGCCCAGCAGCACCACATCGATCTTGCGGGCGGCCAGCGCCTCGATGAAGGCCGCCGCCGAATCGGCCCGCTTGAGGACCTGCGCGAAGGCGATTTCCAACTGGCCGGTGGGCAACTGCGAGAACCGCTCGACCAAGGCCATCCCGCCCTCCGGGGCGGAACCCAGGGCTTCGATCAGGGACTTCTGGAGCGCCGGGCTGATGGCCGGGGTGACCAGCGAAGCGACCGCCGGGATCACCGACGGCTCGATGTTGCGGACGCCGATGAGGTTGGCAGCGATCTGGCCGCGGGAGGCGTCCGGGATCGAGGCGTCCCGGATCTGGGCCGAGGCGGCCTGGATGGCGGGTTTCAGTTCGGCCGACAGGGCCGTGGCCGCCTTCCACCGAGCCACCAGAGGCAGTACCGAACCGGCAGTGCGGCCCGAGGCCAGGAGCGACTTCAGGGCGCCGAGATTGGCGGCATCCAACTCCGGCTGCAGGCGGGCGTCGAGCGACGAGGCCAACGCCTCGAGGGCGGCGGCCTTGAGGCCATCGTTCGCAGCGGGTTGACGGGCGAGCAGTTGGACCATCCGACCCGCCAGCGCGGCATCGCGGCGATTGGCCACCAATCGGGCCAGGTGCGGCACATAGCCGGCCACGAAGGCCGGATCCTTGGCGGCGAAGACCGCCTCGAGGAAGAGCAGCGGATCTTTAGCGGCGGCACCGACCGCGGCGGACTCGAGCCATCGGTCCTTGAGATTGGGCCAAGCGGCCACCACGGCGTCGGCGAGGGCCCGGGACGGCGGCAGGGATCCCGCGGCCATCAGGGCGTTGATGCGCACGCGACCATCGGGGTCGGCCATGCGCTCGATCACGGCTTTCTCGGTTGTCTTCACGGGATCCGCATCGCGCGAGCGGAGGTTCGACGGGTTGCTTGCCAGCTCGGTGGCCACGCGTAGGGCGTTCTTGCGGACCCAGGCCGACGGGTCGTTCATCACCGAAGCCGCGGCCTCGTCCACCCAGGGCACCGGGCCGTTGGAGGCGGCAACGCGATACAGCCACAGCGCTTGGATGCGGGCCTCGGCCGGGGCCGAGGTGTCACCGATCAATGAACCCAGGCTCTGCAGGGCCGACTCGAGGAGCGCGGGCTGCTCGATCAGCAGGCGGTTGGCCGTGGAGCGGACCCAGCCGTTGGGGTGGCTCAGTGCGGCGACCAGCGTCTCGGCGTCGTTCCGATCGAACTTCGCGGTCGGCAGCGCCTTGGCCTCCTTGTGCTGGATACGCCAGATGCGGGTGAAGTGGTGATCGCGGTCGGGACGCGCGGCGGCGTTGCGGGCACCGTGGGCCGGACCGCGGGTGTCGTTGTGGACGGCGATCTGGTTGTAGAGGTCGACCAGGTAGATGGCGCCATCCGGTCCGACGCGGCTGTGGATGGGGCGGAACCAGTAATCGGTGCTGGCAAGGAACTCGGTCTGCTTGCGGCCGTCCTCCTTGCGCCCCTGGAAGGTCGGGCCCTTCGGGTCGAGGAACTCGTGGTGGAAGAGCTGCCGGGTGGCCTCACCCATGAAGAACGAATACCGCTCGGTGGCCGCCCACTTGGCGGGCCAGGCGCCGCCGTCATAGATCGTGGAGCCCGCGGCCGCCGTCCAGGCGCCCACCCAGTCGATCTGCACATAGGGCTGACGCTTCTCATCGAAGGCGGGATAGATCTTGTTCTCCTCGATGACGTTGAGGAACGACTTCATGCCGCCGACCTGACCGCGGGCCAGGATCTTCTCGGGGATGACCACGTGGCAGATCGGCTCACCGCAGGTGGCCGTGGTGAAGAGGATCTCGTTGTCGGGCGCGATCTCGCAGCCCCAGGTGTTGCAGCCGCCGGCGGCGATCTGCTCGACCGCCGAGCCATCAGGCTTGAAGCGGTAGATGCCCGCGGCGATGTCGCCGAAGTCCTTGGATCCGTCGCCCGACTTCACGCGGCCGCGGGTGTAGCCGACCGATCCGTAGATCCAGCCGTCCATGCCCCAGCGGAAGTTGCTGATGACCGCGTGGGTGTCGAAGGTGCCCCAACCGGTGTAGAGAGTCTCGACCTTGTCGGCCTTGCCGTCGCCGTTGGTGTCGCGAATCCACAGGATGTCCGGGGCCTGCGCCACGATGACGCCGTCCTTCCAGAACACCAGCGAGGTGGGCAATTCAAGGCCGTCGGCGAAGAGGGTGCGCTTGTCGGCCACGCCGTCGCCGTTGGTGTCCTCGAGGATCGAGATGCGGTCCAGTGGCTTGCGGGATTCCTTGCCACCGACCGGGAAGGCCGCCGGGTTCTGGGCGCGGTTCCAGTAGGCCTTGAATTCGTTCTTGTTCACGTCGCGGCCGCCCGGGTACTCGGGCGTCTCGACGACCCAGAGGCGACCCTTCTCGTCCCAGTCCATCGACATGATCTTCTCGGCCACATTCTCGTCGGCCGTAAGGGAGACCTTGAACTCCGGATGGGTCTGGAAGGTCTTGACCGCCTCGGCCGCGGGCTTGGGCCCACCGGCGGGGTATTTCAGCGAGGCCAGTTCCTCGGGCTTGCAGAACTCGTCGGCGTTGGCGCGCTTGCCGGCCCAGGCGATGCCGCGCAGCAGGATGGCCCTGTAGTGTGGCGTGTTGAACGAGTCATACTCGTGGCCCGGGATGCTGACGAAGGCGCGGTAGGGAGCCTTGCCCTCGGGCAGCGTCTTCTCATAGGTCCACAGCTGGGGCCAGATGTTGAAGACATCGACAAAGCTCTGGGCCAGGACGGTCACATCCTCGGCCATGTCGAGGCGGTTGTAGACCTCGTCCTTCCAGTCGAAGTTGGACACGCCCTTCACGATCGGGTGCTCAGGATTGACGAAATAGACCCCGACGTTCCCCTCGTGCCACTGGGTCTTCTTGTCGCCGTCCCAACGCCAAGCGCCGCCGATGATCTTCTTGCACCACTCGTGCTGGTCGCCGCTGACCACGCCGTCGTGGATCACCACGACGCCGCCGCCGCGTGCCAGGAAGTGCTCGAAGCGCGCCCGCTCGTCGCCGGTGATCTTCATGCCGTCGGCCGCGTAGATCACCAGCACGTCGGTCGCCTCGAGTTGGGCCGCCGTCGGGAATTCCATCGCACCGCTGGCGGTGACGCCCCGTTCGGTCAGGAGCTTGGCCCATTCGCCCAAAAACCGGGGATGGTCGTGCTGGTTGGGGCCGTGGGTCTTGACGCCGCCGCGGATGAACACGCGGAGCGGGGCGGCATGGAGTCCGAAGGTGAGCGCCAACAAGGCCCACATCGGCAGGAGGAATCTCAGGAACTGTTTCATGGCTTCAGTCAGGCAACGCGAACCGCAGACGCCGTCCCCGGCGCGCGCATTCGGTGGAGGATTGACCCTCCGGGAACGCAGGACGGCAAGGAGAACCGGTCGAGCCTGGGGACGTTGTGGATGGGACCTTATCCGAACCGGCGGCGGAGCGCTATGCGCGGATGCGGTGCAGGATCGTCATCGAGGCACCAGCGCCACCGCTCGGGGCCCGGACATGGCATTTGAAGCCGGAGCCATCCGGGGTCACCGTGGGACACATTCATGACCGACTGCTTCGAGTTGCTCCAAGAACCCCGTCGCCCCTGGATCGACGGCGACGCCCTGAAGGCCCGCTTCCTGGAGCTGTCCGCCGCGGTCCATCCCGACCGCGTCCATGGAGGCACCGAGTCCCAACGGGCCCAGGCCAACGCCCGATCGGCCGAACTCAACGCGGCCTACAACATCCTGCGGGAGACCCGGGATCGGCTCTTCCACCTGTTGGAACTCGAGCGGGGAGCCCCCTCCCGGGACATCCAACGCATTCCCGCCGGGACCATGGACCTCTTCGTCGAGATCGGGCAGTGCTGCCGCGACGTGGACTCCTTCTTGGCGAAGACGCCGAATTCAGACTCCCCGATGCTCAAACTCCAACGCATGCGCCAGGCGCTCGAATGGAGCGACCGATTGATGGCCCTTCAGCGGCAGGTGCACGCACGGCGCGAGACCGTCGAAGCCACGCTCCGGCAGATGAATGGAGCCTGGGAATCGGCCCCCACCCCCGGTTCGGCGGAACGAAAAGGGCATCTCCCGCTCGAGTCCCTCGAGGAGGCGGCGCGCGCCATCAGCTACGTCAGCCGGTGGACCTCGCAATTGCAGGAGCGGTTGGGGCAGTTGGCCGCCTGAGCCACAAAAACACACCCTCGGAACAGCGCTCAAGACTCAGGTCTCGGCACCACTCGGGCGCTGGATCGGACGCACCATCACGTAGTCGTCCATCACGAAGCCGCCCCCGATGTCATTCACCACCGAGGCCTCCTGCGTGAACCCATGCCGTCGGTAGCAGGCGACGGCCCGGGAGTTCCCCTTGTTGACGTTGAGCCGCACGGTGCGGCAACCGGCCGACTCGGCGGTCCTCAAGGCATGGTCGATCAGGCGGCTTCCGATGCCCCGACCCTGAAACTCTGGCAACACGTACACTTTGTGGAGATGCAGCACTGCTGATACCGATTCGACCTGGGTCGCGAGATAACCCACCGGAGTCCCCTCGAATCGGGCCCATTCGAACACCACCCCGGATCGCAGGTCCTGCCGGAGACGTTCAATGGAATACATCCAGCCGAGCATGTACTCGATCTGGTCCTCGGAGATCATCCCCGGGTACGAAACACGCCAGATGCGCTCGGCGAGGGAGCGGATGACGGGGAGATCGGCCTCGGCGACCGGCTCGATGGAGGCCTGGATCGCCGTGCCTGTCACCGGGGATCCTTCAGGACCTCGATGCGATTGGTGTGAGCAATCCCGAGTTCCAGCAGCTCGGCATTGAAGAACAAGTCGGTCCTCAGGGGGCGTTCCCCCTCGATGGGGTAGGCCTTCCGGGCCGCGGCCACGTCCGACATGGAGACCACGTCGAGGGCCACCAGGTCGGATCCGAAGCGCAGCTCGTTGAGCGCGATGGTGTCGTGGAGGCGGGCCTTGTCATCGCCTCGGACCTGGCCGACGAGGGCGTCGGTGACACCGAAGGCCACCTTGGGCATCAGGTCGTCGAGGGCGCAGAGTTCCGGCACCGACTCCTCGGTGCGGCTGGGATCGGCCTCGAACCGGTACATGTTGTCGACGGAACCGAAGGCCAGCGACATCAGGTGGCCGTAGATGCCGCCGGAGTGATGGGTCAGAAGGGGGGTCACCGGGATGATGCGCGTGACCTGCCGGGTGAGCAGCTTGGCGACATGGGAACGTCGCCCCACAGAGAATCGGTCGCCCTTGCCGAACTCGAGGTCCCCGAAGACCAGCTTCCCGAGCACCGGGGACTCGTAGAATTGTTGCGGATCCCAGCCCTCGTCGGTGGTGGCCACGCAACGGACCCCCAACCGTCGGGCCAGTTCCTGGAAGCCGGCAGCCTTGAGATCACGCGATTGGCGGTCCCAGATCACGATCCGGCCCGGGGAATGCCCCGACCGGAGGAGCAAATCGACCAACGCCTCAACCACGGCGGGTCGGGTGCCCGTCAGGGCACCGGGAGCGGAGACCACCTTGAATCCCACGACATCCTGCGGCTGGACCCAGACCTTCCATGCCGAGGCCACATTGGTTTTCCCGGACATCGCCAGAAGCCCCCGCTCCACCAGTTTTCGGACCGTTTCCAGGTCGGGGACAAAGGCGGACGTGGCCCGGGGATCGGAAACCGCGTGGATCTTGGCTTTTGCCGGCGCCGATACCGGAGCTTCAGAGGGTTTGCTCCCGCCAGGAGTTGCCGTCATGGCCGACACCCCAGGTTGGCCCCACAGGGCCAAGAAGGCCAACACAGCTCCCAGAATGGACATGGATACCCAGCGATGCATCAGACTTGGACAGCATGACCGCGTCCGGGCCCACAGGCAAAACAACGATGCGCTCCATTCGTGCAGCCGCGGGGATGGCATTTCATCGATTTCATCCGCTCTTCGGTACATTACAAAAAGCCCCCGTCACAAGGACGGGATTACGAAAAAGCCCCCGTCACAAGGACGGGGGCAGTAAACAAAACCGGGGCGCCAGTCAGAGGATGACCGTACGCCCCGGGGAATAATCAGAATCAGTTCAGTAGGACTTAGTGGAGATTCTGGGGCGTTGAACAACGACACCCCAGAAAACGAGCGATGCCAGAAATCCGAAGCACTGTTTTGGAGAAACGATTCTCGCCAACAACCTTCGAGGACTTTGATTCCGACACCAAAGCATCAGTCCTACATCAGAACACTGCTTCCAAAGAACAGGAGGAGACTAGCCACGTATTCGGCTTCGTCAAGAGGATCGTAGATCTTTCTGTCGGAACTTTTTTCACCAAAATCTGACCTGATACGGTTTTTAAACCCATTGAGTCAGATTGATGAACAAAATCTAGGATCCACGGTTGATTGAATCATTGCCAGCGATCCAACGGTCGACGTTCGGCAGATCATGTTGGATCTTTGCCGTGCATGACCAAGGCCTACCGAGAATTCTGCAGAAAATCGGTACTGCTTTCCTGTTTTTCAGGGCTTTCTGATTTCAAAGAACCCCGGAAAAACCACTACCCATCTACGTTTTGGACAGAGGAATTCACCGAAGATCCAATCA
>CAIOKD010000231.1 GCA_903858835.1 uncultured Verrucomicrobiota bacterium
GTTGGACGGCAAGAAGGCGGTGTTGGACGACAAGTACACCGCGCGAACCCTGGCGGCCATCCTGCCGGCCGGGGAGATGACCGTCTTCTTCAAGATCACTGGCGAGAACGCGCTGGTGGCCGAGCAGAAGCCGCAATTCCTAGCCTGGATCAAGTCCGTGGACACGGGGGGCGGCGGTGATTCCGCGCCCGAGGCTTCTGCCGCCCCGACCCCGGCCCCGACATCCGCTGCATCGTCGTCCGGGGGCGGGGCTTCGGCGGCGTCGGCCGTCAGCGGCGGCGATGGGCTCCCGGCCTGGCAGGTGCCGGCCGGATGGAAGGGGGCCGGTCCGAAGCCGATGCGCTTGGCGTCGTTCGACATTCCGGATGCGGGTGGCAATGGCGATGTGTCCATCAGCAAGCTCAATGGCGACGGCGGTGGGCTCCTGGCCAACGTCAATCGCTGGCGGGGTCAGGTCGGATTGCCGCCCCTGGAGGCCGCGGCCCTGGCCTCCAATTCCAAGACGCTCGCCACGGCCAGCGGAGACTCGGCCACCTGGGTCGAGTTGGCGGGCACCGAAAAGACCATCTTCGGGGCGATCGTGGCCCGGGGTGATGTCTCCTGGTTCTTCAAGCTGACGGTGCCCTCGGCCGCGGCCGGACGGCAGCGGGAGGGTTTCGAACAGTTCGTCCGATCGGTGCGTTTCTGAGCCTCTGGCGGCAGATGCTCGAAAAATCCCGCGCAAAATCCTTCAAATCGGTGCAATGTCGAACGACGTCCCGGCGTCTCATCCCCTGTCCATGATGTCCAAGGTCTTCCAGTTCCTGTCCTCCCTGCGCCTGACCGTGGTGCTCTTGGCCCTGGGGGTCGCTGTGGTGTTTTTCGGGACCTTGGGGCAGACCAGCGATGGCCTCTATGTGGCCCAGGAGCGCTACTTCCGCAGTTGGTTCGCCTACTGGACCCCGCATGGCTCGGCCTTCCCGGTGGTGCCGCTGCCCGGCGGGTACCTCTTGGGCACGATGCTGGTCATCAACCTCATCGTGGCTCATTTCACGCGCTTCCAGTGGACCTGGGCCAAGAGCGGTATCTTCCTGACGCACATCGGGATCATCCTCCTGCTGCTGGGTCAGTTGGCCACCGACATGCTGGCCCGCGAGAGCATCATGAGCTTCCGCGAGGGCGAGACCCGCAACTACTCCGAGTCGGCGATGGACTTCGAGTTGGCGGTGATGCGCAGCACGGGCAGCAACGACCTGGACCAGGTGGTGGCCATCCCGGCCTCGCGCCTGAAGGCGGGCGCCGAGGTTCGCCATGAACTGTTGCCCTTCGCCATCCGGGTCAAGGAGGCCTATGAGAATGCCCGGGTCCGCCTGCGTGCGCCGGTCATGGACTCCAACCGCCCGCCGGCGGCGAGCCAGGGCGTGGGAGCCCGCATCGTCATCGATGCCCAGTCGGCCACACGGACCATGAACGACCGCAACGTGCCGGCCGCGGTGATCGAGTTGGCGGGAACCTCGAGCCTGGGGACCTGGGCGATCTCCGGCGAATTGAAGAGCCAGACCTTGACCGCCGAGGGTCGGGAATGGCGGTTGGAGTATCGACCTGTGCGCGAATACAAGCCCTTCGCACTCACCCTGCTCAAGACCACCCACGAGACCTACCCGGGCACCGACATCCCGAAAAACTTCCAGAGCCGCGTCCGGTTGCGCCACGCGGACACCGGCGAGGACCGCGAGGTGGACATCTACATGAACGCGCCGCTGCGCCATGGCGGCTACACCTTCTTCCAGTACCAGATGGGCAAGGAGCAGTTGACCGATGGGGGGCGCGGCACCAGTGCGTTGCAGGTGGTCCGGAACCCGTCGTGGGTCACGCCTTATGTCGGATGCATCCTGGTCGGTGTGGGCCTGCTGGTTCAGTTCCTTCTGCACCTGACGAAGTTCATCGCGCGCCGGAAGCCCCGGGCCGCCTGAGGTCCGTCGCACCCTTCATTCCATTGTCTGCATCCTCTTTCAGCACCATGAAACAACGGATTCCCTTGATCGTCGTGGCGCTCTTCGCCCTCTGGATCCTCGGTGCCCTGGTGCCGCGGCGCGACCGCGAGTACGCCTTCGGTGCCTTCGGACGTCTGCCCGTGGTCTTCAACGGCCGCCTGCAACCCTTCGATTCGTTGGCCCGCAACTCGCTGACCCGGATCCGCGAAAAGGAGACCGCCAACCTGGAGCCGGCCAAGGCCTGGTACGAATCTCCGAAGATCATTTCGGCCACCGAATGGCTGCTGACGGTGATGACCCGGCCCGAGGTCGCCGATGGTTGGAAGGTCTTCCGCGTGGACCATCCGGAGCTCAAGGCGATGCTCAAGTTGCCCGAGCCCAATCCGCCGGCCGGCGAGGATGGCAAGCACTACTCCTGGAACCAATTCGGTGAGAACGGCCTGAAGCAGATCGAGGAGAGCGCCCGGAACATCCAGGAGAACAAGAAGGATTCGTCTCTCCGCAACGCGTTCGACAACGCCACCCTCGGTTTGTACGAGGCGATGACCCTCTACCTCCGCCTCAAGAACACCATCCATCCGCAGGACACGGCTCGGTTCGCCGCGGAGATCGCCGAATACCAGAAGACCATCCCGGCCGGCGTGAAGGCGTTCCAGCAGCGCATGACGGGGTCCGGTCCGTTCGACACCAATGCGCTCACCGAGGTCTTCGGCCATGCCGAGCGGTTCTTCGTGACGCTCCGTGGCGAGCCGCCGCTGCTGGTTCCGCCGGCGGCCGGTGGCGACTCCTTCGCCTGGCAGCGGATGGGAGAGGCCCTGTTGGAGCCGAGCTTCGGGGCGCCGCTGCTCAAGCACCTGATGCGCGTGCCCAAGGCCGAATTGCCGGCCGAAACCGTGGCCGAGTTGATCCGGACGGCGGGGACTCGGCCGCTGCCTCCGGCGGTGGGGCACTGGGCGGCCATGGCCGACACCTTTCGTGAGAGTCAGACGGCGAGCTTCAATGCCGCCGTGGCTGACTACACCGCGTACCTGGAGTCGCTGCGCCTGGGCAAGGCCCTGGTGAAGACCCACCGGGAGCAGCGCTACAATGGATTCGCGCCGTTCTCCAAGGCGGCGGCCTTGTACCTGGTGGCGTTCCTGTTCGGTTGCGGGTTCTGGTTCAACTTCGCCGAATGGAGCCGCAGGACCTCGCTGAACCTGGTGCGCCTGGCCTTCGTGGTGCACACGCTGGGGTTGATCGTGCGCATGTGGCTCGAAGGCCGCCCGCCGGTGACCAACCTCTACAGTTCGGCCATCTTCATCGGTTGGGGCGCGGTAGGGCTGGGGCTGATCCTCGAATCGTTCTGGAAGAATGCCATCGGGCTGGCGGTGGCCACCGTCATCGGCTTCTCCACCCAGATCGTGGCCCACAACCTGGCCCTGGGTGGCGACACCATGGTGATGCTCCAGGCGGTGCTCGACACCAACTTCTGGCTCGCGACGCATGTGGTCATCGTGACCTTGGGCTATTCGGCCACCTTCGTCGCGGGTTTCCTGGCGATCCTGTATGTGGTGCTCGGTTTCTTCACGAAGGTGATGACCGCCGATATGGGCCGGAGCCTCTCCCGCATGGTCTATGGTATTCTGTGCTTCGCCACGCTCTTCAGCTTCGTGGGTACCGTCCTGGGCGGCATCTGGGCCGACCAGTCCTGGGGGCGGTTCTGGGGCTGGGATCCCAAGGAGAACGGGGCGCTGATCATCGTGCTGTGGAATGCGCTGATCCTCCATGCCCGGTGGGGCGGCATGGTTCGCGAGCGTGGCATCATGAACCTGGCCATCTTCGGGAACATCGTGACGAGTTGGTCCTGGTTCGGCACGAACCTGCTGGGCGTGGGGCTCCACAGCTACGGGTTCATGAGCGGGGCCTTCACCGCGCTGATGGTCTTCGTGGCCAGCCAGTGCGTGCTGATCGGGCTCGGGCTGATTCCGCAGGCGAAGTGGCGGAGTTTCTCGAAGGCCTCGGCGGCCGCCTGACCTGCAACCTCGATCCTGGATTTCCCCACCTGGGCATGAGCATCGACGAGAATCTCCAACGGCTGGGCATCACCGTGCCTCCGGCCCCGGGTGCGGTGGCGGCCTATGAGCCTTGGGTCCGCACCGGAACGCTGGTGTTCACCTCGGGTCAATTGCCGTGGCGCGACGGCGTGATGGCCTTCACCGGGCGCCTGGGCGCCGAGCTGACGGTCGAGCAGGGCTATCAGGCGGCCCGCCAGTGCGCCCTCAATGCCTTGGCCCAGCTCCGGGCGGCGACGGGCGGTGACCTGGATCGGGTGCGCCGGTTGGTCCGGGTCGAGGGCTATGTGCACTGCGCGGCCGGCTTTCGCGGGCATCCCCAGGTGCTGAATGGCGCGTCGGATCTCTTCAACGCGGTGTTCGGTGCCAGGGGCGCCCATGCCCGATTGGCCATCGGGGTTTCGGAAATGCCGCTGGATGCCGCCGTCCAGATCACGGTGACCGCCGAGGTCGATGAGCCCGCGGCCCGTGTCGGGGCCTGAATTCCAGGAGGGCTTCGATGGGAGGCGGAGGGATCCGCCGAGGTCCGGATCGGGCCGGACCTCAGGGCTGCAGCCGTGCCTGCTTCAATTCCACCAGGCCGTCATCGAGACCGTTTCCCTGGATCTCGAAAGTCACCGTCTGGCCTGCTTCCAGCAATTTCCAGCGGGAGCGGTTGTTCTCGGCGATCAGGGTTCGTCCGTCGCGGCGGGTGTGGAAGGCGGGGATCTTGTCGTCGATGCGCCATTCACAGACAGGGCGGACGGCGGGGTCTGGCGTCTCCAGGAAGACCCGGACATTACGGCTCACGATGCCCCGCTCCATGCGCTCCACCACGCCGGTGATCCGGAACGAGCGTTTCCGGTAGCGCGCGTCCGCCCCCGCAGGATCGGACCGGTAGTGGTTCACCAGTTCCCAGACGCTGATCTCCTGCCCGGAGGTCACCGGCGGCAGTTGCGCGGCCGGAGCCGGGGGTACCAGTCCCGCCCATCGCGCGGTCTGCAACGCCTCGACGGATGGCTTGGCCGGGGCCAACAGGGTCGGGGCGCTGGGTGGTTGCAGGAGATTCGGCGCCTTGGGGGCCGAGTCCGAGGGACTGCGACCCGGATCAGAAGGGGCGGATTTCGCTGCGGAACCGGCAGCATCCCTCAGTCGGATCGACTCAAGGGTCAGGCGCTTCAGGGCGGCCTCGGTGTCGAAGCCGA
>CAIOKD010000232.1 GCA_903858835.1 uncultured Verrucomicrobiota bacterium
CCCGCTTGGCCTTGCCGGGGCAAGCCGTCGCGAGGATACTGGCAACGTGCATCCCAACGGTCCTTTTCACGCAAGCGGGTTTTCCCGGGCACTGGTCCTCATCGCGGGTTCAGGCCTGATGGGTTTGGGAATGATG
This sequence comes from uncultured Verrucomicrobiota bacterium, assembly GCA_903858835.1. GTDB lineage: Bacteria > Verrucomicrobiota > Verrucomicrobiia > Limisphaerales > UBA9464 > SXXZ01. The sequence continues at coordinate 137 of CAIOKD010000232.1, forward strand.
GCCCGAGTCCTCGGGGCCGGTCCGACGCCGGAGGCCATCGGCAAACTGCCGCCGCCCGCCTCCCGTTCCATCGATTTCCGCAAGGACGTTCAGCCCATCCTCGAGGCCGGTTGCGTCAAGTGCCATGGGCGCGGCAAGGCCAATGGCGACTGGAAGCTCGACACCCGCGAGACCTTTTTGCAGCCCGCGGAGTCGGGGCCGGCGGTGGTCGTTGGCGACAGCGCCCGTAGCCACTTCATCCATCTGGTGGCCGGGACCGATCCGGATTCGGTCATGCCCCAGAAGGGGACCAAGCTGACCGCGGAGCAGGTGGGCATCCTTCGGGCCTGGGTCGACCAGGGCTTGAAGTGGGATCCGCAGGTCACCTTCGCCCAACCGCCAGCGAACAATCTCAAGCCCCGTCGGCCGGAGTTGCCCGCGGGACGTTCCGGACACCCGGTGGATCGTTTCACCGAGGCCTACTTCGCCAAGCATCACGTCCCACCGCCGAAACCGGTCGATGATGGAGGCTTTTTGCGCAGGGCCTCGCTCGATGTCACCGGACTGCTGCCCAGCCCGGAGGCCCAGGAGGCCTTCCTGAAGGACCGTCGCAAGGACAAGCGTTCCCGGCTCGTACGGGGCCTGCTCGACGATCGTCCGCGCTACGCCCAGCACTGGCTGACCTTCTGGAACGACCTGCTCCGCAACGACTACGCGGGCACCGGTTACATCGACGGGGGCCGCAAGCAGATCAGTCCGTGGCTCTACCGGGCCCTGCTCGACAACAAGCCGTACGACCAGTTCGTCCAGGAACTCGTCAACCCGGTGAGCGGCAGTGAGGGCTTCACCAAGGGCATCGTCTGGCGCGGCACGGTCAACGCCTCGATGACCCCGCCACTGCAGGCCGCGCAGAACATCGGGCAGGTGTTCATGGGGGTGAACCTCAAATGCGCCTCCTGCCACGACTCCTTCATCGACGATTGGAAGCTGAGCGACGCCTACGGGCTGGCTGGCATCTACGCCGACGGTCCGCTCGAGATGGTGCTTTGCGACAAGCCGACCGGGAAGGTGGCCCCGCTGAAATTCCTGTTCCCCGAGCTGGGATCGGTCGATGCCAAGGCCTCCAAGAGCAACCGGCTTGAGCAACTGGCCCGCCTGATCACGCAGCGCGAGAACGGCCGGTTGTCCCGCACCATCGTCAACCGGCTCTGGGCCCGCCTGATGGGCCGAGGCCTCGTGGAGCCGCTGGATGTGATGCAGAATGTTGCCTGGGACCCCGACCTGCTCGATTGGCTGGCTGAAGACCTCGTGGAGCATCGCTGGGACCTCAAGCGCACCCTCGAGCTCATCCTCACCTCGCGGGCCTACCAGTTGCCATCGGTGAACCTGCCGGAGAAGCCCGAGGCCGAATACACCTTCCGGGGTCCGGGCATCCGACGACTGACGGCGGAACAGTTCCGCGACGCCCTTGGTTCGATCACCGGGGTCTGGGCCGACCGGCCCTCGGGCGACCTCGACCGGTTGCTGTCCGAGCCCGGAAGCGCCCGCAAGCTCTCGGCCTCGGCCTTTTGGATCTGGAGCGACTCCCACGCCGCGACCCGGGGAGCGCCCCCGGGCACCAACGGATTCCTCAAGGAGTGGGTGCTGGCAGAGATCCCTACCGAGGCCACCCTTTTCGTCCACGCCGACAACTCGGCCCGGGTGTTCCTGAACGGGAAACGGGTCCGCGGCATCGAGTCCTCCGATTGGTCCCAGTCGGCGGTGTATGACGTGCGCGGAGCGCTGCGGGCCGGAACCAATCTCCTGGCGATCGAGGCCGTCAACGGCGGCGATGGCGACAATCCCGCCGGCCTGCTGGTCTATGCCCGGGTGCGCCAGTCCGGAAAGCCCCCTAAAAAGGGCGCTGCTCCGACCGAGGAGATTCTCGATTTCGGCACCGACGCCTCGTGGAAGGTGCATCGCCGGCCCTCGGGCGACTGGCAGACCTCGCCGAACGCCGCCGGTTGGGCCGGGGCCGACATCCTGGGTGTCCCCGGGATGGCTCCCTGGGGCGTGGAGGCCACCCTGGCCCAGAACGTCTCGGGCCGTCAGGCGCACGGCACGGTGCGGGCGTCGCTGATCCCGGCCGATCCGCTCGCCCTGGCCCTGGGGCGACCCAACCGAGAGCAGGTCATCACCACCCGACAGTCCTTGGCCACCACCCTCCAGGCTCTGGAGTTGACCAATGGCGAGACGCTTTCACGGTTGCTTCAGCGAGGCTCCGAGAAGCTGGTGGCGTCGCATCCCGACGGGCGCGCCCTGGCCCAGCGGGTGTTCCGACAGGGGCTCTCCCGCCCCCCGACCCGCCAAGAGTTGGCCTTGACCCTGGAGTTGGTCGGCGACAAGCCCCGTCCCGAGGGGGTGGAAGACCTGCTTTGGAGCCTGGCCCTGCTGCCCGAGTTCCAGTTGACCCATTGACTCCTGCCCGAACCAGACCACCGGTAGACCTGTACTCGTCCCAGCCATGAAGATTCCCGATTACACCCGCCGCGAGTTCGTCAAGGGCCTCGGTGCCGCGACGCTCGGAGCCCTCGGAGCCGGATACTCCCGCCCGCTGGCCGCCGCCGAGGGAGAGCAACTGCGCCCGCCGGCCACGGCCGACACCATCATCGTCCTGTGGATGGGCGGTGGCATGGCCTCGACCGAGACCTTCGATCCCAAGCGGTACACGCCCTACGAGAAGGGCATGAATCCGAACACCGTCCTGTCGACGTTCCCGTCGATCCCGACCGCCGTCGACGGCCTCCGCATCAGCGAGGGTCTCGAGAAGGTGGCCAAGGTGATGGACCGCGGCACGCTCATCCGCACCTACACCGCGGGCGACCTCGGATTCATCCTGCATTCGCGTCACCAGTTCCACTGGCACACGGGCTACGCGCCGCCCCAATCGGTGGCCTGTCCGCACATCGGCGCCATGATCTCGCGGACGCTCGGACC
>CAIOKD010000233.1 GCA_903858835.1 uncultured Verrucomicrobiota bacterium
CCCTGGCGCGAGTAGACACCGAAGCTGTCCCGCAGGTGCTTCTCGAGCGCGAATTTGGCGGGTCTCTGGAAGGTCTTTCCCGTGGGTGCCGCCTCCACGATACGGGAGGGAGCGAAGGTTCGTATGGCCTTGCGGAGGTGGTCGTGGGCAAAGAGGTACCAGTCGCCGTTGATGTTGCCGATGTGGTATGGATCGACGATGCGCTCCTCGGTGGCCGACCCCGGCTTCCGATAGGTCAGCCGGAGGGTCTGGCCCGCGGCCGCCGCCTGGGCCAGTCGGTCGATGATGCCGAGGTCCACGTTGGGCTCGGCGGTGGTCCGGAACGAGATGCTCTCGGTCCATTCCGCGAGGTTCAACGAGACGGTGTCGGGCAGGGATCGCTCCAGTTTCTTGAAGGCGGTCAGGAGTCGTCTCTCAAAGGGGGTTCCGCGGTACTGCTGCAGCGCCTTCTCCGCCACAACCAGCGCGAAGAGCTCGCCCTCAGTGATCTGGAGTGTTGGGAACGCATCCACGGGTTCGGTGTAGTGGAACCCATAGCTGCGCGCGCAGTACTCGATGGGCAGCCCCATCCGGTCGCGCATGAAGTCGATGTCCCTCTGGATGGTCTTGGTGCTGACCTCGAACTCGCGGGCCAACGACGAGGCGTTCGGATGATCGCCCGCCGCGATGGCGTTGTGGATCCGCATCATCCGCTCCAAGGGAGGCCGGGACATGGGCAGTTCGCGCTGGGTCTTCTTCATGGGTGAAACCTGTTCCGGCGCCGCCGGATTGCCAACTGCGGAGCGGAGGACTCCGGCCCCAAGGCCCGGGGCGCGCCCGGACAGACGGTGATTTGCGCTTTTGCCCAGGGCGCCGCCGCCTTCCAATCCAGCGCATGCAAGCCCAGGGCGTCCAAGGAGTCATCGGCATCGAATGTGGAGGTACGCGGACCGTGGCCATCGCGGCCGCGCTGGAAGGGCGTCGGCCGTTGGCCCGGGTCGAGTCCGGCCCGGCCAACCTGCGACTGGTCTCGGACCGCGACCTCGAGGCCCACTTCGCCGACCTGAGGTCGCGGTTGCCCGAGCCCGCGGCCATCGGTGTCGGCATGGCGGGGGTCCGCACCGAGGACGACCGCCGTCGGCTCCGGGCCTGTGTGGCCCGGGTCTGGCCCTCGGTGCCCATCCGGATCGACCACGACCTGGTGAGCGCGCTCGAGGCCGCCTCGCTCGACACGGCCGATCCGGTCGATGCGCGGATCATCCTGCTGAGCGGCACCGGTTCCTGCTGTTTCGGGCGGAATCGCCGGGGAGCCACCGCCAAGGCGGGGGGATGGGGCCACCAACTGGGCGACCAAGGCAGCGGTTATGCCCTCGGGTACGCGGGACTCCGCGAGGCCATCGCCAGGTTGGAGCGAACGGGGCGGCTCGGAATCCTGGGGCGACGCCTCTTGCGGGCGACCCATCTGTCCGATCCGGAGGCCTGGGTCGGATGGATGCAGGCCGCCTCCAAGCGCGAGGTGGCCGCGCTGGCGCCCGAGGTGTTCGCGGCCGCCGCCCGAGGGGATTGCGATGCGCGATCGATCATCGAGCGGTGCCTTGGCGAGTTGCTCGAGCTGGCCTTGGTCTGCGCACGTCGCCTGGACCCATCGGCGCGTGGGCGGGTGGAATTCGTGCTCGCGGGCAGCGTCTTTCTCCGTCAGCCGCGCTGGCTGCCCTGGATCCGCGCCCGCCTTCAGGCCGAGCGTGCTCAGGCCGTGGTCCGGCCCCTGGGCAGGGAATCGGCCTGGGGAGCGGTGGTGCTCGCCGAGCAGGCGCTGGTTCTGGGCGAGATGCCCGACTTGTCCATGGAAACCGTCGCCGCGGCCCCTGTGCCCGATCCCGTCCCTCGGCCCGTGGCCACCGGCATCTCCCCGACGGAGCAGCGGAACCCGCGCTCCACGCGACTTGACCGGATGCCGGTGCCGGAGGCGATCAGGTTGATGCTTTCCGAAGATGCGGGGATCCCGGCGGCCATCGCCCGTCATGGCGCCTCGTTGGCAAGGCTCGTCCGGTTGAGTACGGCCGCCCTGCGCAGCGGTGGGCGCCTGTTCTACGTGGGCGCCGGAACCAGCGGTCGTCTCGGGGTGCTGGATGCCAGCGAGTGCCCCCCGACCTTCCGCACGCCCCCGGAATGGATCCAAGGGGTGATGGCCGGCGGCGAGAAGGCTCTGCACACCTCGGTGGAGGGGGCCGAAGACGATCCGGAGGCCGGCCGTCGAGCCCTTCGGCTCCGCGGGATTTCGTCGGCGGACATGGTGGTCGGCATCGCAGCCTCGGGCCGCACTCCCTTCGTTTGGGGTGCGTTGGCGGCCGCCCGAGAGGCGGGGGCGCACACGGCGCTGCTCTGCTTCAATCCGCACCTGCGATTCGACCGTGGGTCGAAGCCTGAGGTGGTGCTGGCGATCGACGTGGGGCCGGAGGTGCTGACGGGATCCACCCGCCTGAAGGCCGGCACGGCCACCAAACTGGTGCTGAACATCCTGAGCACCCTGACGATGGTCCGCCTGGGAAAGGTGAGGGAAAACCTGATGGTCGACCTCAACCCCTCGAATGTGAAACTGCGGGACCGCGCCTGCCGCATCGTGCGGGAGTTGACCGACGCCGGTGACGCGGACATCCGCGCCGCCCTGGAGGCCTCGGGATGGCGTGTCCCGGCGGCGCTCGAGGCGTTGGCCGGTGCTCCTCGCCGTCACCGCGGTTGAAACGGCTCCAGAAGTCGTTTGCCAACGGCCGGCGAGGGTGTTTGCTGTATCGCGCGCGGTGGAGGTCCATCCATGAATCCCACGGTCATGCACGGTCTGGCGCTCGGGCTGCTGGTCAGCTTCGGGATGGTCGTGGGCATCGCCATGGTCTTCGCCACGCTGTACCGCCGTCACCTGCGGTTGCTGCGCAAATCCCACCGATGGGTCGATCCACTGGGTCCCCTTGTCGGTGGTGGGCGGATGGCTGTTCCGCTCCCGATGCCCGGGCGCTGGATGGCCGTGAAGACCTCCAACACGCCCTACCTGAGGGAGATTTTGCAGCTCGGCCCCTCCGGATCGGCCCCTTGGTCCGAGGCCCTGGCCCGGGCGCGGGAGCGACGGGTCTTCGTCTCGCCGCCATGGCAGGGTTGGACTCTGGTCATCGGGGCGGCCCTGCCGGATCCCGATGCCGACATCGACCGGCTCTACCGCTTCCTCGCGCATATCAGCCGGGAGATGGGCGAAGTGCAGTTCTTTGCCGCCGACCGGGTCCTGAACCACCATGCCTGGGCCTGGCTGAGGGATGGCCGCGTGGTTCGGGCCTATGCCTGGGCCGGCGGAGCGCTTTGGAACCAAGGCGAGCGCACCCTTGATGAGCGGCTTCTCGGACTGGTCTGCCACGAGTACGGCGAGACCGTCGATGACCAAGGGCCGCGCGGCGGTGCGGCCGAGCAGCAGAACACCGATCGGGTGGCTCTCCTGGCGCGTCGATGGAGCTTGGATCCTGGCGAGGCCAGCGCCCATTTCCTCGAACTCGAGGCTTCGTCCCGATCCCGCCGTGAAGATGACGCTGGCGCGGATGAGTTCCGACGGGACGGTTGAGGTTCTCCGGGCCTGGAACCCGGGGACTTGAAGACAGAACCTTCCGGGTGGATGCTGAAGCCGGCGCTCAACCCAAACGCCATCCCCCCTACGGCCATGACCCATTCCATTGGACTCCAGCCCCCGAACCCGAAGGAACTCCACAGGCATATCAATCTGAGGCTCGCCGAACTCGGGCTCGTCGGAGTGCCCTTGCCGGGAGAGAGCCGGACCCTGGACCCGCTCCTTGAGAGCTTCATCGCCCAGGGCCGGGAGAAGGATCGCCTGCTGTCCCGCTATGCCGCACCGGTCGACCGCCGCATCAACAACTTCCTGCACGATTATCTCTCCGACACCGCGGTGCCTCGCGAGTTGCCGCGGAATACCTTCATCCTCGACCAGTACGGCTTGGCCCGGATGCTCTCGCTCCCGCCCGACCGCGACGAGGTGGCCTCGCCGATGCTCCGCAGCTACCGATTGCGCAACGGCATCCTCCACAATCCGAAGTCTGACCGCCGCACCACGGCCGGCATCTTCCACGTCACCGAGGGTGGCCTGCCGATCCCCGACGACAAGAAGGGGGTGCCCAAGACCGTGTTCGCCGAGTTGCTCGCCCGAGCGCTGCAACCGCCCGAAGACCTCAGACTCCTGCCGTTCACCGCCTCCGGGAACACCCCCGCGGCCTGCATGGTTTCGCTGTTGATCCGCCCGGTGGTGTGCCCCGAGGTCCCGGGTGTGACCCCGGCCAAGAGCATGGAGGTCCGGTTCTTCGTCCCGGGATCGCTGGTGGCCAACCTGGATTTCGTCGAGAGCATCTTCGGCAACGCCGGCGATCCCATGCTGCCCGAGAACGATGCGGCGCTCGATGCCGAGCACTGGAGCGGACACACGGGCTGTGTGATCCTCGCCCCGCACCTCAACGGCCTCACCAAGAAGGAACTGGGCCTGCCCCACCGCGATGACGCCACGGCCCGGCAGATCCGCGATGGGATGTGCTGGTCGGATCCCCGGGAACTCTACAACGACGGCAACGCCTTCAAGCTCACCGCCCGCGATGCCTCCGGGATCATCGTCACCCTCATCTCCGACAATTACTTCGGGTACTGCAAGAAGGAGGTCAAAACGCAGATCAGCTTCGCCGCCAACCTGCTGGGGCTCGTTGAGGAAGAGCATGCCGGCGGGGCCCTGGTCTTCGCGCGCCACGACCTCGGCAGCGAATACGACGCCCAGCAGCACCGAGCCGATTTTCCCTACGGCTTCTCGGAGGTTTTACGACTGATCCCCGGGGCCATCGAACTCCAGCCCGAAGGCTACGCCACGGATCGGCGGTTCCCGCGGGTCGTCTATGTGCCCGAGAACGCCTGCTTCGACATCGAGACACTCTCGGTGCGCTGGGACGATGCCGGTAGGCCGCGCTCGATCCGGCTCCGTCGCGATCACCATTACCTGTTGCCCAGCGGTTTCCGGGTCAACCTGGAGCCTCCGGCCATGGCCGGCCGCGCCTGGCGGTTGGTGGGCACCCGGCCCGAGGGAACCCTCTGCCACAAGCCCTGCACCGTCTCGGGCGGGGGCAAGAGTGAGATCTCCAAGCCGATCACCGATGCCATCCTCTTCGGCTCCGTCTTCGTGGCCGACCTGAACCGCGACTTTGACCGGGTGGGCGAGGTGCTGGGACGCGACTTCTCCCGCCGTTTCCGGGACCCCGCGCGCAACGGCCAGGACCAGCGTCCCATCTTGAGTCCGACCCGCACCCTCGGCTCGGTGATCAAGCTGTTGACTCCCAGCGACGACTTCTCCGACGAGCACAATGCCTGGATCGGATCGGTGCCCCCGCACATCCGTGAACTGGTGCTGGTGGTGAAGCGATTCTGGCAGCCGTCCTGGGACGCGGACTGGCGCTCCCATTTCAGCGTCGATGTGATCAACGGAACCCCGGCCAACGAACTGCGCCTCGGGCGCAAGCGCCTGGTCACCCAGTTCCTCCGCGTGGGCTACGACGACGATGGCGCCTGGCGAACCTTCGGCCTGCGCAAGGACTACATCCCGGCCTTCAAGCTCCAGATGGAGGACGACATCACGGCCAGTGTCACGGTGCCGCGCAGCCAACTCGGGGGACTCGACGCCCAGAGCGTGCATCCGTCGCTGAAGTTCGTTCAGAACACCGAGTTCCGCCTGTTCCAGCGTCCGGATGATGCCATTCATCGCGGCTACGACAAGGCGGCGGAGGCCGACTTCTCGGCGGGCGGCTGCTTCTTCAGCAATTACGAGCCGATCTCACGCCAGCAGGCGCGCGAGATCGTCGACGATGCCATCGCCTTCAACCAGTATACCGCCCCGATGCGAGCCCTGATCGAGGCCGCGGCCGCTTCCGAGCCGGGTGATGGTTCGCCCGAGTGGATCGTGGTCACCTCCCATCCGCGGTTGGTGGACGGCAAGCCTTCCAAGAATCCTCGCTATCTCCAGATCCGGCCCGACCTTCTGGACAACCAGGGGCGCCACCTGACGGAGATGTCGGCCCGACTGGCGCGACGCCTTTCCATGGATCGCCCGGTCCACACCCCGGTTCATGCCGTGCTGGCGGGCCGGCGGAACAATCCTGCCGAGCCGGGCGTCCGTCCGTTGGCCTGCTATGGGCCGATCCACCACATGGAATTGCCCGAGGCGTTCATGGAATTCATCTCCAGCATGACCGGCAAGTCGCCTTCGACGACCGGCGCGGGCAGCGAGGGGGCCCTCACCAAGGGGCCGTTCAACGCCCTGCCTCCGATCTACGATCTCAACGCGGCGTTCGTCAGCCTGGCCGTGTCCGAGAATCCGGTGTTCCTCACGAGTGCCGGATATCTGGGCCCGAAGACCCGGGTCGATCACGACATCAGCTTGTTGGTGCCCGAGGTGTGGTGTCGGATGGGGGTGGCCGAGCGCGATCCCGCCTTCCTCATCTCCCGGGGCTATCTGGAGCGGGTGGCTGATTTCACCCACGGGGGCAGGACGGTGCCGGCCAGTCGGCTGGGTTGGCGCATCACGCCGAAGTTCGTGAACGACTTCCTCGGCAGGGTATTCAACCACCCCCACGCGGTCCTGGTGGAAAGCATGCTCAGACCCGAGAAACAGGACGCCGCCCAATATGCGGACTCGGTCGACAACATCGCCGCGACCCACCGACGGGTCGCCCAGCACTATTTCGATGATGGCTCGATCCAGCAGGCCGTGCCGCCCCTCCGGGTGCTGCTGCACATCATGCGCGACGGATCCTTCGAGGGCCTCGGGCTTGGTGATGCGACCTTCCGGGCGATGTTCACCCGCCAGAGCGTGTTGGAGAGCCCGTGGTACCGCGCCCGCTTGGAGATGCGCCGCGATCTGGAGGTTCGGCATTGGAACCAGGTCGCGGCCTACATCGAACGGCTGCTCGGGCGTCCGGAGTATGCGGTCGAGGCCGAGCGGCTGCGGCTGCACGACCGCCGCTCCCATGCCCGGGTCATGCTCGAGCGGAGCCGTTCCGAGGCCCGACTGACCGAATTGGTGGGCACCCTCGGAGCCGAGCCCGCGGTCTATCGACAGACTGGGGCGCAGGCCTAGGCCAGAATGGGTCGTACCACCTGGCCATGCACGTCGGTGAGGCGGTAATCCCGCCCGGCGTGGTGGAAGGTGAGCTTCTCGTGGTCGAACCCGAGGCAGTGCAGGATCGTGGCCTGCAGGTCGTGCACGTGGACCGGGTTCTCCACCACGTGAAAGCCCAGATCATCGGTGGCCCCGTAGGTCATCCCGGCACGGATGCCTCCGCCAGCCATCCAGAGGCTGTAGGCCTGCGGATGGTGGTCACGCCCTTGGCTGCGGCCCAGGGCTGCGTTGGATTCCACCATCGGGGTGCGCCCGAACTCGCCGCCCCAGATCACCAACGTGTCGTCCAGCAGTCCGCGCTGCTTGAGGTCGAGCACCAGGGCCGCGCTGGCCTGGTCGGTGGTCGCCGCATTGCTGCGGACGTTGCCCACCACGTCGGAGTGCGCGTCCCATCCCTCGTGGTAGAGGTTCACGAAGCGCACCCCACGTTCGATCATCCGACGTGCCAAGAGGCAGGCCCGGGAGAAGGACGGCTTGTCGGGATCGCAGCCGTACATCTTCAGGGTTTCCGGCGACTCGCTCCGCAGGTCCATGAGTTCCGGGGCCGAGGTCTGCAGGCGGAAGGCCATCTCGTACGAGGCGATGCGGGTGGCGATCTCCGGGTCACCCACGGTCCCGAGCCGCTGGCGGTTCAGGTTGGCCACGAGGTCGAGCGTGTCCCGCTGGAGCCGGGGGTCGATGCCGGCCGGGTAGTCCACGTTCAGGATCGGCGGGCCCTGGTTGCGCAGGCGCACCCCGGTGTGGACGGTGGGCAGGAACCCGCTGGACCAGAGCGCGGCGCCGCCGCTGAGGCCGCCCCCGGTGCTCATCACCACGAAGGCGGGCAGGTTCTGCGACTCGGACCCCAGGCCGTAGATCACCCAGGAACCCAGGCTCGGACGGCCGGGTTGGGAGAAGCCGGTGTTGAAGAAGATCTGGGCCGGGGCGTGGTTGAATTGATCGGTGCGCACCGATCGGACCAGGCAGATGTCGTCCACGATCTTCGCCAGGTGGGGCAGCACCTCGGAGATCTCGGTCCCAGACTGGCCGTGCCGGGCGAACTTGAAGCGGGGCCCGAGGACCGCCGCATCGGGCCGGATGAAAGCATAGCGCTGTCCGCCGATGACCGAGGGCGGCAGCGGGCGGCCCTCGAGTTTCGCCAGCTCCGGCTTGGAATCGAAGAGTTCGAGCTGGCTGGGGGCTCCTCCCATGAAGAGGTGGATCACCCGCTTGGCCCGACCGTTGAAGTGGGGAGCCTTCGGTGCCAGTGCGGGCCCACCCGACTGCGGAGCGGCCGACAGTCGCGGGTTCCATCGGTCGGTCAGCAGGCCGGCAAGGGCGATCTTGCCCAGGCCGACACCGCAGTCGCGCAGGAAGTGCCGTCGGCCGATGAGGTTGGGGAAGGGGGAGGGGGGATTCATCGCGGGGAATGGGTTCAACCCTTGGTGATCATTTCATCGAGGTTCAGCAGGGCGCGGGACAGGGCCGACCAGGCCGCGCGCTCCTCGACGGAGGCGTCTCCGGCGGTCGTCGCCGGGCCGGCCACCGCGGTCGCATCGAGTGCCTTGGAGCGGAAGCGGGCCAATTGGTTCTGCCAGAAGGATTCCAGGGCCGCGAGTTCGGCCGGGGTCGGAGGGCGGGTCAGGCAGCGCTGGAAGGCCGTTCGGATGCGCTCGGAGACCGTGCCGGCTTGCTGGGCGAGATCGCGCCCCATGGCCTGGGAGACTTCGATGAAGAAGACGTCGTTGAGGAGGGTCAGCGCCTGCAACGGGGTGTTGGAGGTGTCGCGTCGGGCCAGGCACGACTCGCCGGTCGGCGCGTCGAAGGTGTTGAACATGGCGAAGGGAGCCGTGCGTTTGGTGAAAGTGTACAGGCTGCGGCGATGGCGGTCCTGGCCCTGGCTGGTCGGCCAGGCCCCGCCGCCATAGGCCACCTCGGTGATCCCGGCGGGCTGGGGCGGATACACGCCCGGACCGCCCATGGCGTCGGAAAGTAGCCCGCCTGCACGCAGCGCCGCGTCGCGGATGATCTCGGCATCCAAGCGGACCGAGGGGCCGCGCGCGAGCCACCGGTTGTCGGGATCCCGTTCCAGGTGTTCGGGCCGGATCCGCGAGGACTGCCGGTAGGTGGCGCTCAGGGCGATCTGCCGGTGGAGGCGCTTGAGCGACCAGCCATGCTGCATGAAGTCGACCGCCAGCCAATCCAGCAGCTCGGGGTGGCTCGGGCTGTCGCCCTGGTAGCCGAAATCCTCCGTGGTCCGGACGAGGCCTTTGCCGAAGAAGGCCTGCCACTGCCGGTTCACGGTGACGCGCGCGGTCAGGGGATGGTTGGTCGAGACCAGCCAGCGGGCCAGGCCCAGGCGATTCTTGGCAAGATCCTGAGGGAAGGGGGCGATGGCGGCGATCACGCCGGGTTCCACCCGCTCGGTCGGCTGCAGGAACTCCCCACGACGGTGGATGAAGGTCGGTCGGGGGTTGTCCGCGGGGCGTTCCCGGAAGACCAGTGTCGTCTTCGCGGTGGGGCGCTGGCGCAGTTGGGCGATCCGTTTCTGGGGCTCCGCGAGTTCCGGAGTGGTCAGCAGGAAGTGACGGCGCAATCGGTCCCGTTGTTCTCCGGTCAGCGCCGCATCGGGCAAGGACAGCAGCGGTTCCAGTTCGGCCGGCAGATCCCGGGCCACGGCCCCCTCGGGCCGGGAGGTCACGGAGATCCGGAAACGCCCCAGCGAGCAGGCGTAATGGCGACCGAACGACAAGGTCAGGTTCAGTTCGGATCCACCGGCGATGGGTGTTTGCGGGATGAAGACCGCTTCATGCCGTTGACCCTCGCGGCCCGCGGTGGACCAACCGGTCTGGGGATCGGCGTCGACGGCCAACGCGGCGGTGGCCTCGGCCCCGAAGGCGTTCTTGCCGTAGCTCTGCGTCGCGGATTTCCAGCGGACAGGCTGCCCTCCGGCGGACAGTTGCAGATCGCCGAGGAAGAAGTCGCCCTTGGGGCCTTCGTAGTAGGCCAGCCCCGGTCCGTGCTTGGGCAGACTCGGGTCGGGCAGGGCCTCGAGGCGCACGGCGGTGATCGATGCTCCTGGAGCCCGGAAGGCCAGTCGATAGGTGTCGCTCTTGCTGATGTCGCCGCTGGCGAGCACCGAGTCATCGGCCTGGACGGTCAGCAGGGGCAGGTTGGAGGTCGCACTGCTCGGGCGCAGCGGTGTCCAGCGGACGGCCGTCTCACGGTTGCGCTCGAGCCACTGTCGGAATGCGTCCTCTGCGGCGGCCTTGCGGCGTTCGGCCAGCGGGCGCGGGTCGGGAGTGGGACTGCCGAGGCGGATCCGAGGCCGGCCGATCAGGTGTTGCGCGGCCTGTTGGTGGTCGAGCGTGATTTCAAACCGGGCGCCCGCCGGGAACGTGACCTCGTTCTTGAAGTGAACGGTGAGGTGGTGCTCCCGGTTGAGCCGGTCGCCGCCGACATCCACCGCCCAGCCGGTCTGGGATTGGCCATCGATGGCCTGGGCCGCCGGGAATCCCGACTGCTCCACATCGGCCTCGGCCCGTTGGAGGCTCACCGGGGTCTTCCGTTCGGGGGTGTCCAGGGGCGCGGCCGTGATCCGCAATTCGCTCAGGACGAAGTTCCCGTGGGCCACCCGCCCGGGGCCCTTCCTGGGCAGCGCCTCGTCCAGCAAGGTCTCCAGGCGCAGTCGGTCGATGTGGGATTCCTTCGTGGTGACCACCAGGGTGAGCGTGTCGGTGTCGGGCGTGGTCCCGGAAAAGAGCGCGGACTGGTCGTCCATCAGCCGGGCCGGGGAACCACGCTGCGAACGGGCCTCGATCAGCGAGGGGGTGAACCAGTGGCTGTCCTCGATGGGGAACTGCTCGGCCAACCCCGCGACCAGCGTCTCGGCCTCGGCGACTCGGGCCTGGTGACGGACCTCGTCGGAGGCCTCCGGAAGATCCAGGTCGGGCTCGTCGGTGTTGTTCAGGAACGCCATCAGTTGGTAATACTCCCGATGTTGGATCGGGTCGTACTTGTGCGTGTGGCACTGGGCGCACCCGAGGGTCAGGCCCATCCAGGTGGTGCCGGTGGTGGCCACCCGGTCGGTCATGGCGTGGAACCGGAACTCCAGGGGATCGATGCCTCCCTCTTCGTTGAGCATCGTGTTGCGGTGGAATCCCGTGGCGATGAGCTGGTCTCGCGTCGGATTCGGAAGCAGGTCGCCCGCCAGTTGCTCGAGCGTGAACCGGTCGAAGGGCATGTCGGCGTTGAGGGCTCGGATCACCCAGTCGCGCCACGGCCAGATGCTCCGCGTGCGGTCCTTTTCGTAACCGTTGGTGTCGGCGTACCGGGCGAGATCCATCCATCGACGGGCCCAACGTTCGCCGTACCGGGGGGAGGCCAGCAGTTGGTCGACCCAGCGTTCATAGGCCGCATCGCTCGGCTCTTTCAGGAACTCCGCGATCTCGGCCGGCGTCGGAGGCAGGCCGGTCAGGTCGAGGGAAACCCTGCGGGCCAGGGTGTGGGGATCGGCGGCC
>CAIOKD010000234.1 GCA_903858835.1 uncultured Verrucomicrobiota bacterium
GGCCGTGCGTGGCGGCGCCGCGCCGAGCCGGGCCCGGGGCAGGCGCTCGGCCAGCCATTGGCGCAGTTCGATGATCTTGGCGTCGTTGGGCATCGCGGAACCGGGATCGGGCCGGGGGATCAGTCTAGGGCTTCCCGCCGGGTGTAAAACCCAAATCCTCCGGGTGGCTCGAAGGTCGCGCACGGACCTGGACAAGGGGTGTCCAAGGGTGTCCATGGCTTGCCAGGGCGACCGGACCGGTGCCGGCGGCCGGGAGGCAAGCCCCGGTTTGCCTCGGCTGGTCGCCTGCGGTTCACTGGCCCGTGCATGATCTGCCGTGCGTTTTCCGCCGTCGTGGCCGTCGTGGCCGCGGGATTTCTGCCATCGCCTGCGGAGGCCGCGCGCCCCATGGCCTTCGAGGACCTGGTGTCGCTCCGGCGCCTGAGCGATCCGCAGCCCTCGCCGGATGGCCGGTGGATCGCCTGCGTGGTGACCACCCCCGACCTGGCCGGGAACCGCACCGACAGCGATGTCTGGCTGGTGCCGGTCGACGGTGGGGCGCCGCGGAAATTCGCCGCCTCGCCCAAGCATGACCGCCACCCGCGCTGGTCGCCCGACGGGCGGTGGCTGGCCTTCGAGTCCCATCGCGACGGGGAGCCGCAGGTGTGGATCCAGCCGGTCGATGGCGGCGAGGCCCGCGCCGTGACGCGCCTGTCCACCGGGGCCACCGCACCGGTCTGGTCGCCGGACGGTTCGCGGATCGCCTTCCTGTCGTCGGTGTTCCCGGAGTTCTCGGGCAAGCCGGCGGCGGAATCCGAGCGCCTCCACCGCGAGCGGATCCAGCAGCTGGACAAGGGCCAGGTGAAGGCCCGGGTGTACGATGCGCTGCCGGTGCGCAAGTGGGACGCCATGAACGACGGCCGTCGCAACCACCTTTTCGTGGTGCCGGTGTCGCAGGGTGCGGCGGTGGGGGATCCGGTGGACCTCACGCCGGGGCCTCAGGACGCGGTGCCCTGGTCGAGCACCTTCGCCGCGGGCGACGAGTTCGCCTGGGCGGCCGACTCGAGGTCGTTGGCGCACACGCCGTCGCCGGCCCCGGTGCGCGAGGAGTCGTGGTCCACCGACCACAATGTGGTGTCGGTGTCGGTGGACGGTTTGAGGCGGGAGCCGCTGACCACGAAGCCGGCGGCCGACGGGTGTCCGCAGTTCTCGCCGGATGGCCGCTGGCTGGCCTACCGGGCCCAGGCGCGCGCGGGCTTCGAGGCCGACCGCTGGCAGTTGATGCTCCGGGACCTGAAGACGGGCCGGGTGCACCACCGGACCCGCCATTGGGATCATTCGGTGGAATCCATCGCCTGGTCGAAGGGCGGCTGGCTGGTCCTCGAGGCGGAGTCGCAGGGCCGCAAGCTGCTGTGGCGGGTGGATCCGGAAGGGGAGGCGGCACCGCGCGCGCTGACCTCGGCGGGGTCGGCGAGCGATGCGGTGGCGGGTGCCGACGGGGCCTCGGTGTTCTTCCTGGAGGCGCGGATGGATTCCCCGGCGGTGCTCCGGTCGCTGGAGGTGGGCTCGGGTCGGTTGGCCACGGTGTGGGATCCGAACGCGGAGCTTCGGGCCGGGTGGCGGGTCCAGCCGGGCCGGTTGCTCCCGCGGGTCCGGCTGGACCTGCCGCTCCCGTGTTCCCCTGCGGACCCGCAGGTCCGGGCGGTCCCGCAGGCCCC
>CAIOKD010000235.1 GCA_903858835.1 uncultured Verrucomicrobiota bacterium
GACCTACCCGCGCCTGGCCGATGTCGTCGGCTTCTTCCCTCGCTCGGCGCTGGTCGAGGTGTCCAAGGCCGTGCTCACGGTCTTCCGCGACTTCGGCGACCGCACCGACCGCAAGCACGCCCGACTCAAGTACGTCCTGCAGGAGAAGGGCGTGGAGTGGTTCCGCGGCGAGGTGGCCCGCCGTGCGGGCATCGAATTCCAGCCGGCCCAACCGGTGCAGTTCGTCACCACCACCGATACCTACGGCTGGCAGAAGGCCCTGGATGGCCGCTGGTTCCTGACCCTCTTCGTCGAGTCCGGCCGAGTGAAGGATGCCGGCACCCGCCTGCAGAAGACGGCCCTGCGCCGCGTCGCCGAACGCTTCGACGGCGTGGAGTTCCGCCTGTCGGCCAACCAGAATGTCGTGCTGGCCAACGTCACCGACGCCGACAAGGAGGCCATCACCGCGCTGCTGCACGAGCACGGCGTGAAGACCGAGAAGCAGGCCGGAGTGCTGCACGCGGCCGCCATGTCCTGCCCGTCGATGCCCACCTGCGGCCTGGGATTGGCCGAGTCGGAGCGCTTCCTGCCCTCGCTGCTCGACCGCATCCAGGACCTCTGCACCGAGGTGGGCCTGGGCGAACAGGAGATCATCATCCGCATGACCGGTTGCCCCAATGGCTGCGCGCGGCCGTACATGGCCGAGATCGGGTTCGTCGGCAAAGGTCCCGGCCGCTATCAGGTCTGGCTCGGCGGCAACACCACCGGCACCCGCCTCAATCGGGTCTGGAAGGAGACCCTCAAGGAGACCGACACCGAGGCCGAGCTGCGTCCGCTGCTGACTCGCTACCAGGCCGAGCGGCTCGCCGGCGAGCGCTTCGGCGACTGGGTGGCCCGTGTCTTCTGGCCCGAGCAACCGACCGAGACCGCGGCCGCCGCCTGAACGATCCCAAGGCACCGCTCCTCCACCTTCTGGACTCCTGCTCTTTCCGGTGATGACTCCCGCTGAACTGCAAGCCGCCAACGCCACCCTCCAGTCCCAGTCCCCCTTGGACGTCGTCCGCTGGGGTCTGGAGCGCTCCGGCGGACGGGCCATCGTGTCGACCAACTTCCGCCCGTACGAGGCGGTGATCCTGCATCTGGTGACCCGGCTCCAGCCCGACATCCCGGTGCTGTGGGTCGATCACGGCTACAACCGCCCGGCCACCTACCGGCACGCCGAGGCATTGCGCGCGCGGCTCAAGCTCAACATCAAGGCCTACCTACCGCGCAAGACGGCCGCCCACTACGACGCCGTCGATGGCGGCATGCCCGAACCCACGCCGGAGAACGAGGAGCGCATCAAGGCCTTCAGCACCGTCATGAAGCTCGAGCCCTTCCAGCGGGGCATGCGCGAGTTGGCTCCGACGGTGTGGATCACGGCTCTGCGCAAGGTGCAGAACCCCAATCGCGCGGGTCTCGACATCGTCAGCCCCGACGGCAATTTCGGATCGCTCAAGCTCAGTCCGGTGTTCCACTGGAGCGATGCCCAGATGGAGGCCTATCTGAAGGAGAACGACCTGCCCAACGAGTGGGACTACTTCGACCCGGCCAAGGCCGACGACAAGCGGGAGTGTGGTCTCCATGCCGCGTGGGGCGGCAAGGCCGTCGCCTCGGTCTGAAATCCATCGCCACCCGAGTCC
>CAIOKD010000236.1 GCA_903858835.1 uncultured Verrucomicrobiota bacterium
CACGGTGCCGCAGACCGAGACGCCGGGCTTCGTGACGGTGGCCTTCACCGGCGCCTTCGGTTCGGAGAACTGGGCGCAGGACTGGACGGCCCTGGGTTCCGAGGGCTTCTTCAAGGCGACGGCCATCAAGCTCACCGGACCGTTGGCTCCCCCGCAGCCCAAGGTGCCGATCCTGTCGGTCGCCGCGACCTCCACGGGCCTGAAGATCAGCTTCGCTTCCGAGGCTGGACGGACCTACACCGTGCAGGGACGGGCGACGCTGGATCAAACCGGTTGGAGCAACGTCCAGGCGCCGCTTTCGGGCACGGGCACCGATCTCTCGGTAGAGATCCCCTTCACCTCCGGTTCCGGCTTCGTCCGGGTCTCGGTGGAGTGATCGGTCGACCCCGGATGGTCACCGATCCCTGAGGCATCCACGAGGTGCCGCCACATGCGACAGGGCGGATCCTTATCGAGGATCCGCCCTTGTTCATTGATCGACCGTTCCGATGCGCGCCCGGCGCGACAGCGAGGCGGCGATGGCCACTGCGACGATGCCCAGGATCGAGATCCAGATCCCCGTCTCGAGGAAAAATCCGAGGATCGACCCCTCCGATACCAAGTTCCCGCGGGTCAGCATCACTCCGCAGACTCCGAGGTATCCCGCGCTGTCGGTGAGGTACATCAGGAATCCCAGGTTGGCACGATCGCGCGTGAGCGCGATCCAGCGTTCGAAGACGACGGCGTGGACGGCGACATAGGGCAGGTAGAGTCCAGCGCCGATCAGCACCATGAACTGGAAGGGTGTCACGGCGCCCCATCTCCAAGCGAGGCAACTGCCTGCGACGGTCGCGAGACCCAAGCAGGAGACCGCCAGACCGGCATCGAACGCCTTCCGGTTGTCCCGAGTGCGTGCCAGGAGTGCCATGGGGCACCAGGACCGCGAGCGCCACCCAGGATTCGGAACCGGTGAAGACGGCCGCGCTCCCGGTGGCACCCAGGGCCGTCCAAAGTTCGCGTGCGAAATCGGCGCGCAGGCTCCGGAGCACCGTGATCAGCAGATACGCCAGGCAGATCAGGCCCACGACCGCCCCGTGCCTCTTCAGGAACGCAAGCCTGCCCGGACGATCCAACGGTGCCCGAGCGGTACGCGCTTGCACATCGATCTCGGAGGGCGGGGCGACCCGCGCCAGCATCGACGCGAAGATCAGGAGCGGGAGGGCGAACGCGGCCCCGGCCACGGCGGGCATCCAGCGCTCGGGGGTGCCCGCCTGGAGCAATCCCAGACCCACGGTCTTCGCCAGTCCATCGGCCAGGATGAAGCTGCAGCACAGGGCTGCGATGAACACCTCGGAGAGCCGCCGGCCTTCGAGGAACCCGAGCACCAGTCCGAACACCATCCCGAGCGGCAATCCGCTGGCGAACAGACAGACGACACCGAACCGCGGAGGCAGCGCGCCGAAGAGGATCCACGCGACCTCTGCGACCGCGATGAGCATCAGGAGGGCCCTGATCCGTCGGCGGGTCGGCATCTCCGCGATCACCCGGATGCCGATCATCTTTGAGACCGTGTAACCCAGCACCTGGGCGGCCACGAGCGAGGCCTTCATGCCCGGTGAGAATGGATCCTCGACGTACAATCCGGCTGCGAACGGCTTTCTGAACCCGTACATGCAGGCATAGGTGCCGAAGGCCGCGATCGAGCAATGGAGGCCTTGCGCGACGGGATGCCGTCGCCAAGACGGGACCGGGGGCATCAGCCCGTCGTCGGCGCCTCCCGTGGAAGGATCGGGGGTGGAAGGTGGCATGGGACGGTATTCCCAGAAACGACCCGTCTCCGGCGTGACGATTTCGTGACGTGGTCAGGCATCCACGGGCGACACCGCCACGCGACACCACCGGCCGGATTCCGCGAGGGCGAATGCCTCGTCCAACCGGGACAGAGGCATCGTCGGTGAAACCAAGGAATCGAAGGGGAGATCGTCCCGGTGAGATTCCAGGAAGCCGATCGCCGAATCCAAATGCCGGGGCGCGTAATTGTGCACACCGCGCAGTGTCAGGCACTTGCGGATCAAAGATTCTCCTGTGAGGGGCAGGAGCGAATCCGGGTGGACCAGGCCCGCCACCGCATAGTGGCCTCCGGGCCGCAACCATCGAATCCCATCGGCGATCGCATGCCTGTTGCCACAGACCTCGATGACCGTGTCCACCCCGCAGTCAGGGATTGGGGATGCGTCGAGGGCGAGCACGGGTGTGCCACCAAAACGGGGGACCGCCACGAGACGCTGCGGTTGACGATCGACCACGAAAACCTTCGACCAGCCGGCGGACTTCAGCAGTGCGCATCCGTAGAGCCCCAGCAGGCCCGCCCCCTGGATCACGGCTATCTCGCCCGGGTTCGGCAGCGTCTCCACCACCGCCATCAGCGTGGCCAGGGCGCAGTTGGCGGGGGCGGCCACCGCGTCTGCCATCCCGTCCGGGATGGCGACGAGGTGAGTGCCCGCCCTCAGCAGCACGTGGGACGCGTAGCAGCCATTCAGGCCCGATCCATCGCCAAGCTCCGCATGGCCGTATTTGAACAGACCCTCGCATTTCTGGGGTAGACCCCAGCGCGTGCAGGCCGTGCATCGCCCGCAGGAATCGGCCAAGGTCCAGGACACTCGGCGACCCTCCCAGGCTCGCCCACGACCCTCGCCCACCGCAACGACCCTTCCCACCGCCTCGTGGCCCAGGATGGTGGGCATCGGAACCGGGCGCCTGCCCCGGTGGGTGTGCAGATCCGAACCGCAGATCGTCGCCAACGAGATGGAGACGAGGGCCTCGCCCGGGCCGGGTACCGGCAGTGGCCTAGATTCGAGCACGAACGGGGATCCGGGCCCGGTGAACACAGCGCACCTTGCGAATGCCATTCCGCGACTGAAACCCACGCAAGGGGGATGGTCACGCGACGATTTCGAATCCAAGGAACCGGCGGTGCACCGTCACGATCCGGTGACCGGAGGCAGGCCGTGTCTTCGGAGGGGTGACATTTGAGCAAACCGCCCTCTTGGGGGTTGCCCGGATCGGTTGTGGGAGGGTTAAACCAGAGGGTCGATCAGGATCCTCTCCTCGATCGCAAGTAATCCATTGAATATGAACGCATCCCACAAGAATCCCCCAGGCGATCGACGGCACCTGCTGTCGGCGATCGCCGCATCCCTGGTCGCCGCGGCGATGCAGGGTTCCGCGCAGGCCCAGCCGGTCTCGAACCGACTGTTCGCCGAGAACTTCGACGGGCTCCCGTTGGGGCCGAACCGGGAGGAGAGCCTTGCCGGTCTGGAGGTCTGGACCGGGACGCCCCCGACCGGCTGGGTCCTGGACAACTCGCAGATGCCGGGCTTCGGCACCGCCAATGACGGCGTGGTGGAGTGGGCCGGGTGGACCTTCGCCAACAAGGACTGGTGGGTCCGCGCCGCTGGCAACCAGCGGCGAGCGGAGTGGGCCTTCGGCGACAATACGGTCATGATCGCGGACCCGGACGAGTGGGACGACGCGGGCCATGCCAAGGGCCTGTTCAACTCCTACATCGCGTTGCCCGGGATCAACGTGAAGGGTGCCGCCGCCAATTCCCTGGTGCTGGCGTTCGACTCGACGTGGCGTCCCGAGGCCTTCGACGATGGCGGGGCCAACTGGCCGGTGGATGAGAACGGTCGTCCGATCAACCATCAGAACGGCGTGGTGGACGTGGCCTTCGACGGCGGCGCGAACAAGCGCGTGGTGGACTTCGACTCGGACTCCGAGAGCCCGAACTTCAAGAAGGACGTGGACTTCATCAACGAGTCGGTGGTGGTGCCGCTGAACAACCCCGCGGGTGCGACGACCATGAACCTGCGTTTCGGCATGCTGACCGCGGCCAACGACTGGTGGTGGGCTGTGGACAACATCGCGGTGGGTGTGCCGCCGCTGGTCTCGAGCATCACGGGCAACGGCGTGGCGGTGACCAACCGGATCGTCGAGGCGCTGGGCAAGACGGTGAACACGTCGGCCGGAGTGACGGTGACGGTCAATGGCAAGGCGGCGACTCCGGTGGAGGTGACCCGGGATCTGGTGAACGACAACTATCCGGAGAGCGAGCGGGTGTTCGTGAGCCACACGGGCACGCAGGTGTTCGCGCCGCGGTCGCGGGTGCCGGTGACGGTGCGTTTCACCGACAACACGGGGCGTGTGGTTGAGGAGAACGGGTCGTTCATCGCCCCGGGCTACCTGAGCGTGGGCACGACGCCGCGGGTGATCACGGCGGTGCTGACCGATGCGGCGTGGATGACGGTGAGGGAGTCGGCCGGTGTGAAGCTGGAGCTCAACGGCACGGCGATCACGGGTGCGACGGTCAAGCGCGTGGACAACACGGTGGTTGTGACGTACACGAGCCCGGCGCTGATCCCTTCGGGATCGCGGCACACGCTCAAGGCGACCTACACGACGGCCACGGGCCAGGAGCTGGTGGAGACCGTGGATTTCACGGCCTCGACGTATGCGACGCTGTCGGCCGATCTGGCGACGGCGGCGGGTACCGGCGCCGAGGCGGGCATGAACTGGCGCACGCACCAGCTGGGTGCCGGCCGGCCGGGTGGCACGGTGCTGGCGGCGGCCGAACTGCAGTTGAGCGGTTCGTACGGAGCCTCCGAGCACGACCCGAGCGGCGAGGTGGGCGGGGTGTTCAAGATCGACCAAGTGAACTTCGACCAGGCGTCCGGCGAGGCCGGCAACTTCAAGGCCAGCGGCGCCGGTGAACTGGCGGTGAACGACGAGGCGATCCCGGGCATCCCGAGCCTGAACGGCAGCACGGACAACATCGCCGGCGAGGCGCGGGCGTTCGTGGAGATCCCGGCCGCCGGGCTGTACACGATGGTAGTGAACAGCGACGACGGGTTCCAGGTGTCGGTCGGAACCACGAACGACGTGAAGTCCCAGGTGCTGGGCGAGTTCAACGGTGGCCGTGGCAACTCGGACACTCGGTTCTACTTCGAGGCGACGAAGGCGGGGGTGTACCTGTTCCGCCTGCTGTGGATGGAGGGTGGTGGTGGCGCGAACGTGGAGTGGTTCACGGTCAACGCCGACGGCACCCGCGCGCTGGTCAACGGCACGCAGGCCGGCGCCCTCCGCACCTTCCGACGCCGCACTGTCGCCGAGCCGGGCGGCTCTGGCACCCCGGCGCTGGCCTTCACGGGCATTGTCCGCAATGCCAACGGGTCGCTCACCTTCACCTGGACCGGTGGCGGCACCCTGCAGACCAGTCCGGCGATCAATGGTCCTTGGACCGATGTCGCCGGGGCGGTCAGTCCGCGGACCGTGACGCCCGACCAGGCGTCGCAGTTCGCCCGCCTGCGCCGTTGATCGGCCGCTCGTGACCTGTCACGGAGGGGTCGGGGCCCGCCCCGACCCCTCCTTTGGATGTCTACGGATGAGAGCCTCCTCTGGAATGCCGCCAATCCGGCCGACCCGCTTGCCCGGGCTGCTGCGCCTGGCGCTTCTCATCATGATCAACCACCCGTCGGTCCCGCTTCTGGCGGCCGGAGATCGTCTCATCGAATGGATATGGCCGGTGGTCCAGGCCCCGCAATCCCTGCTGGCGACCAATCTCCCCGGGGTCGATCGCACCCGGGGTTATGTCGGATCCGCCCAGTGCCGCACCTGTCATTCTGAGGAGCATGCCAGTTGGCATCGATCCTATCACCGGACCATGACCCAGCCCGCCACGGCGGAATCGGTCAAGGGCGCTTTCGATGGGCAGACGGTCGAGGTGGGAAACCTGAAGTACCGGGTGTTCAAGGAAGGGGAGGGGTTCTGGGCCGAGATGCCGGATCCGGACCTGATGATGCAGGTCAGCGCCTCGGATCGGCCGGTGGATCTGACCCGGATCCCGCGGGTTCGCCGCCCGGTGGTGATCACTACCGGATCCCACCATTATCAGACCTATTGGGTGCCCAGTGAACGGGTGCCGGGCCTGCTGCAGACCCTGCCGCTGGTGTATCTCCTGGCCGACCGGCGTTGGATCCCCCGCGACGAGGCTTTCCTGCGGGGGCCCGAGGATCGGCAACGGCTGATCATCCAATGGAATCACCAGTGCATCCGCTGCCACAGCACCGCTGGGAGCCCAGGATTGGAGGAGGACACCGGCCTGCTCAAGACGCGGGTCGGCGAATTGGGCATCGAGTGCGAGGCCTGCCATGGCCCCGGGGAGAAGCACGTCTCCGAGCGTCTCGCCATGAAGCGCGAGGGGGCGGTGGGCGGCGCCCCCCAATTCGATCCGGTGAATCCGTCCAAGCTCAACCATCGCCGTTCCAGCGAGGTGTGCGGCCAATGCCATGGGGCGTACATCCTGCGTCCGGAGCATTCGATGGAATTCGCCCGTTCCGGTCCCGCCTACCGCCCCGGCGACCCGCTGTTCAAGACCAGGTATGAGGTGAAGCATCCCAGGGTGGATCCCCGACCCGAACGGGTGGCCGACTATCGGCGGAATCCGGAGTTCTTCCGCGAACAATGGTGGGACGATGGCACGATCCTGGCCGGAGGGCGGGAGTTCAACGGTCTTGCGGCCTCCAAATGCTTCACCCGGGGCACCGTGTCGTGCACCACCTGCCACACCATGCACGGGGGCGATCCCGACGATCAGCTGAAGCCCTCTGGCGGTGGTCCCGCATCCTGCATCTCCTGCCACTCCCAGTCGCAATACACCGATCGCATCACCAAACATACCCATCATGCCGCGGGTTCCGAGGGTTCCCAATGCATGAACTGCCACATGCCGCACACGACCTACGCGCTTTTCAAGGCCATCCGTTCCCATCAGATCGAATCCCCCGACAACGAGCGCCTGGCACACTTCGCGACGCCCAATGCCTGCAATCTCTGCCACTTGGACCGGACCCTCGCTTGGACACGGGAGAATCTGTTCCGCTGGTATGGTCAGAAACGATACCCGCTGACGGCGGAACAGGAGAGGTTCTCGGCCGGGGCGCTGTGGATGCTCCGTGGACATGCGGCGCAGCGCGTGATCGCGGCCTGGCACTCCGGCTGGGGTCCCGCGTTGCGGGCCTCCGGGACGAATTGGATGAGACCCCTCCAGGCCCGGTTGCTGTCCGACGACTACCTGCCCGTCAGGAAGGTCGCCTCGGGGGCGATGGCCGGGGAGGCCCGGCTCGACGGGATGACCTATGACTTCATGCAGTCGCCGGAGCAACTCCGCTCCTGGAGCGAGCGCTGGGTCGATCGATTCACCCGGAGACCCGGCGCCTGGGATCGGATCGGCGAGGCGGTGCTGGTCGATTCCGAGGGTCGATGGATGGACTCGGAGGCCGCATCCCTCCTTCGGGGGCGGGATCGACGCCCGGTGACCATCCAGGAATGATCAGTTGGGGTTGTCGAGCGGGTCCAATGTCCAGACGACGCGTGTCTGCGGCACGAACGCCTTGCCCAGACTCGGGCTTCCGGCCGTGGTGTCGATGACCTGGTTGCCCCTCAGGTTCTCGGCGTGGCCATCGCTGAAGACGAGGTTCCCGCTGCCGGAATGCCGCGCCGAGAAGCGGTTCGCGAAGGCGTGCGGCTGGCCGTTGTAGGCCGACTGGTTCGGGTGGAAGCGGGGCTCATCCGGCAATCCCGCCTCGGTGAAGACCACCGTCTGCGAGGGCATCTGGACGCCGGTCAGTCGGGATGGTTCACCATTGCGGATGAGCTTGGAGTTCATCGCCAGCGAGAAGAACGGGGACGCCCTCCGGACCGTCGCCGCCGGCAGCTTCGCCGCAGGGCAGGTGAAGAGCGACCCCTTGTCGTAGAAGGCCTGCCCGTTGGTGGCGTAGTCGCGGACGGGGCGAAGCCCGATGCGCGGTGGGATGACGTTGCACCAGAGGTCGGAGTTGTTGGTGCTCTGGGCCTGAAGCCAGGTCAACTGGTCCTGGCTGAAGGGCTTCTCCCTGGGCAGGTACTCCGAGCTCTCCTCGGCGTAGAGCATCAGGCCGAGGCCCCATTGCCTCTGCTGGTTGAGGCAGGAGATCCGCAGCGTGCTGCCCTTGGCCCGCGCCAGCGCCGGCAGGAGCATGCCCGCCAGGATGGCGATGATCGCGATGACCACCAGCAACTCGATCAGGGTGAAGGCGGCTCGATTTCCCGGGCCGACGATGGGCGCCCTTGCGTTCATGGGAGAGCCACCCGGAACAAGCCGGCGGATCCTCCGTCGGTGGGGATCGCGACGGTGAACGTGATGGGGCCGTCCACCGACGGTGTCCGGGCTTCGCCGACCGTCGTCCAGGAACCGGTGGCCGGGTCGCGTCGCTCCAATTGGTACATGCGGGCAGCCTCGGCTTGCAGTTCGATCCTCAGGACACCATCGGTCACCGCCGCCGTGAGACGTGGGGAGGTCGGCGGGCGCACGACATCCCCGGCGCGGATCCGTCCCGGTGATCCCCATTCCTTGACCCCGTCGAGAGTCGCCGTCGCCTGGATCACGCCATGGATCCCGATCAGGCTGGGTTTGCCGAATTCCCGGGTGTCGGGGTCGAAATTGAAACTGATGCCCGGGTCTCCCGCGGGGAAATCCACCGCATCGAGGGTGTCGGTGTTGGCGGTGGCGGTGACGTTCCATAGACGCAGACCGTCGCCCCCGGAACTCAGTCCGATGCCGTTGCCGGTGTAGCTCACGATCTTGAGCCCGATCGGCAGGTTCGATGCGCCCCACCAGGTGCGGAATTGCTCCGGGGTGAGCCGCTCCACGAACACGATGGATTCGCCGGGCAGGATCACCAGGTTCGTGTCGGTGATCGTGATCGCGCTGCCCAGGCTGGCGCTGTTGTCGTCGAAACGCCATCCGCCCAGGGAGATCGGCACCGGGGAGAACGACGTGATCTCCCACCAGTCCTCCGGGGCGAAACCCACCCGGTCGATGAAGCCCGGATCGAGGACGGTGCGCGCGCTGCTGACCTCCGTGATGCGGATGTCCGGGCGACTGATCACTGTGAGCGTGACCGAGTGCGACAGAGAACCGCTGGCGTTGGAGGCGGTCACGGTGAACCGACCGGCCTGCGCCGCGGTGATGGCGACGAGGTTCAGGGTGCCGTTGGTGGCGCCCGGGAGGGAAGAACCGTTGAAGGACCACTGGTAGGTCGGTTCAGGAACCCCGGAGGCGACCGCTGTGAACGTCGTGCCACCGCCCGCCATCACGCTCTGGTCGGAGGGGAGTTGCAGGAATCGGGGAACCGCAGGAGCGGCCGCGATCCCCAGCCGGGCCTCGGGGCTGTCGAGCGTCATCAACCCGGTGTCCAATCGCACGGAATAGGATCCCACCGCCGAGGTTTGAACGTTGGAGACCGTCAGGCCGGGCCCGGTCTCGCCGGGAATCCCCTTGCCGTTGAACAACCACTGGTAGCGGGGGCGTGGCAGGCCCGAGACCGTCACCGTGAAGGTCGCGGCATCGCCCGGGTTCACCGTGAGATCGGCCGGTGGGGTCGTGATGGCCAGGGGTATGGTCGGGCCTGCGATGCCGGGCGAACCGAGATCGCCCCCGTCTGTGGCGGCGAAGGCTCCCGGGGTCAGCGACGAGGTGCGCGCGGTCAAGAGACCCGTCACCGGGTCCGCGGTGAACGAGTTCGAGTTGGTGCCGGCCGGTCCGAAATCCACCGAGATCAGCGCCGGGCTCTCGGGTGTGGCCGATGCGTCCCACAGGCGGATCCCATCGCCGGTGGAACTGAGTCCGATGCCGGTCGCCGTGTAACTGACGATTTGGATCGATGGCGAAAGGGTGGGTCCCCACCAGGAGCGGAATGCGGCGGCATCGAGGTCTTGCACGAACACCACGGATTCACCGGGTGCGAGCGTCAGTGAACCCAGGGTCACGGTCCCGTTGGTGAGGCCGCCATTCGAGTCGTTGAGCCGCCAGCCCCGCAGATCGATCGGTGTCGGTCCGTAGTGGGTGAGTTCGAACCAGTCGGCGTGCAGCGTGGGAGTCCCGTTGGTGGATTGGCTGGAATGGACCTCGGTGATGGCCAGTTGGGCGTGGATCTCGACGCTGAGGATCATCGGCAGCGTGGGGATCAGGAGGTTTCGGATCGAAAGTCGGGTGATCATGGTCGTGGGGATTGGGTTCCGAGTTCCGGGGACGGGGTCCGTAAGCTCGGGGCGGCCCCGAACCCAGTCGGTAGTCCCCGTGAATCTGATCGAGCCATCCGCCCACGCCGTCACGACTCCGTGACAACCGGGTGACATCGGTCCGGTGAGGCGGGAGCCGCACCGGATGCAGGGGCGGAGGTCAGCTAAAATCGGCGTCACGGCCCGGTGATCGGCGTGTGACAAGGTGTGGAAAAGCGGGGGATTTCCAACAGGGCCTCGCCCATGCGGATCCGGTGTCCTGTCCGGATCAGCGAGCGGACCTTGAAGCCGGCCGGTGCGAACAGAATGATGGTGGAGCCGTGTTCGAACCAGCCCAACTCCTCGCCGCGCAGCACCGGTTTTTCGCAGGTGAAATCCCGCGGTCGGCCACGGTTCCGCCGAAGCACCAGATCCAGGAAATGCAGTCGGATCGAGGCCACCAGGATCGCGGCAACGGCGACCATCGCCACGGGCCGACCATCGGTCAGTCGCATCCGGATCGCCGCCCGCTCATTCTTGCAGAAGAGCGCTTCGATCCGTCGGAGCGCGATGGGATTCACATTCCAGGTGTCGCCCGCGATCGAGGTGACCTTCTCCACCGTTCCGGAATCCGGGCTGTGGAACCGGTGGTACATGTCCGAGGTCAGTCGGAGGGTGATGAAGCACCCGCCGGCGAAGTCCGCGGCGGCCTCGGTGCTGCCGAACAGATCCCGGATCGAGTACGGAAAACCCTTGGCCTGGAACGCCTCCATGCCCTCCATCGGACCGAAGGCACCGACGATGCCGTCGCAGGGACTCACCAGCACGGACGGGTCCGTGTCCACCGGGCGAACCCCGGGCCGGAGCTCCCGGGTGAAGCATTCCTGCAGGCTGTCGAAACGTTGTCGCTTGGATTCGCTCAGGTCCAGGTCGGTGAACAGGCGCCACAGCGCGATCGAGGAGCGGGTGAGCCACCGGTTCCGGATCCGGCTGACGCGACCCATGCAGCGGGTCAGGAGGTTTCTTGGCACCCGGTTCGTCAGCAGGAAGTTCAGGTCCTCCTGCAGCAGCAGTTGATCGCGCAGCGCCCTGAGTCCTTTGGGCCGGTTTCCCTGCGTCTGAGTTCGTTGGTTTTCAATGGAGTTCATCATGACTGAATCAAGGCTTCCGATGGCGGTCTCCCTGGTCCCGTTGGCCGGCGCCCTGCTGTGGGGACGGCGACGCCTGCAGCTTTCCTTGGCCAAGCACCCTTCCCTTGCCGGGCATTCCCGATGGGCCAAGCGGGTGGCCGGTCTGATTCCGGGATACGCCTATGACGAGGGCGAGATCTTCGGGGTCGATGGCGCCCCGGAGGAGACGGTGGCCAGGCGTCGTGCGGGATTCTCTGGTCTCGCAGACCGCCTTGCCAACAGGCACCCGAAGTCGATCGCCCGGTCGATGGAGGCCGCTGATCACCTCTCCGATCTTCAATTCACCCGGGCGTATCGGGTTCCGTTCCAGTTCAGCCCTTACGTGCGATCCCGGCTCAAGCTGGGCGGCTTCGTGCAGGCTTCCGAAGGGGTGGAGGTGGTCGATGTCGACGGCCAGCGCCTCATCGATCTGACCGGGTCCTACGGAGTCAATGTCATGGGCTACGACTTCTACAAGGAATGCATGGAGGAAGCGGTTCGCAGGGTCCGATCCTTGGGGCCCGTCCTCGGTGCGTTGCATCCGTGCACGTCGTGGAATGCCGAGCGCCTGTGCCGCATCTCCGGCAAGGAGGAGGTCTCGTTCCACATGTCGGGCACCGAGGCCGTGATGCAGGCCGTGCGATTGGCCCGATACCATACCGGCCGCAGGCACCTGGTCCGATTCTGCGGGTCGTACCACGGATGGTGGGACGATGTGCAACCGGGTCCCGGGAATCCCATGCCACCGGGTCGGACCTACACGCTCAAGGAGATGGACGAGGCGACCCTCCGGGTGCTCTCGACCCGCAAGGACATCGCCTGCGTGCTGGTCAACCCCCTTCAGGCCCTGCACCCCAACCGTCCCGCTCCCGGCGACTCCACGCTGGTCGACAGCTCCCGCTCCGCCGGCTTCGACCGCGAGGCCTACACCGCTTGGTTGCGGCGATTGCGCGAGGTCTGCTCCCGGCGGGGCATCGTGCTCATCTTCGACGAGGTCTTCCTCGGCTTCCGATTGGCACCGGGCGGGGCGCAGGAGTATTTCGGTGTCGCTGCCGACATGGTCACCTACGGCAAGACCCTGGGCGGCGGGTTTCCGGTGGGGGTTCTCTGCGGGCCCCGTGCCCTCATGAAGCGATTCCGTGAGGATCGACCCGCCGACCTCTGCTTCGCGCGCGGTACCTTCAATTCGCATCCGTATGTGATGGCTGGGATGCAGGTGTTCCTCGAGCAGTTGGAGACGCCGGCCGTCCGGGCCGTGTATGAGGGGCTCGATGCCACCTGGGACCGGCGGGCCCGACTCCTCAACGAGCGGCTCACGTCCGCGGGTCTCCCGGTCCGGATCGCCCATCTCTCGACGATCTGGACGGTCTTGTACCGTGTTCCGAGCCGCTACAACTGGATGTTCCAATTCTACCTTCGGGCTGAGGGCCTGGCGTTGAGTTGGGTGGGCAGCGGTCGGTTGATCTTCAGCCTCAATTTCACCGAGGCCGAGTTCGGGACGGTGGTTGAACGGTTCCTCCGGGCGGCTCAAGCCATGCAGCGGGACGGTTGGTGGGAGCAGTTTTCCGGCCTCGACAACCGGTCGATCCGGCGTCGGATCCTCCGGGAGATGTTGCCCCGGATGTTCCGGTTTCCCGGTGGTGGATCGTCCGGATCTCACCGCGTCTAGTGACTGGTCTGGGTGTGATCCATCGGGTCGATCCACTCGCCCCGGAGGAGGGCCAGCGGCGAGCGCCAGTAGAGCAGGATGTCGTGGAACGGGTCGGTGATGATCTTCACCGCCCAGACCAGGCCGGTCGTGACGTCGCGGAGAAAGAACAGGTGCACCGTCCGGAAGAGGAGTCCACCGATGCCGATGTAGAACCAGACGAGGCCCAGACTCCGGAGATAACCGTCCTTGATGGTCTCCTCGCCGAGGATCCCGAAGAAATCCGGGCTGACGAGCAGCACTCCGGGCGCGACAGCCCAGAGGGCCATGAGCACGACCTTGCGGCGAAGATTGTATCCCACCTTGATGTCCTCCTTGTGCTCATGGGTGGCTTGGTTGACATGGTCGTAGCCGCGCGGTTCGAAGAAGAAGTGTCCCGATTGTCGTGAAGTCATCGAGATGCCCCAGGCGATCAGCGCGGAGATGGCTGGGTCGACCAGCAGGAATCCGTAGGCCACCAGGAAGGAGACCGCGCTGACCAGGTGCAGCGACTGGTTGATCCGGCTGTGATGGTAGTACCTGTGGTCGTCCCAGCGCTGGATGCGGAGTGATTCAAGATAGTGGGATAGGATTGTCGTTCGGGAGGGAGTCATAATGGAGTGATGGAGTGATGGAGTGATCTGTCTCGGTTCCGATTCCAGTGCGGTCGTGTGAAGCTCCAATGGCGGTCCGGTTTCGATACCGAAATATCGTCTGTCCGACATCGGTTCGTTGCGCGCCCGGTCCTTGATGGCGGCATGAGCATCGGGAACCTACCCCTTCCGGAACCGCCGATGACGTCCTCGGCCCGGCCTCTGCGGATCGCGTTGGTCACCGAGACCTATCCTCCCGAGATCAATGGCGTGGCCACCACGCTGGCCCAGTTGGTCTCAGGGTTGAGACGAGAAGGGCACCGCATCGAGCTGACTCGGCCCAGGCAGTCCGGGGTGGACCTCGGACCTCGGTTCACGGCGCCTGGACGTTGGTTTGCTCGAGGCTCCGAAACCGGTCCATTGTCGGATCCCGATGCGGCCTTCTCCGAGCGGTTGACGGTCGGGATGCCCATCCCTCGTTATCCGGGACTTCGCCTGGGTCTTCCAGCCGGCATGCTGCTGGAACGGGGCTGGCGCAGACGTCGACCCGATGTCGTCCACATCGCCACCGAGGGTCCGTTGGGTCGGTCGGCATTGTCCGCGGCCGGCCGGTTGGGTCTGCCGGTCGTCTCGGAATTCCGGACCAACTTCCATGCCTACAGCGCCCACTATGGATTCGGAGTGCTCCGGAAGTGGGTGCTCGCCTACCTGCGCCGGTTCCACAACGGATGCGCCGTGACCATGGTGCCCACCTCGGGATTGGTGCGTGAGCTGCAGGGCTTCGGCTTCGAACGGCTCAGGGTGGTCGCGCGCGGCGTCGACTCCGATCGGTTTCATCCCGTCCATCGATGTCCCTCGTTGAGAATCGCCTGGGGAGCCGGTCCCGACACTCCGGTGGTGATCCACGTCGGGCGGCTGGCGCCCGAGAAGAATCTGGACCTCTTGGTCTCTGGCTTCCAGCGGATGCGGTCCGTCCGACCGGATGTCCGGTTGGTGGTGGTCGGAGATGGGCCGGCTCGGGGATGG
Organism: uncultured Verrucomicrobiota bacterium; assembly: GCA_903858835.1. GTDB lineage: Bacteria > Verrucomicrobiota > Verrucomicrobiia > Limisphaerales > UBA9464 > SXXZ01. Next base: position 14,550 of record CAIOKD010000236.1, read on the forward strand.
CTTGAAGAGCGATTGCCGGGTGTGGTCTTCGCGGGGCGTCGCGTCGGGCATGACCTAGCCAGGCATTACGCTTCGGCCGATCTGCTGATGTTCCCCAGCCTGACCGAGACGTTTGGCAATGTGACGCTCGAGGCCATGGCCAGCGGTTTGGCCGTGTTGGCCTTCGACTATGGAGCCGCCGGCGAGGTGGTGCTCCCCGGGATCCACGGTTGGACGGTCCCCTTCGGCGATGGGGAGGCGTTTCTTCAGGTGGCCGCCGAGTCTCTCGGGAACCTCGAGTGGGTCCGGCGCCTTGGATCTCAAGCCCGTGAGGTGGCTGAAGGGTTGTCGTGGGGTGAGATCGTCCGGACCGTATCGGCCATCTACAGCGGAGTCTTGGCCCCGTCGCGTCATTGGCGGGGCTCAGGTTTCATGCTGAGTCGCGCCGATCCGGTCCGATGAGACGAGGCGCAGGGGTTCAAATGTAACATTTGGCGCCTTGCCCGTCCGGCGGTTGCGGTTCAGACGTTGACGACGGCCGACCGTTGAAACGTCACGGGGTTGTCGCGCTGGAGGAACAAATATTCGGCTCTGAACATGAAACGTCCCACCACTTCACCGAACCCTACCCGGAAATTGGAGGCCCATCGGTCCCTCGAGCGCAAGGCTTTGGTCCTGGCGAAGAAAGCCGAGGCGGCCCATCAACTGCACCGTCAGGCCAAGGCCGCGTACAAGGAGGCCAAGAAGGCCGCTCGACTCGCCAAGGCGGCCTGGCACCGGTCGAGGGTGGCGTCACGCGAAGCCCGCCGGGCGGTTGAAAAGTCGGCGAAACGACTCCATCGGGCCAAAGGTTCCGGGGCGGCCGGTGCCGGGGGGTGATCCCCGCCCGCCGGACTCATGCCCCGGTCATGGGAGCCGCCAATCGCGGGTTTTCATCAAGGACCATCGTTGCGGCAGGACGGTCAGTCGCCATTTCGAACCGATGGACCGGCTTGGGAGGAGCCCCTCCATCGCTTGCGCAGGAGGGCGAAGCTGATCAGGGCGGTGGCGGCGAACGCGGCGCTGGTGGCAGGCTCGGGTACGGCCGAGAAGGTGACATCGTCGAAGCGCCACGGGCCCGATCCGCTGTAGGTGGTGCCCAACTGCGAAGCCGTATAGGCGCTGAGGCCAGGAGTGAAATTGGAGACGATTCGGATGTAGAGATTGGGCTGGTTGTTGGCGCCGGAAGGCAGGCTCACGGTCCGGTTGTACCAGGTGTCACCGGTACCGCTGGCCTGGGGGGCGAAGGTGAAAACCTGGGCCGGTTGATAGGTGCTGTTGTCCGTGGACCACAATATCGATTGTCGATTGGCCGCCTCGATGCCGTGCCTGACCGAGTAGGAAAGGGTGATGCCCGTCTTGCCGATCGTGGAAACCTGCATCTGGATGCCCGCCGTCAGGTTGTTCTGACCCTGAGCCGGGTAGTTGGCCGTCCGCCAACCTACGTTTTCGTCATCGAATCCCCCCGCGAAGGTCGCGGTGGTGCCTCCGATTAACGATATCGTTCCGCTCCCAATCGAAGGCTGGAGGTTGGCGGCGTTGAAGTCCCATTTGGTGATGAGGATCTGGGCCTGCGACGAAATCCCCGCAAACAATCCGCCTGCGACGAGGAGTGTCTTGAAAGGAGGCTCAGTGAATACAAACGAAGGACGAATCCCGAGGGGAATGCGCATAAGAGGTGTCATCAAATGCCTAAAAAGATCAACAATGGAAACGAAAATCAATGGATGATTAATATTAACCTTAATAAAATTAAGCAAAACACCAACGTCATTGAATGTCAAATGATTATAAAAACAATAGTCAAAAGAATCGTCCATGCACGGAATGTGGGATCCATAGGGAGTGTCATGCCCGATCCATGGATCCTCGATTCCTTGGGTGAGTCGGTATCCAGGCTCAGTGCGGGACCAGGCCATGGGCGGTCCGAGACCTGGGGCATCACTCCTGCGCAGCGTCTGGGCGCGACAAACCCGGGTCTTTGGACGTGTTTGTGTTGCATCGGCGGCGGCTTTCGGGTCTTTGGCGGAACCCTCGTCGATCCCCGCTCCAGTCCTCCCCGATGAACTCCCCGGAAACTTCGGCCCTCCGACGTCGCCTTGCGGCCGATCCCGCCCTCTTCACCCTGGTGGCCACGGTCGCCGCCTTCGGGGCCTACACGGCGATGTACGCCTTCCGGAAGCCCTTCTCTGCGGCCACCTTCTCCGGGCAGGAGATCGGGGGCGTGTCCCTGAAGGTGCTGCTCGTGGTCGCCCAACTGGTGGGCTACACCTGTTCCAAATTTCTCGGCATCAAGGTGGTCAGCGAGGCTGGTGCAGGCCGCCGCATCGCCCTCGTCGCCGGGTTGATCGGCGTGGCGTTCGTGCCACTGATCCTGCTGCCTTGGGTGCCGCCGTGGGCTCGGGTCGCCTGCCTTTTCGTCAACGGGCTGCCTCTGGGTATGATCTGGGGCCTGATCTTTGGGTTCCTGGAGGGGCGCCGGGTGACCGAGTTCCTGGGTCTGGGGATGAGCGTCAGTTTCATCTTCGCCTCGGGATGGACCAAGTCCGTGGGCGTCGCCGTCATGAACGGTTGGAGTGTCCCGGAACTTTGGATGCCTGCGGTCACGGGCCTGGTGTTCGTTCCTGTCCTCGCGGCCTGCCTGGCCCTGCTGGCCTCCCTGCCGGCTCCCAGCGCTGACGACGTCCTAGAACGTTCGGAGCGGCGGCCCATGGACGCCACGGAGCGCCGACGGTTCCTCGCCAGGAACGCCCTGCCGTTGACCCTGCTGATCATCCCCTACGTCCTGCTGACGGTGTACCGCGACCTACGCGACACCTTCATGGCCGATGTACTCAAGGAATTGGGAGTGCGGCCCGATCCCTCCTTTTTTGCCCGGGTCGAATCGTTGGTTGGCCTGGGGGTTCTGGTCGCCCTGGCCGGTCTGTGGTGGATCCGCGACCATTGGAAAGCCCTGAGAACCTACCATCTGCTGATCGGCCTGGGAGCGTTGCTCGTGGGCGGTGCCACGCTGGCCTTCCGGCAGGGATGGCTGGGTCCGGCCGCCTGGATGGTCTTCACCGGCTTGGGGGGCTATCTCGGCTACGTGCCCTTCAACAGCGTGCTCTTCGATCGATTGCTGGCAGCGACCCGACAGGCCGGTACGGCGGCCTTCCTGATTCAGGTCGCCGATTCGGTCGGTTATCTGGCCTCGGCTTCGTTGTACCTGCAGCGGACGTTTTCGAAGGCGTCGCCGGCGTGGACCCAACTGACCCAGAACGGGGGCCTCGGGGTGGCCCTGCTGGTGCCGATCCTGTTGCTGGCTTCTTGGCTCTCACTGAAACCCGCCCGCCCGGTAACTCGATAGCCGGCGAGCGGTCACGTAACAAATGGGTGTCGCGTGCCACCCAAAATTTGCTCGCGGAGATCGGAGAACCCCTCAAAACTGGAAACAATGCAGATAGCGCCGACATCTCACCGTGTACTTCGTGTGCCCCGCAGCCCCGGCTTCACGCTGATCGAGCTGCTGGTGGTCATCGCCATCATCGCCATCCTGGCTGGCATGCTCCTGCCGGCGCTGGCCACCGCCAAGGCCAAGGGCCAGCAGGCCGCCTGCATGAGCAACCTACGCCAGATCTCCATCGGCACGACGATGTACACCCAGGACAATGCCGATTTCTTTCACAATCGGGGCGGGGCAGCTCCGAACGACGGCCAATGGACGGCATCTCCGGCCACTCAGGAGATCCTGCCGCCCTCCGATGGCCGCGCCTACTGGGCCACGGCCTACATCTCGTATTTCGGAGGCACCCGCCGCATCGGTCGTTGCCCAGGGGCCCGGACGGTGGACGACTGGCGCGATGACGGTTCCCGGCCGAAATGGCCCATGGACTGGTGGCTCGACTCCAGCTACGGCCTGAACCAGTACGCGGTGCTCGACTACAAGTCGGCGGTCGGTCGACCCCTCAAGGTCTCCGCCCTGGCCAACCCCTCGACCCTCATCCATTCGCAGGATGCCGCCGAGCAGCGGATGGACGGAGCCGACGACACCCTCGCCGTCTGGCCCGGAGGAGGCACGATCAACCTCAATCAGTGGCGTGTGGGTCTGGCCTCGCTCTACCCCGGCAAACGCATGGAGTTCGAATGGTTCCGCCATGCCCGCAAATGCAATACCCTCTGGGGTCTGGGCAACGTTTCGGTGATCCCCTACAGCACCGGCCCTGGTATCGACTACCGGTGGTATACCGGCGAAGAGGCGCAGATTTCCCCCAGGTGAAAACCCCGCCTTCCTTGCCTTGCATTCGAACCCAGCGCCACTTCCGATGAAGCCCATCCTTCCCGCCCTTCTCTGCATCCTGCTCGTCGCCGTCGGGTGCGAACCGAAGCCCGACGCCACCGGTCCGAAGGCCAGTTCCGCCGAGGCGAAGTCTCTGACCGATGCCGCCTCCAAGGCGGCCAGCGACAATCCCGCCGATGCGTTGGCGCTGGCAGAGAGCCTCAGGAACCGTCAGGACGTCTCGGCCGAGGACCGGGCCGCCGCCCTCAAGGCCCAGCAGGACGCTCTCAAGAAACTCTCCGAGTCGGCCGCCTCGGGCGACTCCAAGGCCCAGGAGGCCATCGACAAGTACCGGGCCTCGAAGTGATCTTCCCATCCGAAACCACAAAACCAATGAACTATCACCGAAAAACATCCCTGGTCGCCGCCCTGGCGCTGGCCACGGGCATGATGTCCACGGCGGCCCAGGCCGCCCTCAAGGACGGCCTGGTCTCGCACCTGGCCTTCGACGGCAACGCCACCGACGCCTCGGGCAAGGGCAACAACGGCACCGCCGTGGGTGAGCCGACCTACGGGACGGGCCTGCTCGGCAAGGCCGTCTTCTGCAGCAACGCCAAGGACGGATCCTTCGCCAACTTCATCACTCTGGGCACCGGGGCCGATGTCCTGTTCGGCGACGCCGCCGACTTCTCGTTGGCGATGTGGGTGCAGTTGAACGCCTTCTCCGGTGATCCCGCATTCATCGGCAACAAGAACTGGGGCAGTGGCGGCAACCTGGGCTTCGTACTCGCCACCGACAACGACCGCCGGGTGCAGTGGAACTTCAAGGAGGAGGCCACCCCACGTCAGGACTTCGACAGTCCCGCCGGCCAGTTTCCCGAGGGCAAATGGGTTCACGTGGCCATGACCGTCAAGCGCGACGGCAAGATCTCCACCTACATCAACGGCCAACTCCTCAACGCCAAGGATGCTCGGCCCGCCGGTGCCACCCCAAGCACCATCGACACCGACGCGCTGGGACTCACCCTGAACATCGGCAATGACGGCACCGGTGCCTACACCGACGGCGGGAACGTCAGCCACGGCAACACCGGCATCGACGACTTCGGCCTCTGGCGCCGTGAATTGTCGGCCTCCGAGATCGCCCGGGTCTACACCTCCGGCCTCGAGGGTGTCAGCCTAACCAAGATCGTGGAGCCCACCATCGCCTCCATCGGCACCCAGTCGCCCGCCCCGAACGCGATCAACGTTGCTCCGCTAGCCCCGATCGAGGTGGTCATCAACCACCAGGCCACCAAGGTGAACCCGGCCTCGGTCAAGCTCACCTTCAATGGTGTGGCCGCCACCCCGAAGGTGGAGAGCACCGAGACCAACACCACGGTCTCGCTGGTGCGCACCGACCTGCTGGCGCCGAAGTCCACCAACTCCTACGAGTTGACCTTCTCCGACAACGCCACGCCCCCGAACACCACCGTCTCCAAGGTGACCTTCGTGGTGGCCAACTACCCGTCGATCAAGCTACCGGCCCCGATCTGGATCGAGAACTTCGAATCCGCCACCGAGGGCAATACCCCGGCCGGTTGGTTGCTCAGCAACCTGTCTTCCGGTGGAGCAGGAACCTTCGACATCGATGACCCGAACAGCGACGCCTACATGGACTGGATCGTGCTGACCCGTGAACGGGTGGAATCGATTGGCGCCGCCGGTAAGTGGGAGGCGGCCCGCCGCCTGAACGTCTCCGAGGCCTACGTGAACGGGGCCAAGGTGACGTCGTTGATCAACGGCAAATTCCTGTACGCCGAGTCCGACGTCCGTGGTGGCAACCAGATCCAGTACGCCATCTCGCCCGACGTTAACCTGACCGGCAAGAGCGACATCTTCCTGTCGTTCAACAGCATCTACGAGCAGAACCAGGACAGCATCGGCGCGGTGGAGTACTCCATCGACAAGGGGAACACCTGGCTGCCGGTCGTCTACATGATCGACGGCCCCGACATCAAGAAGGACGCCAGCGGCAACGTCGATGCGGTCGCCACCCTGACCGATGTCAACGGCGACGCCGCCGCCTACGAGGACCCCATCACCGGCGAGCCTCTCGGCAAGAACTACGGCGCCTTTATCGGCGTGGCCAAGTCGGAGTGGGCCGGTCTTGCGCCCTTCATCTCGGCCCGCGTGAACGATGATCCGATGGAATCCAAGCGGGTCGAGCTGTTCCGCCTGCCCAAGGCCGACAACCAGGCCAGCGTCCGCCTGCGCTTCGCCCAGGCCGGCACCGGCAGCTGGTACTTCGGCATCGACAACGTGGGCTTCTATTCCATCTCCCAGGTGGCCCCGCCGCAGATCACCGCCCAACCGGCCGCGACCACCATCGTGGCGGGCCAGAATGGCCGCCTGGCGGCCACGGTCACCGGTCCGGGCGTGAGCCTGCAGTGGCGCCTCAACGGCACCGCCATCCCGGGTGCGACCAATGCCACGCTGATCCTGGCGGCGGTCACCGGCGCCCAGGGCGGCACCTACACCCTGGTCGCCTCCAACGCCGGCGGCAGCGTCACCAGCGACGCGGTGGTGGTCTCCGTGCCCGAGCCCCTGAAGGATCTGTCCTCCATCCGCTCGGGCCTGGTCGCCTACCTGCCCTTCGACGGCAACGCCTCCGACCTCTCCGGTCGCGGCAACAATGGCACCCCCGTGGGAGCTCCGACCTTCGCCGCCGGCAAGGTGGGTTCCGGCGCGCTGGCCTTCAGCAGCGCCAAGGATGGCTCCTCCTTCAACTACGTCACCCTCGGCACGAACGTGCTGACCGGAACCAACAGCTTCTCGGTGGCCTTCTGGGCCAAGCTCGACGCCTGGACCGGCGATCCTTCCTTCATCAGCAACAAGGACTGGAACAGCGGCGGCAACGTCGGCTGGGTGGTGGCCACGGCCAGCGACGGGCGCATCCAGTGGAACTTCCGCTCCAAGGGTGATCCGCAGCCGGCCCGCCGCGACTACGACAGCCCCGGCGGCTACTTCAACGGGGCGGTCTGGCGCCATATCGTGGTGACCTTCGACGTGAACGGCAGCGCCTCCACCTTTGTGGACGGCGACCTGGTCGACTCGCGCGACGTGGGCCCGGTGGCGGCTGGTCCGGATTCGGGCCTGCCCATCAACATCGGCCAGGACGGCAAGGGCACCTACACCGACGGCAACGGCGTTTCCGGCCAGGGCCTCCTCGACGAGGTCGCCCTCTGGAGCCGCGTGCTCTCGCCGCTCGAGGCCGCCTCTCTCTTCCAGGGCGGCAAGGCGGGCACGGCATTGGTGGTCCCGTCGGTCGTCACCGGCCAGTGGGACTTCAACGGCAACCTCGATGCCACGGTGGGCACCGCGTTGCAGTACCTGGGTGACACCGCCTCCATCACCACCTTCCAGGATGCAACCATCGGCGGCAAGCCGGCCAAGGTGATGGCCTTTGGTGCGGCCACCAAGGCCCAGGGCTACATCATGACCCACGGCGCGGCCGCGAACGGTGGCGGCACCAAGGTCAACCAGTACACCCTGCTGATGGACGTGATGTTCCCGGCGGCCAGCGACGCCAAGTGGCGCGGGCTCTTCCAGACCGATCCGTCCAACGCCAGCGACGGTGATCTGTTCGTCAACAAGGCCAACGGCATCGGCATCAGCGGTCAGTACCAGGGCAAGGTGATCGCCGACACATGGCACCGCCTGGCCTTCGCGTTCAACCTGAACGACAAGTCGGTGTCCAAGTACATCGACGGCGTGCTGGTGAACAAGCAGACGCTGGGTGAGGGCTTCGACGGTCGGTGGGCATTGCAGCCGACGGCCCTCCTCTTCACCGACGAGGACGGCGAGACCTCCGGCGGCCTGGTCAACAGCGTCCAGATCCGCAACGGCGCCCTCAGCGATGCCGAGATCGCCGCGCTGGGCGGCGCGACGGCCGACGGCATTCCGGGTGCCGCGTCCTCGGGCCTGAAGATCAGCGGCATCAGCGCCGCCGGTGGCAACGTGGTGATCACCTGGGCCGGCGGCGCCGGCATCAAGCTCCAGAGCGCGGCCACCCTGGGTGGCGCCTGGACCGACGTGGCGGGCTCGGCGGGGGCCAGCTCGGCCACCATCGCCCCCAGCCAGGCCGCGGCGTTCTTCCGCCTGGTGAAGTAAGTCCCGGGGTTTCGACCCCGAACGATCAGGGGGCCGGTCGAAAGACCGGCCCCTTTTTCATACCCTGGCGTCGTTCCGGGGGTAGCCTCGGCGCCATGTCGAAGGAGTCCATCCGCGTCGTGGGGGCGCGGCAGCACAACCTGAAGAACCTTTCGCTGGAGATCCCCCGGGATCGACTGGTGGTCGTCACCGGACCGAGCGGATCGGGGAAATCATCCCTGGCCTTCGACACGCTCTTCGCCGAGGGGCAGCGCAAGTACGTGGAGAGCCTGTCGGCCTATGCCCGGCAGTTCCTCGACCAGATGCAGAAGCCCGAGGTGGATCATATCGAGGGGCTCTCGCCCGCGATCGCCATCGAGCAGCGCACCAGCGGCGCCAACCCGCGCTCGACCATCGCCACCACCACGGAGATCTACGACTACCTGCGCCTGCTCTACGCGCACCTCGGCCAGCCGCATGATCCGGAGACCGGCACGCCGATGTCCTGCCAGTCGGCCTCCGAGATCACCGACCGCATCGCGCAGTTGCCGGCCAAGACGCGGCTGATGGTGTTGGCCCCGGTGGTCGAGGGGCAGCGGGGTGAGTTCCGCGATGTGCTGGAGCGTCTGCAGCGCGAGGGTTTCGTCCGGGTCCGTGTCGATGGGGCCATCCAGGAACTCAATCCCAAGGAGCCCATCCGCCTGGATCCGAAGGCCGCGCACACGGTCGAAGTGGTGGTGGACCGCATCGTGATCGGCGATGGCGTCCGCGTCCGCCTGGCCGATTCGGTCGAGACGGCCCTGCGCTGGGGAGAGGGGCGGCTCAAGGTGCTGCACCAGGCCCCGGACCGCCCGACCGATCCATGGGTCGAGACCCTGCACTCCACCCGCATGTATTCACCGGCCACGGGTCGTTCCTTCGAGACGCCCACGCCGCAGCACTTCTCCTTCAACTCGCCCAAGGGCGCCTGCCCGGTCTGCCACGGATTGGGCCAGAAGATGGTCTTCGACCCGACCCTCATCGTGCCCGACGAGACCAAGACCCTGGAGGATGGGGCCGTGCAGCCCTACCGCCGCATGGGCGGCAAGAAGATGGTGAGCTACTACAAGGGGCTCATCAAAGGGGTCGCCCAGCACTGTGCCGCCCCCCTCGACCGGCCGTGGAAGGAATTGTCGGAGCACTTCCGACGGACGCTGATGTACGGCTCCGGCACCAACGAGGTGGAGTTCTGGTTCATGTCCGGGGGGGCACCCAAGAAGACCCGGAAACCCTTCGAGGGGGTCCTGCCGAACCTGGAACGGCTGTACGCCGAGAGCGAGAGCGAGTTCACGCGCAACCGGCTCAAGGCCTACATGACGCTCCACCCCTGCGATGCCTGCCGGGGTCGGAGGCTGCGTCCGGAGATGCTGGCGGTGACGCTGGGATCCGAAGCGATCTCCGGTGCCAAGGTTCCCGGCCGGAGCATCGCCGATTTCTGCGCCCTCTCCATCGCCGAGGCACACGCCTTGCTGGGCGGGTTGAGCTTGAGCGATCTCCAGCGGCGCATCGCGGGCGAGGTCATCCTCGAGATCCGCAAGCGGTTGGGCTTCATGGTCGAGGTGGGCCTGGGCTACCTGACCCTCGACCGGGAAAGCGGTTCCTTGAGCGGCGGCGAGGCCCAGCGCATCCGCCTGGCGACCCAGATTGGTGCGGGCCTGGTCGGGGTCCTGTACATCCTCGACGAGCCCAGCATCGGGCTCCATCAGCGCGACAACGACCGGTTGCTGGACACGCTGCGGCGCCTGCGTGACGCGGGCAATTCGGTGATCGTGGTGGAACACGACGAGGACACCATCCGAGCGGCCGATCATGTCTTGGACCTGGGGCCGGGCGCCGGCATCCATGGCGGCGAGTTGGTGGCCCAGGGGGCCCCGGCCGAGATCATGTCCCATCCGCGCTCCGTCACCGGGCGCTATCTGTCGGGTGACCTCTGCATCCCGGTGCCACGCCACCGGGTGGACCCCCGCGAGGACAAGGGGTGGATCGAGATCCTCGGGGCCACCGAGAACAACCTGCGCAACGTCGATGCCCGCATCCCCCTGGGCACCCTGACTTGTGTGACCGGCGTCAGCGGCAGCGGCAAGTCGACGCTCATCGACGACATCCTGCGCCGGTCGCTCTTCCGGCAGTGGTACGGGTCGAAGGAACGCCCGGGAGCGCACCGCGAGATCCGCAACCTGGAGCTGCTGGAGAAGTGCATCGTCATCGACCAGGCGGCCATCGGTCGCACGCCCCGGTCGAATCCCGCGACCTACACCGGGATGTTCAACGAGATCCGGGACCTCTTCGCCTCGG
>CAIOKD010000237.1 GCA_903858835.1 uncultured Verrucomicrobiota bacterium
CCGGCGGCCAGGTCGGCGGCTGGGACCGGCGCATAGGCCCGCTCCACGGTGAGGTCGGGGGTGCCCTTGTACTGGCTCGATCCCCAGGAGTAGTTCAGCGCCCCGTTCACCGTCTCGATCCGCAGCGAGACCTCCGTGGTGTTCGTGTTGACGGCGGTGATCTCCTTGGACTGATCGAAGATCTGGGCCAGGAAGGAGCTGGCCGTCTCGGGTCCGCGGGCGACGACGCGCGCCGGGGTGGTGTCGGCCGCCAGCGAGCCCGGCTGGATCCAGGCGCTGACAGTGATGCGGTCGGTGAGCTTCAGGCCACCCAGATCGTCGAGGGCTCCGAAGGCTTTGGCAGCGGAGAGGTCGAGGGCGGTGTTGTCGGCCTCGAAACCCTTGAAGGCCGGCGGACGGGGTCCGGCGGCGGAGGTCTTGGCGAGCACGCCGTGCCCGTCGGCGTTGCCGGCCAGGCTGCCGCTGTTGGCCAGGGGCGCGACCGCGCCCTCATTGAAGCGCAGGTAGGTCGCCGGACCCTTGCGCTCCGGACCGGTGAACGGTGCGGTGATGACCAGGTTCTCGTAAGGCACCGCCGCGTGGGCGTTGGTGCCCGCCCGGTAATGCGCCAGGACCTGCTCCGGCTTCAGGAGGTAGTCGTTGTAGATGGCGAACTCGTCGACGTTGCCCTCGAACGGGTTGTTTCCGAGGCCGGACTTCGCGTTGTAGGAACCGATGCCCAGGTCGGCCGCCGTGCTGCCGTCCTCGGGAGTCTCAAGGTTGGCCGCGTAGAGGGCAGTGCTGTTGGTGTTCACCGGGGCGCCATTGACGTACGCCGTCAGGATGCCCTCCCACTGGTTGTTGCCATTGCTGCCGGGGTCGCCGTTGTCGGTGACCGGTTCCCAGGTGAAGGCCAGGTGCTGCCACTCCCCGATGCGGTAATCGGTATCGGTGTTGACGTCGGAACCGCTGCCACCGGCACCGCGGAACATGCGGAAATTCCAACCAAGGCCCTCGGAGGCCGGATAGCTGGCGTTGGGATTGCGCTGGAAGATCACCCACCCGGTGCGTCCGGTGCCGCCGACGAAGCGGTTGTTGACCGGGCACTGTCCGCCCTGCTGGTCCTTCATGGGACGCACCCAGAACTCGACCGAGAGGGGCTTGTCGGCCCCGGGGTTGTTCGCCGCAGTCCAAGGGATCGTGGTGGTCGAATTGCCGTTGCGGTTGTGGTAGGCCACAGATCCGTCATTGCCCGCCGGGATGGCCCCGGGAGCCGGGTGGCGGACATCCGCGGTGTTGGTGCCGTGGCCGGCGGAGCGGGTCTCGCCGTAGTTGACGGCGATGTCGGCACCGGGGGCCTCCTCATCGAGGTGCAGGTACACCGAGGGTTGGTCGGCCATGACCAGGTCCGAATAGGAGAGGGACCGGTTGGCGTTGGTGGCGTTCTGGTAGTGAGCGAGGATCTTCTCCGCGCTCAGCTTCGCGGGATAGAAGGCGAACTCGTCGACGCCCCCGAAATACGGGTTCAGGCTGGTGCCTGCGGTGTTGTTGTAGTTGCCGATGGCCAGGGCGGCATCGCCGAAGGTGGCCACGGCCGGATCATGGTCGTTGGTGTTCGCCACGTAGCCCGGTTGCGTGCCGTCGCTGCCGCCGGTCCAGGCCTTGGTCACGGCCTCCTTGCCGTCGATGTACATCGTGACGGTGGCATCCACCACGTTCTTGGGGTCGTACACCACCACGACATGGGTCCATTTGCCGAGCAGGTAGGGCACGCCGCTGAGGACATCGAGCCCGGAGCTGCTGCCTGCCCCGCGGAACATGCGGAAGTTCCAGCCGACCCCCTCGCTGCCGTTGTAGGAGGCATCGGGCTTGCGCTGGAAGAACACCCAGCCCTGGCGGTCCACGCCGGAATAGGCGAAGCGGTTGTTGATCGGGCATTGCCCGTTTCCGGTCTGGTCGCTGGTCGGGTAGAACCAGGCCTCGATGGTGAACGGTTTGTCGTTCTTGGGGTTCAGCGCCGCATTCCAGGGAATCTCGGTCCGGGAGGTGAAGTCGAAGAACGCGGCCCGACCCGAGTCGCCGACGATGGCTCCGGGCATGGTGTGTACGCGGCCGAGGTTCTGCGAGGCGACCACGCCGGCGGCCAGGCCCGAATTGAGGTTGTTGGTGCCGCGTGCCGTGCTGTCACCCAGCCGGTAGTAGGCCGCAGGACCGTCGGCGAGCACCGACTGGGAGTAATCGGAAGCCATGGCCAGCGAGGGCAGGGCCATGAGGCCTGCCGCGACGATGCCCCAACGAGGAGTGGAACGTGTGGATTTCATTTGTAAGGCGTTCAAGGTTCCAAACCCCGACCCGTTCCGGAAGCGTTTTATGCTCCGATACCGATTTGTTGCCGAAGTCGGCTTCATCCCCGTCCGTCCTCACCGAAAAGGTGTCGCGATCGATGAATTTTTGTTCGCGGCTGCGGTCTTCCCGTTCCTATGCTCGGGAATCCACCGAGTGCGCAGTACGTGAGGGCCGATGGGTCGGCAACTCCGGCGACTGCATCATCAACGATATGAGATTCCTACGACTGGCCCTGTTGTCCGTGGCCCTGACCTTGGCGGTCCGCGCCCAAACCCTGCTCCAACTCCAGCCCGGCGACCACGTGGCCATCGTCGGTGGCGGCATCGCCGACCGCATGCAGCACACCGGGTATTTTGAGACCCTGGTCCACGACAAGTTTCCTGATCACCGGTTGGTCTTCCGAAACCTGGCCGCTGCCGGTGACGAGGTGGCCAATCGGCATCGGTCCGAGAATTTCGGTTCTCCCGACGACTGGTTGGCCCGGGTGAAGGCCGACGTGATCCTCGGGTTCTTCGGCTACAACGAATCGTTCAAGGGCGCCGAGGGTCTACCAAAGTTCAAGGCCGACCTGGATGCCTGGATCAAGCACGTGCGCGGTGGCAACTATTCGGGCAAGGGCGCTCCGCGCGTGGCGCTGGTTTCCCCGGCGGCCAACGAGAAACACCCGGACGCCAACTTCCCGGACCGCTCGGTCAACAATGCCAACTTGCGCCTGTACACCGCGGCCATGGCCGAGGTGGCCAAGGACAATGGTATCGCCTTCGCCGACATCTTCGAACCGTCGCTGCGGCTGATGACGGCGGCGAATTCCAAGGGCAAGGCCTTGACCATCAACGGGTTCCTGCTCAACGAGGAGGGCGACAAGGCCGTGGCCCCGGCGATCTTCATCGGCCTCATCGGCGGTCGTGCGCCCACAGGCGACATGGAGAAGCTCCGCCGCGCGGTGAACGAGAAGAACTGGCAGTGGCACCAGCGTTACCGGACGGTCGACGGCTACAACGTGTATGGAGGCCGCTCCGCGCTGGCCTACCAAGCGGGCAAGGGCGGCTTCATCAGCGACCGCAACGCCCCGGCCCCTTATACCTCGAACTACAAGGTCATGCAGGAGGAAATGTCGCAGCGCGACGTGCTGACCTCCAATCGTGACCTGCGGGTCTGGGCCGTGGCTCGTGACGGCGATCTCAAGGTGGATGACTCCAACCTGCCGGCGGTGACGCCCGTCGAGTCCAACAAGCCCGGCCCCAATGCCGACAAGAGCCCCGTTTACATCGGCGGCGAGGAGGCCATCGCCAAGATGACCGTCCACTCCGGCATGGAGGTCAACTTGTTCGCCGACGAGAAGCGCTTCCCCAACCTGGTGAACCCCGTGCAGATGGCTTGGGACACCCGCGGTCGCCTGTGGGTCGCCGTCTGGCCCAACTATCCGGAGCGCACCCCGACCAGCAAGGTGGGCGACAAGTTGCTCATCTACGAGGACACCAACGGCGACGGCAAGGCCGACAAGGAGACGGTGTTCATGGACGACCTGAACTGCCCCACCGGCTTCCAGTTCTACAAGGATGGCGTGCTGCTGATGCAGGCCCCGGACCTCTGGTGGATCCGTGACACCAACAATGACGGCAAGGCCGACACCAAGGAGCGCATCCTGATGGGCCTCGACTCGGCCGACTCGCACCACACGGCCAACGCCATCTGCCTCGATCCGGGTGGTTCGATCTACCTGAGCGATGGCGTGTTCCACCGCACCCAGGTCGAGACCGGCGACGGTGCCCTCCGCAACAATGACGGTGCGATCTACCGCTTCGAGCCGCGCACCCACCAGTTCGAGACCTACGTGGCCTACGGCTTCGCCAACCCCCACGGTCGCGTGTTCGATGGCTGGGGCAATGACATCATCACCGACGCCACCGGCAACGCGAACTACTTTGGCCCCGCCTTCAGCGGCCGGATCGATTACCCGAACAAGCACTCCGGCATGAGGGAGTTCTGGAACCGCCCGTCGCGCCCGTGCCCGGGCACCGGAATCTTGACCAGCCGGCACTTCCCGGAAGAGTTCCAGGGCAACTTCCTGAACCTGAACGTCATCTCCTTCCAGGGCATCTTCCGCGTGAAGGTGAGCCAAGACGGATCGGGCCTGAAGGGTGAGACCCAGGAGAACCTGATCTCCTCGACCGATCCGAACTTCCGCCCGATCTGCGTGAGCATGGGTCCGGATGGCGCGATCTACTTCGCCGATTGGCATCAATCGATCATCGGCCACATGCAGCACCACCTGCGCGATCCGAACCGCGGACACCAGTACGGCCGCGTGTATCGCATCACCTACAAGGGCCGTCCGTTGCTGAAGCCCGCCAAGATCGAGGGCCAGTCGATCGCCGCGCTCCTGGACCTGCTCAAGGAACCCGAGAACCAGACTCGCGAGTTGGCCAAGATCGAGTTGGGCAAGCGCGACACCGCCAAGGTCATCGCCGCGGTGCGTCAGTGGGCCGTCGCCCTGGATGCCAAGGATCCGAACTACGAGCACCATCTGATGGAGGCCCTGTGGGTCCATCAGTGGCACAATGTGGTCGATGCCGATCGCCTGACCCGGATGCTGAACTCCCCGGATGCCAATGCCCGTGCCGCCGCCGGCCGAGTGCTCTGCTATTGGCGTGACCGGGTGCCCAACGCCCTGGCGCTCTTCGCCAAGCTGGCCGACGACGAGAATCCGCGCGTCCGGCTCGAGGCCGTGCGTGGGGCGAGCTTCTTCCGGTCGTCCGAGGCCGCCGAGGTGGCCCTGGCCATCCTCAAGCACCCGCTCGACTACTACCTCGAGTACACCCTCAAGGAGACCCTCCGTCAGTTGGAGCCGCAGTGGCGCAAGGCCGTGGCTGACGGCCGTCCTCTGGCCCAGAACAATCCGGCCGGACTGCAGTATCTGCTGAAGTCTCTGGGCACCGCCGAGATCCTGAAGCTGCCCCGCGTCGAACCTGTGCTGGCCGACCTGCTCGGTCGCGCCGGTGTCTCCGATGCCGACCGGGGCGTGGCCCTCAACGACCTGGCCACCTTGCGCAAGGTCTCACGTTCGACGCTGCTCCTGAGCCTGCTCGAGAAGCCCGAGTCCAAGGCCGAGGAGGCCCTTTCGAGCCTGGCGCGCCTGCTCCCCGGCCAGCCGCAGGATGAGTTGAAATCGCAGCGCGACCGCCTGACCCGCCTGGGCTCCCAGAGCGCCAACGCGACGATCCGGGCCGCCGCCTGGGCCTCTCTGGCCCTGGTGGAGGGCTCGTTCGACGGTCTCTGGCAGACGGCCTCCGCCAAGCCGGCCGCCCTGGCAGACCTGTTGGCCGCCATCCCGCTGGTCAGCGATCCCGACTTCCGGGCCAAGGCCTATGGGTTGGTGCGCCCGGTGGTTTCGGGCGAGTCCAAGCTGGTGTCCGACGCCTCCAAGAAGGGTGGGGCCCGCTATGTGCGCATCGAGCTGCCCCGCCGGGGCACGCTGACCCTCGCCGAGGTCGAGGTCTGGTCTGGAGGTCAGAACGTCGCCCGCCGGGGCAAGGCCACCCAGTCCACCACAGCCAACTCGGGCGAGGCCTCCCACGCCATCGATGGAAACACCGACGGATCGTTCGGCTCCGGATCGCAAACCCATTCGACGGAGAACGACCGCAATCCCTGGTGGGAAGTCGACCTCGGCTCCGAGCAGGCGGTCGAGGCGGTCTCCGTCTGGAACCGCACCGAGGGCGACCTTGGCCAGCGCTTGAACGGCTTCACCCTGACGCTGCTGGATTCGGCCCGCCAAGAGGTCGCTTCGCAGAAGGGCGTGCCGGCACCCGCTCGGAACGTCCGCATCCCCGTCTCGGTCGATGCCTCGGGTGGTCTGCGCCGCGCGGCCATGCGGGCACTGCTCAGCATGAACGAGAAGCCCGACGAGGTGTTCAACCTCTTCGCCCAGTTGATCGCCAAGGGTGACAGCGTGCCCGCGGCGGCCCAGGGGCTGCGCCAGTTGCCCCGCACGGCCTGGAACGCCCCGGCGGCGGGCACGGCCGCGACGGCCCTGGTCCGCTGGGCCTCGGCGGTGCCGGCCGACTCCCGCACCGACATCGGTTACGTCGATGCGCTCCAGACGGCCTCCGACCTCGCCGGCCTGATGCCGGCTTCGGCGGCGGCGACGCTGCGCGGGCAGCTCAAGCAACTGCGGGTGTCGGTGTTCGTGATCCGCACGGTGCGTGAGCAGATGCGCTACGACGTGCCGCGCCTGGTAGTCGAGGCGGGCAAGCCCTTCGAGATCGTCCTCGAGAACGACGATTTCATGCCCCACAACCTCGTGATCGTGAAGCCGGGCGCCCGCGAGGCGGTCGGTGCCGCCGCCGATGCGATGCAGCCCGGTGCGTTGGATCGCGAAGGACGCGCCTACGTGCCGGCGTTGCCTGGCGTGGTTGGCGCCACCCGCCTGGTGGAATCCGGCAGCCGTGCCACCCTGAAGCTGACGGCCCCCACGCAGACCGGCGACTACGAGTACGTCTGCACCTTCCCGGGCCACTGGCCGGTGATGTGGGGGCGCCTGGTGGTGACCGCCGACGTGGACGACTACCTGGCCAAGCACCCGATCGCTCCGGCGGCCGGCGGTGCCCACGCCCACGACGACGGGAAGTGATCCCCGAATTGATCCAGGGCCGGGAATCCTCAGGGGTTCCCGGCCTTTTTGCATTCGGCGGTGACGGGGGCAGGTTCCCGCGATGGAAACTCTCAGGGTCTTCGAGAAGCGCAGCCGGATCCGGGCGCCGGTGTCGGTACTCTTCGACTTCCATCAGGATCCCGCCAACCTGCATCGGATCAACCCGCCGGGAGTGCGGGTGATCCAACTGAGCCTGCCCCCGGAATGGAAGGCCGGAGCCCGATTGGGCGTTTCGGTGAGCCTCCTTGGACTGTTTCGGCAGGACTGGGAGGTGTGCCTCGAGGAGGTGTCACCCCCGGTCCGATTGGTGGACGTCGCCGTTCAAGGACCCTACCGGGCCTGGCGTCACAGCCACCAATTCGAGGAGATCGAGCCGGGCCTGTCGTGGCTGATCGACCGGGTGGAATACCTGCCCCCGGGGGGGCGATGGGTGGGGTGGTTGGATCCCTTGCTGTTTCGTCCTCAACTGGCGGTGCTGTTCGCCTGGAGGCACCGCCAGACCCGCCGATGGTTGGAGCGTGCCTCCCACGGGACTGTCCGTTGAGGGACTGCCCGTGGATTGGAGACGACCTCGAGACCCTGGGAGGAGGGAACGCCCCGTGGCCTCACTCGTTGCCCTCGGGGAATCGGAAAGTGACGTTGGTGAAGGTGGCGCCCCGGATGATGAGGGTGGGGATCTTGCCGGTGAATCGGTCGGTGGATTTCAGCCACTCGGCACGGCCCTCGAACTGGCTGGTGTCGCCGGCCTTCTCGCCCGTGGCGGCGTTGGCTACCGGGAGAAGTTCGAGGGTCTGGGTTCGGTTCGAGACGGTGGTTTCGAGGCCTAGGCGAAGCGCCGGGATCCGGATGAACGACTCCATGTGGCCGTCGAGCACATAGCAGGTGAGCAGCCCCACATCGGCGGATCGGACCAGTTCCAGGTGGAAGGCCTCGTTGCCCAGCACGATCGCGGTGCCGCCATGGGGCGCCCGGTGTTCGTGCTTGTGACCGTCGCCGTGGTCGTGTCCCGCATGGGATCCGGCATTCGGGGCATCGCCGCCGCATCCCGCAAGCATCGCGGCAAGGGCCAGGACGAGAGGCGGACCGGGAACGGGAGAGAGCAGGGTGGGCTTCATCGGTGGAAATCGGGGTGTTTCAGCGCTTCGTCGTGACTCGCCGATAGAACCGGGTGTCCGGGTCCGCGGCAAAGGAATCTTCCCAACGCAGGAGGTTCCCGTTCGGTTCCAAGATGGCCAGCGGGGCCCAGGGACCGGCGAGGGTGGGGGATCCCTCGACACGGACTTCCGCGTCAGCCAGTCGTTCGGTCACGACCGGCAGCTCGAAGACCCGGCTGGGAACGAAGCCGGTGCCCGCGTGGTGTTTCAGGACCGGTCGGCTGGAGGCATCGCGCGGATCGGTGCCGCAGAGGAATTCGGCGACGTTGGGTTCGCCATCCCGGTCGGGGTCGGCGCCGGCGGCGACCTCGGCGGGATCGGGCTGGCCTCCGGGCCAATGAGCGTCGATCCACGACTGCCACAGGTTCGGGGGCGGGGGAAGGATGGGAAGCGGTTCCACCGCGAAGAGGACCGGCACCGATTCGCCCACCAGGAAGGTGTCGGAGCCGAGCGGTCGGGCACTGGGCTGGAAGACCAGTTCGTAGAGACCGGCGGTGGTGAACCCCACGTTGTAGTGGTCGTGACCGTCGACCAGCGGCTCCAAGACGTCGCTGGCGTCGAGGCCGTCCCTCGAATTGATGCGGAGGTCGATGCCTCCGGCGGCATCGGCCTGCCAGACGAACACGTGGCCCGGCCCCCGCACGGCCTTCAGTTCGAGCCGCATCCGACCGCTGAAACGATCGCTCGGAAAACCCTCGGCCGAGAAGCCGAGGTACAGGATCGCCGGGTCTTGGCTCTGGGGAAGCACCCACAGCGGGGATCCCTCGGGACCGAAGGTTTCGAAGCCCGCCGGGATGACGAGCTTGGCGGCCTCGACCACTTCGAGCACGACGTTGGTGGCCGGAAGGTTCACCCCGCGATCACTGTCCCGGATCCGGACGGTCATCGGGAATTCCGCGTCGGTCTGGAAGACGGTACGGATGTCGACGTGCTGTCGGACGAACCCGATCCGGTTGGAGACGGATAGGGCAGGGTCCGCAGCCCGGGTTGACGGAACGACCAGAAGGGAAGCCCAGCAGACGATCGCCAGGAATGCGGTGGAGGCTGGGTTCAGGAATCCGGGGCCCATCGGGGTGCAACGGTAGTTCGTGATTTCGCGGAATCCAGAGGTGTCGATCAATCGGTCGGTCGGGCGATGTTCTCGCCCCGATCCACCCGGGCCTTCAGCAGCGAGGCCGACACGGAGGACACATGCCCGCAGGCCATCAATTCGTTGGCCCGCCCGCTGTCGTGCCTGGGAGAGGCCGAACCACTGCCGTGCCGGTCGGGTTGGATGTCGGCGAGAACCGCGTCCCAGCCGCCCTGGACCCAGTTCCGCGAATGGGTGTGGTCGTTGGAGAGGCTGGGTTCCTTGTCGGTCGCCACCTCGAAGAGCGTGATGGTGTCGGTGGGATTCTTGAGGGTGTCCATCCGACGGAAGGATTCGGTGACCCCGCCGAACGGGTTGATCAGGTCCACCATCACGTATTCGTTGGGGATGTAACTGGAGGCCTGGTTGGTGAGGCGGGCCTTGCGGAAGGGGTCCGAAGGGCAGGCCCGGATGGCATCCACGTTCCCCACGTAGGGCCGCAGGGTGAAGATCCAAGATCGATTGGTCGCCGAGGTGCCGTGGGTCGTCTCGGGGAAGTATCCTCCATGATCATCCGCGTACATCTGGATCCCCAGGCCCAACTGGTGCAGCCCGGACATGCAGGAGGCCGCGCGCGCCTTGGCCTGAGCCTTGGCCAAAGCGGGCAACAGCAGGCCCGCCAGAATCGCGATGATGGCGATGACCACCAGCAGTTCGATCAAGGTGAACGCCCGACGATTTCCATGGAAACCCGAGAGTTGCAAATCACTTGCAACTATCCAGTCCAATGCCCCTCACCGCAAACAAAAACCCCAACCCGACCCTAGGACCCCAATAGAGTGACAGGTTCAATGTCATGAAACCGGAACCTTGGAGACGGACTGGATGCTCTTTTCGAGGTTCACGCGCAAAGATCAATAGAGTGACAGGTTCAAAGTTTGTGGGAGGGTTCGAGCTTCCGGTGGGGGCGGGGGAACGGTAGTTTTGGCCCGTCCCCGGAGGTCGGGGGCGCCGATCCACGCCATGAGCCCATCCGTCCCGCCTTCCCGCCGATTCATCACCACTGCCGAGGCTCTCAAGGAGGATTTCAAGGGGCGCACCAATTACTGGTTGTGTCGGCCGGAGATCGCCGATGCCAAGGACCTGCAGTTGTGCCGGGCCGTCCTGCCGGCCGGGGAGGGGCATCCGTTCCACACCCATCCGGAATTGGAGGAGATCATCTACGTGCTCGAGGGGCAGGTGGAGCAGTGGGTCGAGACCGAGAAACGGATGCTCCAACCCGGGGAGGTGGCACACATCCCGGCCGGGGTGGTGCACGCCACCTTCAATCCGACCGGGGCCGACGCGGTGATCCTTGCGATCCTTTCGCCGGCGAAGTCGCAGGGGCCCTTCATGGTCGATGTGAGCGGGGAAGAGCCCTGGAAATCGATCCGCACGAAGGCCTGAACCCTTGCCGGGTCAGGGAGGGTCGGGGGGCAGGAGCCGGACCTGAGGCGGCGGGCGATGCATCCAGGGGTTCCGTTGAAACCCCGACGACTCCAGGTCGGCCCGCCAGGATTGGATGTCGGCCAGCGATGCCCGCAGGTTGAGTCGCTGGTGGACGCCCGGATAGCGTTTGAGGTTGGCCGCGGCGAGGTCGAAGAGAGCCACCGCGGGGCGGAGTCGGCCTTTCTGCAGGTGAACGAAGGCTCCGGCCCATTGGATCAGGCCCTTGTAGAAGCTGTAATTCGGACCCGCCTTGCCCTCCGAGAGCCACAATTCCTCGAGGACGTCATGGGCCTCGAAAAAGAGCCCCCGGTTGAAACAACGAAAAAAACCCGCGTAGTGCGGGGGCAGTCCCTCGGCGTCCATGTCGGCCAGGAGGGCGGCGATTTGGGGGCTTTTGCGGCTCACGGCGAGACGGTCAGGGGACCATTGAAGCGGGTCAGTGACAGCACCTCGGTCCGGGCATGATGGGGGCCATGGCGGACGCCGCGGGGTGCCTCAAGGATCGAACCGGGACCGAAGGTCTGGCCATCCTCGACCCATTCCCCGGAAATCACGCACACCCATTCGTCAGCGGCCGGATGGGTGTGGGCGGGAACAGTGACGCCGGCGTGGAACCGCCTCAAGACGGTCACGCCCCCGGTGGCGGCATCCTTCTCCAGGATCGCCAATTCGACGCCCGGATAGGGGCCGGGCACCCAGGTCATCGCGTCGAGGCTTCGTGTGGTTGGAAACATGCCGGCGGACTCTGGGCTGCTTTGGCCGGAGTGCCAAGGGGTGGAGCGCGGGACCCCGCCCGGCCCGGGCATTCTTTTTGCGTCGATGCTTTTCAAGCGCGCCCCGAGGGCCGAGCCTAAGCCTTCCAGCGCCCGATTCGTATGAATCCGCTCCCTCAGAAGCCCCTCCCTCGATTCCTGGAGTCGGCGGCCTTCCGCCGACGATCCGCGATGCAGGATGACTGGGCCACCCGGGGGATCACTCTGGCCGCGGGAGGGGTCGGGTGTGCCATGGCCTGCGTGTTCCTGTTCCTGGTGTTGGAAGCGGGTTTCCCGCGCTGGGGAGGCCCTGCGCGTGAGGTCTTCCGAGGAGGCGCTGACCCGGGCCATGGCCTGCGGATGCCCGTAGCGCCTGGCAGACCGTTGCCGGAGTCTGATGGAAGTTCACTGATCCAGCCCCGTGTCGGTCAAAAGCCCCCCGTTGCCGTGGGTCTGGGTGAAACCCCGGGAAATAGCCCGGGATTCCGATCGGGGGCCTGGTGGTGGGCATCCTTGAAGATCACCGCGATCGCCCTCCTGGTGGCCGTTCCCTTGGCCCTTGCCGCGGCGTTGTATGTGTCCCAGGCGGCGTCACCGCGACGGCGGGCTTGGCTGAAACCGACCCTCTCCGTCTTCGCTGGAGTGCCCTCCGTGGCGTTGGGATTCCTCGCGCTGACCGTGCTGGTGCCACTGCTCCAGCCGATCTTCGGGGTGCAGATCACCCTCCACTCGGCCGTGGCCGGCATCGCGGTCGGCCTGGCCATCCTTCCCGGGATTTTTTCGATCGCCGAGGACTGCCTGAGTGCGGTGCCCAGTGCCTGGGTGCGCTCGGCCGTGGCCCTGGGAGCCACCCGTTGGGAAGCCGTGCGAACGGTGGTGCTGCCGGTCGCGGCGCCGGGGATCGTGGCGGCCGTGCTGCTGGGCCTGGTGCAGGCCCTCGGCGAGACCGTGATCGTGATGATGGTCGGCGGCAACGTCGCCGGAGCGGGCCCGGGCTCCTGGGATGCGCTGCCCATCGTGCCAGTGGCGTGGGCGGTCGAGTGGGGTGGGCCCCATCACCGCGAGGCCTTCCAACAAGGCGCCTACCTGCTGCTGTTGAGTCTGGGCCTCTACGGCGTGGCTCGCCGCCTACGCCAACGCAATGCCGCGCTGCGGCGGGAGGAGAGGCCATGAACCGGCGTCGCGTCGATCGGTGCTTCGGAGGCATCACAGGAATGGTGGCCCTGGCGTTGGCCGCCCTCGGGATCGGCCTGATGCTGCTGCTCGGTGCGGTGGCGGTGCCGCACCTGCCGGAAATCATCGGCCAGCCCGCGGCGGGTGGGGGGGGCGATCCTGCGATGTTGCACCAGCAGCGTCTGTTGCCCCTCCTGCTCGGGACGGCCGCCCGAACCGTCCTCATGTCCCTGGTGCTAGTGCCCGCGGGTGTTCTCACCGCCGTCTACCTGGCCGAGTACGCGCAGCCGGAGGCGTGGGCGCCGCGGGTCCTGCGCGCCGGAATCCATGCGCTCGCCGCGGTGCCCGGCGTGGTGTTTGGCATGGTGGGGCTCGGCTTCCTGGTCGGCGTGGTGGGTGGTGCCCTGGATCGGTTTGCCGGAGATCCTCAGGTTGGGGTTTGGGGCAGGCCCGCTCTGGTGTGGGCCTCAGTGACCCTGGCCTGGATGTCCCTGCCGGTGGTGGTCGAGACCTCCGAGGAAGCGCTACGTTCGGTGCCCCGGACGCTGCGGTCCGCGGCCGTCGCCCTCGGCGCCACCCGTTGGCAGGTCCTCCTGCGGGTGGTGCTTCCGAACGCGCTGCCGGGCATGGCTGCCGGCATCCTGCGGGCCCTCGGGAAAGCCGCCGGCGAAGTGGCACCGCTGCTCTTCACCGGGGCCGTGATCGCGCCCTCGGCGGTCACAGCCCTGAACGCGCCCTTCCCGGACCTAGCCTTCGAGGCCTTCATGCAGTCGATGGCCCCCGCCGAAGCCGGGGTGGGGCGACCGTTCCTGAGGGTCGCCCTTTGGGTTCTCGTCTTCGGGGCCCTGATGTTGAATGCTGTCGCCGCTCTCCTCCGCCGGTCGCCGGTCTCCAAGGGGCAGGGAGCGCCTATGACATGGTGAATCCCGAGGTTTTCCAGACTCCTGTCCGCATCGAGATCCGGGACCTGTGCGTCGGTTACGGGTCGGTCCGCGCCTTGCAGTCGGTGTCGTTCACCGCCCGAGAGGCGGGCATCACCGCGATCCTCGGATCCGGGGGGGCGGGCAAGTCGGCGTTGCTGCGAAGCCTCAATCGGATGAACGACCTGATTCCCGGGGCCCGCACGAGCGGATCCTGCCGGGTGAGTGGCATCGACGTGCTGGATGTCGGGATCGATCTGCCATGGCTTCGCCGACGGGTCGGCCTGATCCTCCAGGATGCGGTGCCGTTCCCGCTCTCGGTCTCCGAAAATGTCGCCTTCGGCCTGCGCCTGGCGGGGTGCCCCGGATCCGAGATTGAGGAGAGGGTCGTCGCCGCACTCCGGAGGGTCGGCCTGTGGAACGAGGTCCGGGATCGTTTGGGAGATACCGCGCTCCGACTTTCGGAGGAACAGGCTCGGCGCTTGTGCATCGCCCGTGCCTTGGCCGTCGGACCCGCGGTGCTGCTCCTCGACGAACCATCCGGGGCCCTCGACCCGGTTTCTTCGGCCCGCATCGAAGACGTGATCCGTGGGCTCCGGGCCGACCACACGGTGCTCATCGCCACCCGTGATCCCCGGTTGGCGGCCCGGTTGTCCGACCAGACGGCCTTCCTCGACCAGGGCGAGTTGGTCGAGATCGACGACACCGCCCGGCTCTTCTCCCATCCGCGTGATCCACGCACCGAGCGCTACCTGACCGGTCGCTTTGCTTGAGTCATCCCGCCCTGGGCATCCCCGCGAACCCGAGGCTATTCCGGTGATTCCGTCGTTTCCAAACGGGGACTCCCACGGCCCAATCGGGGTCGGTGACACCATTGGATTCAGAGATCACGCACCTCAAGGACCTGCTGCTTCGCATGGCGTCCATGGCTGAGGGACTGGTTGTCCGTTCCGTCCGCGCGCTGGTGGAGCGGGATGACGAACTGGCCCGCGGCGTGGCCGCCGGTGACGAACCGCTGGACCAGCTCGAGAAGGAACTCGACGCCGCCGCGATTGCGCTGCTGACCAAGGCCCCTCTGGCGGGGCAGTTGAGGCTCATCACCGTGGTCATCAAAATCACGCGGGACCTCGAACGGATCGGGGACGAATCGACGACCATCGCCCGGCGCGCCCTAGAGCTGGGTCGCGAGCCTCAGCTCAAGGCGTACGAAGACATTCCTGCGATGTCCCGCCTGGCGACCGAGATGCTGCGGGACGCCCTCGACGCCTTCGTCCATGGAGACACCCTCCGGGCCCGGGCGGTGATTCCGCGCGACAAGGCGGTCGACGCGCTGAATCGATCCCTGCGACGCGAGTTGACCGAGTGGATGACCCGCGAGCCGGGCGTCGTGGTTCGATGTTTGCACCTCATGACCATCAGCAAGGCTCTCGAACGTATCGCCGACCATGCCAAGAACATCGCCGAAGAATCCGTGTACCTCTACGAGGCCCGGGACATCCGGCATGCCGGAGGTGACGGTGAAGACGGGGCCGTGGCCGCTTGAGGCTTTCCGGCGACCGCCCGTTTCCCGGGGCGATGGTGACGGATCCAAGGCTCCATCGACGGCGATCCTGCGACGTTGACCCCGGGGAATCCCCACCCTAGTCTGGTGAGGCTGTCATCGGAATGCGGGCCCTGACGTGACTTCAGTCGGGGCCTTTTGCTGTTCACGATGGGCGTTCATCCATGGCAAACGTGATTCTCGTCGGCGCCCAGTGGGGCGACGAAGGCAAGGGCAAGATCATCGACGTGCTCACCGAGCAATCGGAGGTGGTGGTCCGCACCCAGGGCGGCAACAACGCGGGCCACACGGTCTTCGTGGGCAAGGACAAGTACGTCCTGCACCTGATCCCGAGCGGCATCCTGCGGCCGAACAAGGTTTGCGTGATCGGCAACGGCGTGGTCATGGATCCCGTGGGCCTGGTCAAGGAGCTCGATGGCCTTGCCAAGCTGGGAGTCTCGGTCACGCCCGACAATTTCCGCATCTCGGAGACGGCACACGTCGTCTTCCCGTGGCACCGCGAGCTCGATGGCGCCCGTGAGGCGCAGAAGGGTGACAACAAGATCGGCACCACCAAGCGCGGCATCGGCCCCACCTATGGCGACAAGGTGGCCCGTGTCGGCTTCCGGGTTCTGGACCTGATCCACCGTCATCGGTTCCCGGTGCAGTTGCGCGCGCGCCTGGCCGAGAACAACGCCGTGATCCAGTCCCTCGGAGGCACCCCGCTCGATTACGATCAGGTGCTGGCCGAGTACACCGCCGCTGCCGATCGCCTGCGTCCGTTCGTCATCAACACGGTGGTTTACCTGCACGAGGTGACCCAGCGGGGTGGAAACATCCTGTTCGAGGGTGCTCAGGGTACCTTCCTCGACATCGACCACGGCACCTATCCGTTCGTGACCTCGTCGAACACCACGTCGGGCGGCGCCTGCACGGGTTCGGGAGTGCCGCCGAACCGGATGGACAAGGTCATCGGTGTGCTCAAGGCCTACACCACGCGCGTGGGTGGCGGCCCGCTGCCGACCGAGAGCGCCGAGGTGAGCGACCTGCTGCATGGCATGGGCCGCGAGTTCGGCTCCACCACGGGCCGCGCCCGCCGCTGCGGTTGGTTCGACGCCGTGGCCACCCGCCATGCCACCATGGTCAACGGCATCGATGAACTGGCCATCACCAACATCGACGGCCTCGACTCCCTGAAGACCCTGAAGGTCTGCGTGGCCTATCGCGCCGACGGTCAGACCTTGCGCCATTTCCCGGCCGACCACGAGATCCTGGCCCGGTGCGAGCCGGTGTACGAGACCTTCCCCGGTTGGGAGGTCTCCACCGAGCAGGCCACCCGCTGGGAGGACCTGCCGGTGAATTGCCGCAATTACCTGCTGGCCATCTCGCAGATGACCGGAGCCCGTTTGACCATCGCCAGCGTCGGACCGGCCCGGGCCCAGACCCTGTTCGTTTGAGGAATCCTCCGTGAGCGCCGAGCCCAAGCTGTCCGCGGCGGCCCAGGCCAATCTGCCGACGCACGTTGCCGTCATCATGGATGGCAACGGTCGGTGGGCCAAGCAGCGGGGGTTGCCGCGGGTGGAGGGGCACCGCAACGGCGTGGAGTCGGTGCGCAACATCGTCCGCTCGGCCGGTGAGTTGGGCATCAAGTACCTCACGCTCTACGCCTTCTCGGTGGAGAATTGGAACCGGCCGAAGGATGAGGTCGATACCCTCATGAAGTATCTGGCCCGCTTCCTGAAGAACGAGATCGGGGAGCTGAACCGGAACAATGTCCGTCTCGAGGCCATCGGCCAGATCTGGCGGCTTCCGGAAGCGGTGCAGGAGCAATTGGCCAAGACGCGCGCCGCCCTGGCCAAGAACAACGGCCTGACGTTGATCCTGGCCCTGAGCTACGGAGGCCGCACCGAGCTCATCGAAGCCACGCGGGCCATCGCCGAGAAGGTGAAGTCCGGGGCGTTGGACCCGGCCGAGATCAATGAGCGGGTGGTATCCGAGCACCTCTACACCCGCCATTGGCCCGACCCCGATCTGATGATCCGCACCAGCGGAGAGATGCGCATCAGCAACTTCCTGCTGTGGCAGTTGAGCTACGCGGAGTTCGTGATCACCCAGACGTTGTGGCCGGAGTTCCGTAAGGCGCACCTGTGCGAGGCGCTGGAGGAATACGCTCGGCGGCACCGCCGTTTCGGTGGGGTCTGATCGGGCGGGATGCCGTTGGGATCAGTGTCTTCGCTGGGATCGATCGGGCCTGGGGCACCGTAAGAGCAACGGGCGGGCATCCTGCGGGTTGGATTTGCGCGGGTAGCCGTTGTTGTCCACCAGCAACCAGACATTGTCGGCATCCACGCTGAGTCCCTCGAAGAAGCCGTAAGGCAGCAGGTGTTGGTAGGCGTACTTCGGATCCATCTCGATGGGGAAATAGCTGAAGCACAGGCGCACCGCATGGGTCTTCGGGTCGATGCAGAGGACGCGTCGGTGCTCTCGGCACAGGGCCCACAGTTCCCCGTCGAACCAACAGAGGTCGGTGTAGTGGATGTCGTCGCCGGAAGCCCCGGGAGGCCGGGCCTGGAAATCACCCACGACTTTGAGGGTCTTGCGATCGACCTCGAGGATGCGCCCGGTGTCGCGTTCGTTGGCCACATAGAGGAACCGGTCGCCGACGGCGACACCCTCGAAGGAGGCGTTCCGGTCGGTCTTGCTGAACCAGCGGGATACCGGCGCCCAGTCGATGGGCAATCGCTCGAGGGGTTTCCCCGGGGCCGGTTGGCGGAGGATCCAACGGAGATGCTCTTCGCAGAGGTACAGGGCCCCACCGCTGTCGATGCCGATGCCCTCGACATCCCAGGGCAGGTCGCGGCCCGGGGTGAGGGGATCGAACAGGGCCGGTGGCAGTCCCGCGTAGGGGACCAGCACCGCCTCGCTGCCCGACTCGGGAAAGCGGATCTCGAAGAGCCCGGTCTCCTTGTCGTTCACCGTCAACAGGCGGCCGTCGGGCAGACGGACCAAGGCCGAGGCGTCGAAGCGGGCGACCGGTGGCGTGAGGGCCCAGGACTCGGCCACCGTCAGTGGCAGGGTTTGCCGGGTCGAGCCCGTAGGGTTGTGATGGAGGGAACAGCCCGCCCAGAGGCTTGCCAAAAGCCCGATCAGCGTGAGGGTTTGTTTCAACGGTCGAAAAGCTACTCTGGATGCCATGAGCGGTGTGAGGAAAACCGCTTTTCCAGAGAGGGGAAATCCGATACTTTTTTCCCGCAGGTCACCCATCCGTAACATGACGCACTCCCTAACAACGTCCGGAACGGAAACCGGCATGCTCCAGCGCTCCTCGCTGTACCGCGAGTTCCTCGCCGAGAAGGAGGAGATCCTGAAGCACAAGTGGATCGAGTCGGAGAAGGCGGGCCACGACATTGGATTCGAGGCGGCCCTCGTGGACTGGATCACCAAGCACCGCGCCAGTTGGAGGCGTTCCCGCACGTCCGGATCCCCCATCTGATCCGGCCGGGTTTTCAGGTCCGTCCCGAACGATCCGGTCCCAGGGTCCAAGGCGTGCCTCGGCCCATCGCATCCGCATGAATTCCCCGCTCCTCGACGCGTCGGCGCTGCGGCTCACCCTGACCCGCATGGCGCAGGAGATCGCCACATCCAATCCCGAGCCCGGCGCCTTGGTGCTCGTGGGCATCCAGCGGGGTGGGGTGCCGGTGGCCCGGCGGTTGGCTTCTGAGTTGTCGCGTCTGCTGGGCCATTCGGTGCCCTGCGGATCGCTCGACGTGACCTTCTACCGGGACGACCTGAACCAGCGGGCGGCACCGATCGTGCACCCGACGGAGATCCCCTTCGACATCCAAGGCAAGACGGTGGTGCTGGTCGATGATGTCTTCTTCACGGGTCGGACGATCCGTGCGGCGATGGACGCGCTCCACGAGTTCGGGCGGCCGAGCCGGGTGCAACTGGCCGTGGTGATCGATCGCGGTCATCGGCAGTTGCCCATCCGCCCCGATGTGGTGGGGCGTGAGGTGACGACGTCGCTGCAGCAGTCGGTGCTGGTCCGTTGCACCGATCGGGACGAAGATGACGGCGTCTTCGTCCGCGAGACCTCGGCCATGCCGGCCTCCGTGGCCCCCGCGGCGATGCGCACCTGATCATGACCTGGAATCGCAAGCACCTGCTCGACCTGCAGAGCCTTTCTGCCGACGAGATTGTCCATCTGCTGGACACGGCCCGGGAGTTCAAGGCCGTGGGGGAGCGCTCGATCAAGAAGGTGCCGGCCCTTCGCGGCAAGACGGTGGTCAACCTGTTCGTCGAGCCGAGCACCCGCACGCGCATCAGCTTCGAGCTGGCCGCTCTGCGCCTGAGCGCCGACGTGATCAATTTCTCGGCGGAGGCCAGTTCGCTCAAGAAGGGCGAGACGCTCAAGGACACGGCCCGGAACCTCGAGGCCCTCAATGCCGACATCATCATCCTGCGGCATGGGGCGAGCGGGGCGCCCCATTTCCTGGCGCGATTCCTCGGGGCCCATGTCCTGAATGCCGGCGACGGCGCTCATGAGCACCCGACCCAGGGGCTTCTCGACGTCTTCACCATCCGGGAGAAGAAGGGGCGGGTGGAGGGGCTGAACGTGACGATCCTGGGGGACATCCTCTACAGCCGGGTGGCGCGTTCGAATATTTGGGCGCTGACCAAGCTGGGGGCCAAGGTGACCCTGTGTGGTCCGCCGACGTTGGTGCCCAAGACGTTCGAGTCGTTCGCTCCCAATGTGCGGGTGACTTGGAACGTGGAGGAGGCGCTGCGCGATGCCGACGTGATCAATCTGTTGCGGATCCAGCATGAGCGTCAGCGGGCTTCGATGTTCCCCAGCACGGGCGAGTACGCGGCGTTGTTCGGTCTGAATCCCGCCCGGATGGCGCGGGTGAAGCCCGATGCGTTGATCATGCATCCGGGGCCGATCAACCGGGGCGTAGAGATCGCCAGCAGCATCGCCGATGGTCCGCAATCGGTCATCCTGGAGCAGGTGACCCATGGCCTGGCGGTCCGTATGGCGGCCCTCTACCTGGTCAACGGCGGTTCTTCGTTGCAGGTGGCGGCCTGAAGCACGCCAACGCGGTCCCGCATAGTAACACAGTCTGGAGTCTGCAAAGGTGTTTCCCCGGGGGTGGGGTCAGTCTCGGGTGAGGCTCCGCGGGACCAGTCCTGCGTTCGCAGGGAACGTTGGGGCCAGCGAGACGTTCGCGCTGGCGCGCGAGGGGGAACAGGATGTCGACGTTCCAGTGCTCACTCCGGACCGGACCCGCTGCCGCAGGGTGGTTCGGGGAGCACAGCGCGTTACCGGTACTTTCAATCCGGCAAATGCGGCAAATGCGGCTTGGCCGGGGGCGATTCCCGGTTCAGCCTCGCGCACGTTTCCCATGAAGACGCTGTCTCGATTGTTCCTGTTGTTTTCCGCCCTGTGGCTTCGCGCTGCAGCACCCGCCATCGATTTCGACGGTTCTTGGACCGTGGCCGAGTTGGAGACGGAGCAGGGGCCCTTGCCGGAAGAAACCCGCAAGTCGCTGGTGTTCGCGATCTCCGGGGGCAAGTACACGCTGGAGGCCGCGGGTCAGAGTGTGGCCAAGGGCAAGTTCAGCATGGATTTCTCGGCCACGCCGCCGGTGATGACGGTGGTCGAAGAGGAAGGTCAGAACGTGGGCCGAGGGGTTCGGGCGATCGTGGAGAAGACGGCGACCGGGTTCCGGGCCTGCTATTCCCTGGATTCAGCCGACCTGCCGAAGGCGTTCAAGGTGGGCGATGGTGGTGGCATCCTGCTGGCTCGCTATGAGCGCAAGGGTGGGGCCCGTCCGCGTCCGTTGCGTGCGCTGCTGATCACCGGCGGTTGCTGTCACGAGTACGATGCACAGGCGGTTACGCTGATGCAGGGGATCTCCAAGCGGGCCAACGTGGAGTTCACGCTGGTGCGCGACAAGGGTGCCGACGGCACCCAGCACAAGGTCAGCGCCTACCAGAAGGCCGACTGGGCTTCGGGTTACGATGTGGTGCTGCACAACGAGTGCTATGCCGACGAGAAGGATCCGGCCTGGCTGGAGGGCATCGTGGCCCCGCATCGTGCCGGCACTCCGGCGGTGGTGATCCACTGTGCGATGCATTGCTACCGGGCGCCGACCAACGAGTGGTTCCGCTTCGTGGGCGTGACCAGCCGTTCCCACGGTTCGCACTTCGCCTATCCGATGACCAACGTGAAGCCGGAACATCCGGTGATGAAGGGCTTCCCGGCGGTCTGGCAGACGCCGAAGGAGGAGCTCTACATCATCGAGAAGGTGGAGAAGGAAGCGACGCCGCTGGCCGTGGGCTACAGCCACGAGACCAAGAAGGGCGAGGCCAATGTCTGGGTGCACCAGTACGGCAAGGCCCGGGTGTTCGGCACGACCATGGGGCACTACAATCACACCATGTCCGATCCGGTCTATCTCGACCTGATCACCCGGGGCACGCTGTGGGCCACGGGCAAGCTGCAGGACGATGGCAGCCCGGCCGCGGGCTACGGTCCGCAGCAGTGATCTGAAGGCTGGGACAGCCCGCCCGGTCCACTGGGTCGGGATGTCCCGCCCTGTCGCGGATCCGGGGCCGGAATCGGGGTGAATGCCCCGTTCGGGCCCGATTCGTTTCGGGGGCCCGCGGTTTTGGGATGGCATGGTCGATGCAGGACGCCCGGGCATGACACTCGACAAACTGACCCAGAAGGCACAGCAGGCCATCCAAACCGCCCAGGCCACTGCCCAGGAGCGCTCCCATGCGGCGTTCGACAGCGAGCACTTGGCGCTGGCTCTGGTGACCCAGACCGACGGCATCGTGCCGCCGCTGCTGGAAAAGGCCGGGGTCGATCCGGCTCGGTGGGTCCGGGATCTCGAGGCCGAATTGACCCGTCGACCGACCGTGCAGGGCGGGGCCGATGCCTATCCTTCGAACGATTTGCAGGCGGCCCTGAAGGCGGCGGTGGCGGAGGCCAAGGCCCTCAAGGACGATTATGTGTCCACCGAGCACCTGCTGCTCGGGTTGCTCGAGAAGGGCGGCGACAGTTTCCGACGCATCGCCGATCGCCTGGGGCTCAAGCGCGAGGCGGTCCTCCAGGCGCTGACCGCGGTCCGCGGCAACCAGCGGGTTTCCGACGCCAATCCGGAGGACAAATTCCAGGCGCTGGAGAAGTACGGCAAAGACCTCACCGCGCTGGCCCGCAAGGGCAAGATCGACCCGGTGATCGGTCGCGATGACGAGATCCGCCGCGTGATGCAGGTGCTGACGCGGCGCACCAAGAACAACCCGGTGCTCATCGGCGAGCCTGGCGTGGGCAAGACGGCCATCGTCGAGGGTCTCGCCAAGCGCATCGTCGATGGCGACGTGCCGGAGTCGCTCAAGAACCGCCGGGTCATCGCCCTGGACATCGGTGCGATGATCGCGGGTGCCAAGTACCGCGGCGAGTTCGAGGACCGCCTCAAGGCTTTCCTCAAGGAGGTCACGTCGGCCGAAGGGCGGATCATCCTCTTCATCGACGAGTTGCACACCATCGTGGGCGCCGGGGCTTCGGAAGGCGCGGCCGACGCGGCCAACATGCTCAAGCCCCAGTTGGCCCGCGGCGAACTGCGCTGCATCGGCGCCACCACGCTCGACGAGTACCGCAAGCACATCGAGAAGGATCCGGCCCTGGAGCGGCGCTTCCAACCGGTGCAGGTGCCCGAGCCCTCGGTGGAGAGCACCATCGCGATCCTGCGCGGCCTCAAGGAGCGCTATGAAACCCACCATGGCGTGCGCATCCAAGACAGCGCGCTGGTAGCCGCAGCGACTCTCTCGCACCGCTACATCAGCGACCGGTTCCTGCCCGACAAGGCGGTGGACCTGGTCGACGAGTCGGCCTCGCGCCTCAAGATGGAGCTCGATTCCAAGCCCACCGAGTTGGATCGGTTGGATCGGCAGATCCTCCAGTACCAGATCGAGCGCACGTCGTTGGCCAAGGAGAAGGACGAGGCCAGCCGGGAGCGCCTTCAGAAGCTCGATGCCGAACTGGCCAACCTGAAGGAGAAGTCCGGGGCGCTGTCGGCGCAGTGGCAGAATGAGAAGGCCGCCATCCATGCGGTGAGCCTTCTGCAGAGCCAACTGGAGCAGGCACGCCAGGAACTCGACCAGGCGCGTCGCAAGGGCGATCTGAACAAGGCCGCGGAGATTCAATACGGGCGCATTCCCGGCCTGGAGCAGAAGTTGTCGGCGGTCGAAAAACAGGCCCCGAAGGAGGGCGGCCCGGTGGCCCTGCTGCGCCAGGAGGTGACCGAGGAGGACATCGCCAAGGTGGTGGCCGCGTGGACGGGCATCCCCGTGCAGCGGATGATGGAGGGCGAGCGGGCCAAGCTGGTCCGCATGGAGGAGCGCCTCGCAGCCCGGGTGGTTGGTCAATCCGAGGCGGTGAAGGCCGTGGCCGACGCCGTCCGCCGGGCCCGCTCGGGCCTGGGTGATCCTGGCCGACCCATCGGTTCCTTCATCTTCCTGGGCCCGACCGGTGTCGGAAAGACCGAGCTGGCGCGTGCCTTGGCCGAGTTCCTCTTCGATGACGATCAGGCGATGGTGCGCATCGACATGTCCGAGTACATGGAGAAGCACGCCGTGGCCCGCTTGGTGGGCGCACCTCCGGGATACGTCGGCTACGAGGAGGGCGGCCAGTTGAGCGAGGCGGTGCGTCGACGGCCCTATTCGGTGGTGCTCTTCGACGAGATCGAGAAGGCCCATCACGATGTGTTCAACCTGCTGCTGCAGGTGCTGGATGACGGGCGGCTCACCGATGGCCAGGGCCGGACCGTGGACTTCAAGAACACGGTGGTGATCCTGACCTCCAACATCGGCTCCGCGATCATCCAGGAGTACTTCCTGGATGCGAAGAACACCCCGACGGCCCGCCAGGGCATGGAGGATAAGGTATTGGCCGAGTTGCGGCGCCATTTCCGGCCGGAGTTCCTGAACCGGGTGGATGACACCATCCTCTTCCACAGCCTCGACGAGTCCCACCTGGGGCGCATCGTGGACATCCAGTTGGACCAGGTGATCCGGCGGGTGGCGGGGCAGCAGATCCACCTGCAGGTGACCGACTCGGCCCGCAAGCGCTTGGCCGAGGAGGGCTACGATCCGCAGTTCGGAGCCCGTCCGCTCAAACGGGCGATCCAGGACCTGTTGCTCAATCCGTTGGCCCAGCGGCTCCTGGCGGGCGATTTCAAGCCGCGCGATACGGTCAGCGTCTCGGCCGATGCCGCCGGCGACCTGGAGTTCAGCGCCGGCGAGGCCGCCGCGGGCTGAAGGTCAGGAGGCCTTCGGCGGGTGCTGCCCTCGGAACAGGTGTTCCGGGGGCAGTCCGGTCAGCCGTTGGATGCCGTTGAGCAGGCGGAACAGCGCCCAGATCGTCATGCCCATGCTGGGAACGACGATGACCGGCCAGCTCAACCAATTCATCCGGCCGAGTTGTTCATTCCATTCGGGGGAATTCGGGGCCGCCTTCAGGAGCCACAGGGCGAGGAAGAAATTCAGCGCCGAACTCAGGAGGAACGAAGCCGACAACAGCCACGAGGATTCCCGAAGCAACCGCTCGAACGCCCCCTCGGCATTCCGGTGCCGGAGCGCCTCGGCGACCTTGGCGGTCTCCAGCACCTGGTCGTTGTAGAGCAGGGTCTTCACCAGCGGGGTCTCCGATTTCAGGGTGAGCGGGATGCTCAGCCCGATGATCAGCGGAATCGCCGCCTCCTTGATCGCGAACCACAGGGCCGTGGCCTGCCACCATCCGAGGTGATTCCCCAGTGCCATGCCCCCGGTGGCCAGCGTGCCGGCGATGCCCAGGGTGGAGAAGAGGTTCCAATGACGGCGTTTCAGCCAATCCCACAGTCCGTATCCGAGGGGCAGCGCCAGGGCCACCACCAGCGCCCAGAGCGGTCCCAACCGTTGGGGTTGGCTCAGCTTCGAGAGGATCAGTCCCGGCAGGAACACATTGCACGCCAGGTTCAGGAGCAGGTTCTCCTTGGCGGGCGGGCCGGGCTGTGGGGCCGGGACCGTGGCTGGGGATTCGGTGGCGGACATCGCGAGGCCTCCAAGCCTGTCGCCGCCGGCATCGAAAATCCAGCAGAGGATGTCCGGCATGAGCCCAGGGATCTGCTTGGCCTCGGGGCGGTCGATCGGGTTTCATCCGCGCATGATCAGGAAAACGTTGGGGCTCGCAGCCGGGGTGTTGTGGGCATTCGCCCCGGTCGCGGGTTTGGGGGCCGACGCCGACGCGGCGCTTCGGGCGTTCTACCAGCGGCGTCTGGACGCCT
This sequence comes from uncultured Verrucomicrobiota bacterium, assembly GCA_903858835.1. GTDB lineage: Bacteria > Verrucomicrobiota > Verrucomicrobiia > Limisphaerales > UBA9464 > SXXZ01. Next base: position 25,404 of record CAIOKD010000237.1, read on the forward strand.
CGTTCCGGTTGGAGCCGACGACGGCGACGTTATTGGGAGACCATCGGTTCGACGACCAGTTGGAGGATGTCTCGAAGGCCTCCCGGGCACGCTGGATGGCCGAGACCCGCGCCTGCCTGAAGGCGCTGCCCAAGGAGGTGAACTACCGGTCCCTGAGCCGTGACGGGCAGATCGATTTCGAGATCTTCAAGCACGACCTCGAAGCCTCGTTGTGGTCGAACGACAATACCCGGCCCTTCGAGGACGATCCGCGGGTGTACGGCGCCTACGTGAGCGATAGCGTGTATTCACTGCTCGCCCAGTCGACGCTGCCGAAGGAGACCAACATCCGCAATGCCATCGCCCGGATGCGGAAGATCCCGGCGATCCTCGACGAGGCCGAACGGACCCTCCGTCATCCGCCGAAGTCCATCCTCGAGACGGGCATCCGGCAGAACAAGGGGGCCATCCATTTCTATGAATCCGAGGTGTTCGAACTGGCCGGTGAGACACCGCAGCGCGCCGAATTGAAGGCGGCCGCGGCACCGGTGGCCGCCCGATTGAAGCGGTACCAGGAATTCCTGGAGAAGGACCTCATGGCACGGGCGACCGGAGAGTGGCGGCTGGGTCGGAAACGGTTCTCACAGAAACTCGAATGGGTGCTGGATGCCGGTGTGGGCGCCGACCAGGTGCTGGCCGATGCCGAATCGGAGTTCGTCCGGGTGAACGGGGAACTTCGGGTGATCTCTCGCCAGTTGTGGAGCCGATACTTTCCGAGGCAGCCGTTGCCGCCGGACGACGACGAGGGCCGTCGCCTGTTGGTGGCCCGGGTGATCGAGGCGGTGAGTCGGGAGCACGGGGCCGCCGAGGCGCTCGTCTCCGACGCACGCGCCACGGTGGATCGCATCAAGGCGTTCATCCATGCGCGGGACATCCTGCGTCTGCCCGATCCGGACCGTTGCCAGGTGATCGAGATGCCGGAGTTCAAGCGAGGGAACTCGTTGGCCTACATGGAGTCGGCTCCTCCCCTGGATCCGTCGGCGGCGAGTTTCTATGCGGTCAGCCCGCCGCCCGCCGACTGGGGAGCCGACCGGGTCCGGAGCTTCCTGGAGGAGTACAACGAGCACATGCTTCAGATCCTCACGATCCACGAGGCCTACCCCGGCCACTATGTGCAGTTGGAATACGCCAATCGCTCCACGTCGCCGATCCGGCGCGTGCTGCAGTCGGGCACCTTCGTCGAGGGGTGGGCGGTCTACACCGAGCAGATGATGCTCGACCAAGGCTATGCCGATGGCGACCTGCGGGTGCGATTGATGCAGCTCAAGTTCTACCTGCGGGCCGTGGTGAATGCGATCCTCGACCATCGGCTGCATTGCACCCGGATGACCGACGAGGCGGCCATGGACCTGATGACGAAAGGGGCATTCCAGTCCGAGGGCGAGGCCCGTCTGAAGCTGATCCGGGCCAAGCAGACGAGCACTCAGTTGAGCACCTACTTCGTGGGTCGCATGGCCCATCACCGTCTGCGCCAGCAGATCGAACGGGAGATGGGAGACCGCTTCGAGTTGGGGCGGTACCACGAGGCGGTGATCAGTCATGGTTCGGTGCCGACCAAGTACCTGCCGGAACTCGTGCGCGCCCGTCTGAAGCAGCCCCGCTGAACCTGC
>CAIOKD010000238.1 GCA_903858835.1 uncultured Verrucomicrobiota bacterium
CCGACGGTGACGGCAGGGCCGACCAGAAGCTGCTGGTCGCCACCGACTACGCGACCCAGAACGATCCCGCCCTCGGCCCCAAGTCCAACCCCGAGCACGCCAGCAACGGGTTGCTCCGCAATCTCGACAACTGGATCTACTCCGCCAACCACACCGTGCGGTTCCGCAACGCCGCGGGGTCGCCGCCGTCGTGGATCCGCGAGGATACCGTGACCCGGGGCCAGTGGGGCATCACCCACGACGACGTCGGGCGCCTGGTCTACAATTCGAACTCCGACCAGATCCGTGGAGACCTCCTGCCGGCGCACTACCTGACCCGGAATCCGAACCTGAAATCACCCCAGGGGATCAACGCCCAGTTGGCCAAGTCGCAGCAGGTCTGGTCGGCCCGGGTGAACCCCGGAGTGAATCGGGGCTACCAGCCCAACACGCTGAACGCCGAGGGCAGGCTCGCCCAGTTCACGGCCGCCTGCGGTCCGCTGGTGTACCGGGGAGACCAGTTTCCCGAGGAATTCCGCGGAGACGTGTTCCTGTGCGAACCGAGCGCCAACCTGATCCGGCGCAACAAGCTCCGCGAACAGGACGGGGTGCTGACGGCGACCAACGCCTACGAGGCCGACGAGTTCTTGACGTCCACCGACGAACGCTTCCGTCCGGTGAATCTCCAGAACGGCCCCGATGGGGCGCTCTACGTGGTGGACATGGCCCGGGGCTTGATCCAGCACCGCATCTATCTGACGAGCTACCTGCGAAAGCAGATCGAGTCGCGTGGACTCCAAGCGCCCACCGACCTGGGGCGCATCTACCGCATCGTCCACTCGGCGAAGCTGCCGGACCGCAGGGCACGCCTGCCCGAGAAGCCCTCGACGCGGGACCTGATGATCCGGCTTTCCAGCGCGAACGGGTTCTGGCGCGACACCGCCCAGCGGTTGCTGGTGGAGAATCCCACGACCGAGGCCACCGAGGCCCTCCAGCAACTGGTGTTGCAGCGCGATTCGGCGGCCCCCTTGGTGCGGCTCCAGGCGCTGTGGACGCTCGAAGGGCAGGGGAGGGTGGCCTTGGAAGGACTCTTGGCGGCCCTCGACGATCCCGATGCGCGGGTGCGCGCGGCCGCGTTCCGCATCACCGACAGCCTGCCGCCGGGACCGGTCCGCGAGGCCGCCGTCGAACGGATGATTCAGCGGGCTCCCTCGGTCCGCGGTGAAGCCCAGATCGCCCTGCTCTGTTCCCTGGGCAACATCGGCACGCCTGCGGCGGACGCCGCGATGCGATTCCTGCTGATGACGGGACCGTCCACGGCCTTGCGCCAGGACGCGGCGATCAGCGGCCTCAAGGGACGCGAATTGGTGTTCCTGACACAGTTGCTGGGCGATGCTCAATGCGGTCCCGACAAGCGCGAACACGCGCCCTTGGTGTCCAAGTTGGCGCGCTGCGTCGGGGTTTCGGGGCGACCGGCCGATATCGTCGCGGCGCTGAACCTGACCGCCAAGCTGAAGGAATCGGATTGGCAACTGCAGGCCTTGCTCGATGGGTTTGCAGGCCTCGTGCCGGTCGCCTCGCCAGGGGCCCCGGCACCGAAGGTCCGCCAGACGGGTCTGCCCGCCGAACCCGAGGCCTTGGCGGCGCTCCGTCGTTCGACCCAGGCCGACATCACCGGTCGGGTCCAGAAGATCGATCTGCTCTATTTCTGGCCGGGCAAGGCCGCCAGTGCCGACACCTTGGCCGCGGCCAACATCCAGTCGCTGCCGCCGGCCGCCAAGGCGAGCTTTGAGCGGGGTCGCGAGATCTACGCCACGATCTGCGGCGCTTGCCACCAACCCCATGGCAACGGCCAGGAAGGTCTGGCTCCGCCGTTGGTCGATTCGGAGTGGGTGCTCGGGTCCGAACAACGGTTGATCCGGTTGGTGCTGCACGGGCTCCGTGATGCCATCACGGTCAAGGGCGTCCGATACGAACTGAACATGCCGGCGCTGGCCGAAGCGCTGGATGACGCCCAGATCGCCGATTCGCTGACGTACATTCGTCGCGAATGGGGTCACGCCGCGGCGCCGGTGTCGGCGGAGGCCGTGAAGGCCGTCCGGGCCCAGGAA
>CAIOKD010000239.1 GCA_903858835.1 uncultured Verrucomicrobiota bacterium
GGATTGGCTGTTGCTTGCAGTCCGGACCCGGAGCGCGGGGTCCGATGGTCGGAGGCCCATCGTTCGTAGGTCTCCACCCATGCCAGCAGCAGGGCACAAGTCTTCGAAAACCGGGCCCGTTCATCGGGCGACCGTGGGACGACCCAATGGGAGGTGGCAGCACCGCCGGGGGGTGGGGGTTCCGGACCGGTGAACAGGTAGACCTTGCCGACCGGCCGCAGGAACACGATGCCGGCCCCCGTCTCGCCGTAGATTCCGGCGCAGGTGGAGTGCAGCTCGATCCAATGGTCTGCCCATCGGCATCGGTAGCGGCTGCTTCCCGGTTGTCCGGGGACCCGGAATCGGATCATCCCGAACCGCACGAGCAGATTGCCCTCCGGGTGCATCACATCGGCTCCCCATCGTTTCATTTGGATCTCGAGGATCTGGAGGACCCGTTGGCGCTCACGCCGACTCGTCGATGCCCCAGCTGCGGGCATTCCCTCGGGGATCTGGCAATGCAAACTGTTTGCAAAAGAGCGTCGCGATGGAGTCCGAAGAGTCGACATGATCCGGTGGGAGAGGGTGAAAGGTGACGAATCAGACGGGGGCTGCGCCCCACCGCACCGGGCTCACTGCACGCAGGCCGATGGGCATCGGCGATCCCATGGGTTTGAGTCGGCGATCTTCCGACATCGCCAGATCAGGGGTGCGCGGTTCGTTCATGGGGAGTGGACCCGAAAGAACCGCGTGGGCGAATCCTCAGTGGTGACCATGGGGATTCGGATCGGTTGAAATCCATTGGTAAGAGCCGGGCGTTGGATCCAGCGGATCAGGTCGATGGACTCTTCCAGGACCACGGCTTGCCCCGGAGTTCCTGAAACCGACAGCTGCCATCGCTCACTCGACGGTCCTGGGACGATTCCTAGACGGATGGGTTCTTTTGGCAGCGGATCGACGGCGAAGAGCACCGGCGTCTCGGGGCTCCATGCATTCGTGCCCCCGACCGTGGCCCGAACCTGGAGCCAAACGGTGGTAAAACCCGGCTTGGAAAGCCCCAGATTGTGATGTTGATGCGCTCCGGTGGACAGCTCGAGCCGATCGGTCGCATCGAGCCCGTCGCGACTTTGGAAGGTCACCGACAGCCCTCCGGTGCCATCGAATTGCCAGAGGGCGAACTGGGCAGGGCCGTCGATGCGTCGTGCGAAAAGTTCCAAGGTTTGGGGCGGTACCTTCAGACCCTCGGCACTGAAACCCAGGTAGAGCATCCGCGGATCTTGGCCTGCGGGCAGGACCCAGAGGTCGGATCCAGCAGGTCCCACGCCCTCGAAGCCCTCGGGGATGGTCAAGCGCGCGGTCTCGGGCACTCGGACCACTGTCCCCTGTGTCGGTCGAAGGACCGAACGTAGATGATCCAGGAACACCAGTTGCAGTAGATTGGTGCCTTCGGGAGCCAGGATCACCTTCAGGTCGGCGTGCTCGTTGGTCAGCAGGTATGGAGCGGGAGCATCGTCTCCCAGAGCCGGCTTTGCAGCCGTCATCAGAAGTCCGCAAGCCAGACCCAGAAGCCGAGTCAGCCTTGGTGAATCGGGAGTGCTCACGCGCATCGTGCCCCTTGAGAGACTCCGTTTCAGGCATTCACTGCGGACGCCGCTGACCCCGATGGCGCATCCAAAGCAGGCCGGCTCCGGTTCCGGTCAGGGCCAACGCCCAGGTCGAAGGTTCCGGGATGACCTGGAAACGGTAGGTGGCCGGATCGCTGGTGCGCAGGCCGTCGATGAGGTGGTTGCCGGAGGCCTCCAGGGTCACCAGGTAATCGCCAGGGGCCGAGAACCCCACGTTGAAGTGGCCGTGGCTGCCGGGGACCAACAGAAGTCGGTCATTGGCGCTGATTCCATCGACCGACGACATCTTGAGCTCGGGAGCCCCGAACCCGCTGACCCCCCAGACCGAGAAGGTACCCGGACCGCTGATCGCCTTCAGGCTCAGGCTGATATTGCCCGACCAGTCGGCGGCGGTGAGCTCCTCGGTGCCGAATCCCAAGTAGGGGAGTTGCTCATTCTGCGAACTGGGCAGCACCCAGAGGGGTGTCCCCGCCGCTCCCAAGAAACTGGAATAGGCACCGCCGGGGGTTGGCTGGCCGCGGCGGATCCGACGGCGAACACCGCCTCGCCCGGCGCGAACTCCTGTTCCAGGGGTTCCTCCTGATGCACATGCAGGTCGAAGGCCTTGTCTTCGTAGCCGATACCGATATCGACATGTCCCGAGGAAATGAAAGTCTGCGATTGAGCCGACAAAGCCAGGGTGATTCCGGTGGTGATCCAATGGAGTTTCATACATGAAATGGTGTGCCAACCTCTTATTTGCAAAACGTTTGCATTGGTTCCTAATCCTGTCAACCCACAACCCGCCCCGGTTCCCTGGATGATAGAGTGACAGGTTCAAAGTTGGCCTTTGGGGACAGGCTCCGCAAGGGAGGCGCGTGTCCCGGTCATGGGACTGTTTCTGTCAGGGTCGAGGAAGCCTCGCCGCAATAGAGGGACAGGTTCACTGTTGTTTTCAGGCGAGGCCGTCGGTCGGACAGGTCGGGGGAGCGTCCGATTAGGGACCAGCGGGTGGGCAAAGACGGGGCGGGACGGGACTGCGAAGTCCTGCCCAGAGGAGAACGGCGGTGGCTCGCCGGGTCGGCTCAAGGCTTCGCGGACGAAACCTTCCGGGGCAGCCACCTCGGATGATCCAAGCCACCCGGGCCCAGGCCTTCGTGGATTTTCCGCGACTCCCTTGCCCGCGCATCGACGATGCGCAGGTGGGGCACGCCCCCGGTTTCGGCGCGGCAGAAGGCCACCTCGTGGCCCCCGGGCGACTCCGTGGCGCGGAAGTCCCAGACCCACTCGGTGCGCGGCGTGAGCCAATCGATCGCGCCGGTGCCGGGATGGATCCTAGCGATGGCGGTGCCGCCGCGCGCCCGCTCGGGGTGGAACTCGCGGTTGAAGTGGTCGGTGTCGGGGCGATGGGCTTGGTATTCCCAGGGCACCCGCGATCCGGGGAGGCGCAGGGGGGCCAGAATGCGTCCGTCCCGGGTCCAGGCGGGCACGTTCGAGCCGCCGCCGCGGTGGGCCGCCGAGCCGTAGGTCGCCGCGAACCACATCGCCTGTCCCTCGGTCAGGGAGCGGAACCCGCTGCCATCAGGATGGCAGACGCAGACGTCGGACCAATCATGCCCCGGATCGGAGGGAGCGAGGCAGTCCTGGAAGGCGAGCCATTGGCCGTCGGGCGACCAGCTGGGCCCGAAGTAGAGATGCCCGGGTTTCGCAGCCACCTTGACCCGGTTCCCGCCCCGGGTATCGCAGGTCCAGATCTGGTAACCTTCGCGGCTGGCCAGGTGGAAGGCCACGCGCCGTCCGTCCGGGCTGAGGCTGTGGCCGTAGGGCAACCCCTCGTCCGGGCCGGTGAACTCTCGGGCGTCGGAGCCATCGAGGCTCATGTTGAAGGTCTGGCCCGGGCGGGTCCGGATCACCTGCATCAGCAACCGCCCTTCCTGCAGCACCAGTTGCGGGGCGTAGAAGGGCGCCATGCGGTCCTTCGTGGCCAGTTCCTCCAACGTCCTCCGGTCGAGGTCGTAGGCCCAGACATGGGTCGGCGTCTGGTGGTAGTACTCCTCGAACGGGCGACCGGGTCCGTCGCGTCGGGCCTCCATGCTGAGCAACAACACCCGGCCGTCCTCCAGGAACCCCGTCGGTTGCCAGGTCACCTGCCCGGGCGCCGACACCTCCAGTTCGCGGAAACCCCGCCCCTGCGAGTCGATCAGGCAGGTCCGGCCCGCCGAGGTGAAGAACAGGCGCTCCGGGGTGCCCGCGCCCACGGTCGGCAGCGAACAACCGGAGGCCGCGGCGAGGAGTCCCAGGGTGGATTGTCCGAGAAAACGTCTGCGATTCATGGGCGGAGCAACAGGGCCTGGTAGCGAGGAGTGGGGGGTGAGCCCAAGCACGCTGGAGACGCAGGGGCGGCTTGTCGAGAGCGCCCGCGGTGAGCCATCGTTTCGTGCAGGTTCCCAGGCACGCGCGAAGGAGGGTCCGAGGTCCGCCCGGTCCCCATCCGACGGCCTGGACCCGACCGCATCGCCCGCTCCCATGAAAACCCTGCTCAACACCCTGGCCGCCACGCTGACCCTGGTCGGCGCTGGTGCTGGCCATGCCCACGAACTCTTCGTGAGTCCCGATGGGAACGATGCCCATTCCGGATCCCGCTTCCACCCCCTGGCCACCCTCGAGATCGCGCGCGATCGACTGCGGTCGGAATCCCTCTCCCGACCCGGGGTCCGGCACACGGTCATCGTACGCGCCGGGGATCACGTTCGCACGCAGACCCTGGATCTGGATGCGCGGGATTCGGGCCTGACCTTCCGCGGAGAATCCGGGGCCCGGATTCTCGGCGCCCGCCGCCTCACTGGGTGGATTCCGTCGCGCGACCCGCGTCTGCCCGAGACGGCCCGCGGACAGGTTCACGAAGTGTCCCTCGCGGGCCTCCCGGAAGCCATGAAGCCCCTCCAGCGCCGCGGCTTCGGCGTGGCTCCGGCTCCGGCCCCGCCTGAACTCTTCGTCTCGGGCAGACCCCAGACCCTGGCCCGCTGGCCCAATGGCGACTCCTGGAGCCGCCTCGCCTCCGCCGCGGACGGTCGGTTCGTAGTCTCCGTCGACGCGGCCCGCCTCGCCCGATGGGCGACCGCCGCCGAGCCCTGGGTCCATGGCTATTGGACCTACGACTGGGCCGATTCGCACGAGCGGGTCCGCGCCATCGACCCGGCCTCGCAGACGTTGGTCACCGAAGCTCCGCATGGCGTCTACGGCTACAAGACCGGCCAGCGATTCTACGCCCTGAATCTGGTCGAGGAGCTCGATGCGCGGGGCGAATACTGGATCGACCGCAAGGCCGCCAAGCTGCTCGCCTGGTTGCCGGATTCGGGGGAGACCCTGGTCTCCACGCTGGAGACTCCGCTGGTGCAGGTCCGCGGCGCCAGCGATGTCCGCATCGAGCGCTTGGCCTTCGCGGCCTCCCGGGGCGACGGCATCCGCGTCGAAGGGGGCGAACGGGTCACCATCGCTGGCTGCACCTTCCGGGGCCTGGGCCAGTCGGGCATCGTGATCGAAGGCGGCCGCGAACACCGCGTGGTGGGCTGCGACCTCTTCGACCTGGGCGAGAGCGGCGTGATGGTGTCCGGGGGCGACCGGAAGACCCTCGAGCCCGCCGGCCACACGGTCGAGAACTGCGACATCCACCACCATGGCCGCCTGTGCCGCACCTACCGGCCGGCCATCGGCATCCAGGGGGTCGGCAACCGGGCCCTGCACAACCGCCTGCACGACGCCCCCCACAACGCCATCCTCATGGGGGGCAACGACCACGTCGTCGAGTTCAATGAGATCTTCCGGGTGTGCACCCAGACCGGGGACGCCGGCGCCGTGTACATGGGCCGGGATCTGACCATGCGGGGGACGGTCCTGCGTCACAACCACTTCCACGACATCGGCCCCACACTCCAGTCGAAGGAAGGATTCGTGGACGTGATGGCCATCTATCTCGACGACTGCTTCTGCGGCACCGAGATCGTCGGCAACGTCTTCGAGCGGGCCGGTCGCGCGGCGATGATCGGCGGCGGCCGCGACAACACCCTCCGCGGCAATCTCTTCATCGATTGCCACCCGGCCATCCACGTCGACGCCCGGGGCACCGGATGGGCGAACTTCTGGTTCAACGGCAAGGACCCCTTCCTCATGCAGGGCCTGCAGGCGGTGCCCTACGACCGCCCGCCCTATGCCACCCGGTATCCCCACCTCGCCACGGTGCTCGAGGACGAACCGGCCAAGGCCAAGTACAACCGCATCGAGCACAACGTCATCGTCGGCCGGGGCAAGCCCATCGACTGGCTCGATGGATTGAACGAGACGACGGTGACGGTCACGGGCAACACCGTGGTCACCGAAGGAGCGGCCGTGGGCCTGGATCCGCGGCGCAGGACCGTCCGGGTTGCTGGGTTCCCGCCGATCCCGTTCTCCAAGATCGGGCTCCGCCCCGACGTCCATCGCAAGGGCCTGCGCTGAATCCTCCCGAGTGCGTTCCCCCGGGGTTGGCTCCGCCCGGATCGGGCCTTTTTCACGGGCTCTTTCCTTCTGGATCGCGATGGGGGGCGGGTCCTAGGGTCCAGCTCAAATCCCCGGAATCGTGAACTGCATTGGTCATCGGCTCGGGTTGGACGCATGGAGACGGGCCGCATCGATCGTGGCCGGTCTGCTGCTGGTCCACACCCAGGGCGTCGCCGAGGGCCCCCTCGAGTGGCGGGCACAGCCGGGGCATCGACGGGCGGCGGTCCGACCCGGGGCCGGACGGGGGACCGGATTCGAACTGCAGGCGCCCACCGCGACCGGCGTCGGGTTCACCAACCATCTTTCCGAGGCCACGGTCGCCCGCAACCGCCTGCTGGAACTGGGCTCGGGCGTCGCGCTCGGCGACGTCGATGGCGACGGCCGCGTCGACGTGTATTTCTGCCGGCTCGAGGGCGACAACGTCCTCTACCGCAACCTCGGCGACTGGCGCTTCGAGGACATCACGGCCCGCGCCGGCGTCGCCTGCCCGAACCAGTACTCCACCGGCTGCAACTTTGCCGACCTCGACGGCGACGGCGACCTCGACCTGCTGGTCAACAGCCTCGGCGGCGGCACCCGCGCCTTCCATAACGACGGCCGCGGCCGCTTCACTGAGGTCGAACTGGGCCTGCTCCGGAACACCGGCGCGACCTCCATGGCCCTGGCCGATGTCGAGGGCGACGGCGACCTCGACCTGTACGTCACCCACTACCGCACCGACACCTTCCACGATCCTCCCAAGGGGGGCCGGTTCGTCCAGCGACGTCAGCCCGACGGGACCACCGTGATCGAGCCCCGCGACCGCTACCTCGGGGTCCCCGCCCTCAACGGCAACCTCGAGGTCCTGGAGCGCGGCGAGCCCGACGCCCTGTACATCAACCGGGGCGGAACGAACCTGGTGATGGCCCCATGGAACGTGGGCCTCTTCATCGACGAGCGCGGCGAGGCCCTCACCGAGCCACCCCGCGACTGGGGCCTCGCCGTGATGTTCCGCGACCTCGACGGCGATCGTCGGCCCGACCTCTACGTCTGCAACGATTTCGTCCATTGGCCCGACCGCCTGTGGCTCAACCGGGGCAAGCGTTTCCAGGCCGCGCCCGAGACCGCGCTGCGCAACCAGCCGCTCTCCTCGATGTCGATGGACGCGGCCGACATCGACCGCGACGGCCATGACGACTTCTTCGTCGCCGAGATGCTCAGCCCCCGGCGCGAGGACCGCGCCCGTCAGCGTCCCGACACGCTCGACGGAGTCGTGCGTTGGCCGGTGGAACGGCCCGGGTTCCGGCCCGAGGTCACGCGCAATGCCCTGCAGCTGTCCCGGGGCGACGGCACCTGGGCCGACATCGCCCCGATGGCCGGTGTGGCGGCCACCGACTGGACCTGGTCGGCGGCCTTCCTCGACGTGGACCTCGATGGCTGGGAGGACCTGCTGCTGACGACCGGCAATTTCCACGACGTGCAGGACATCGACGCCCAGAGCCGCATCATCCGCGAGGGCCTGTGGAAGACCCCGGAGTCCCGCCAGCAGGCCCTGGCACTGCTGCCCCGGCGCGAGACCCCGTCGGTGGCCCTCCGCAATCGGCGGGACCTGACCTTCGAGGAGGTCGGAGCCGCTTGGGGGTTCGACCAGCGCGGGTTCGCCCACGGCATGGCCTTCGGCGACCTCGACAACGACGGCGACCTCGATGGGGTGGTCAATGTCCTCAACGGTCCGGCACGCCTGCTCCGCAACGGGAGTCAGGCCCCGCGTCTGGCCGTCCGCCTGAAGGGGGCCCGCGGCAACACGGCCGGCATCGGCGCCCGCATCCGCGTCACCGGTGGCCCCGTGACGCAGACCCAGGAGATGATCTCCGGTGGACGCTACCTGTCCGGCGACGAGGCCCTCAGGGTCTTCGCCGCCGGCGAGGCCCAGGAATTGGCGGTGGAGATCCTCTGGCGCAGCGGCCGTCGCACCGAGGTGCGCGGCCTTCAGCCGAACCAGATGGTGGAGATCGCGGAGACGGAGACCCTCGATCCTCTCCCGGCAGCGCCGCCGCCAAGGCCCCTCTTCGAGGGCCTCGTTACGACCCCGGACCCGGTGCCCCGGGAACCCGATGCCGGCGAGTTCCAACGCCAACCCCTGCTGCCGCGCCGGTTGGGCACCGAGGCGCCGGGCCTGGCCTGGGCCGACTGGGACCGCGACGGCGATCCCGACCTGTTGATCAGTGCCGACGAGGACGGTCGTCCCAGGGCCCTGCGCAACGACGGGCCCGCAGGATTCGTGACCGACGGGTCGCTGCGCCCATCCGAGTCGGCTGTGGAGTGGGTCAGCGTGCTTGTCCAGCGGGGCGTTTCCGGCCCGGGCCGATGGATGGCCGGGCTGTCGCATTCGAAGGGCGCATCGGCCCCGGCTCCGCGTTTCCACGACTTCTCCCCCACCAATGGCGCCCCGGCGCTCCCGACGTCCTCCATCCCCATGGACGACGCCTCCACCGGGCCCCTGGCCCTGGCCGATGTCGATGGCGATGGACGCCTCGACCTGCTGGTGGGAGCCCGGGCACGGGCGGGCCGCTACCCGGAAACCGCTCCGACCCTGCTGCTGCCCGGGATCGACGGTGGCTGGGGCCCGCCCCGGGTGATCACCGACAAGGCCCGGGTCGGCGGCGCGGTGTTCACCGACATCGATGCCGATGGCGATCCCGATCTGGTCCTGGCTTCCGATTGGGACAGTCTCCGCCTGTTCCGCAACGACGGCGGCCGATGGGTCGATGCGACCTCCGAATACGGCCTCGACGCCTGGAAGGGGCTGTGGAACGGGGTGACCGCCGGTGACTTCGACGGCGACGGCCGGATGGATCTGGTGGCCTCCAACTGGGGCCGGAACTGGCGGATCGACGCGCCCGGCGCCAGCGCTGGACCGGTGCGGTTGGTGTATGGCGAGTTCCACGAGCCCGGCCGGGTCCTCACGGTGTTGGCCTTCCGCGATCCCGCCTCCGGTCGCGAGACCCCGTGGCGGTCCTGGTCGGCCCTCTCGCAGGCGATGCCGGCCTTGACCGAGCGGGTGCACTCGCACCGCGAATTCGCCGCCCTCGGGGTGGAGGCGCTCCTCGGGCCCGCGATGTCCAAGGCCAAGTCCCTCGTCGCCGACACCTTCGATTCGATGGTCTTCCTGAACCGGGGGAAATCTTTCGAAGCCATCCCGCTGCCCACGGAAGCCCAGAGGTCCCCGGCCTTCGGTCTATCGGTGGCCGATTTCGACGGAGACGGGCGGGAGGATTTGTTTCTGGCGCAGAATTTCTTCGGCGTGGACGTCGAGACCTCGCGGCAGGATGCCGGCACGGGCCTGGTGCTGCTCGGCGATGGCCAGGGTCGGTTCCGCGGACTTTCCCCGACCGAGGCCGGATTCAGCCTGCCCGGCGAACAGCGCGCGTGTGCGGTCGCCGACATCGATGGAGACGCCCGCCCGGACCTCGCCGTGGGCCAGCAGGCCGGCATCACGCGGATCTTCCGCAATGCCGGGGGTAGGCCCGGGGTTCGCATCGCCCTCGAGGGCCCGCCGGGAAATCCGGAGGGCATCGGGGCGGTGCTCCGTCTCGTCGAGGGAGACCGCGTCGGTCCGGCCCGGGAGCTCCATCAGGGTTCCGGGTTCCGATCGCAGGATTCCTCCGACACGGTGCTGGCATCGCCCGGGGTTCCCACCGCCCTCGAGGTCCGGTGGCCCGGGGGACGTGTCCAGCGCTTCGACTGGCCGGCCGGGGCCCGTTCGGTCGTCGCCGGCACCGCGGGCGTGCGCCGCCGATGATCCCTGGTTCCGGTTTGTCAACAGTTTGTGAACAACTCGATGGACCCTTCTCGTCCCATTTGGCTTGAAGGTCGAGGTTCGAAGGGTGTTGGATTTCCCAGTTCCCCAGTTCGAGCCTCTTGAATGGCGCTGAATCCGCGGCGGATTGCCTGCGGTCATCCGGTGTCGAGGAGGGCGGTTCGGAGGGGGTGTCAAACTCACGGACTCCAACATCATGAACCAAACCCCCAAAAAGGCCTCGTCCCGGCTGTTCGCCGGACTGGCCGCCCTCACCCTGGGCGCGGTTGCGGCGCAAGCCCAATCCACCCCCCCGGTCCTCGCGTACTGGGATTTCGAGCGCGTCGAATCCGACGGCGTGTCCATCAAGTCCACCAACGGCAAGTACGTGGGCACCATCAATGACGCGGCCAAGATCACCGAGGCCGGTGGCGGTCGCCCCGGCGGTGGCCGCGGGTTCGACGTGTCGCAGGCCAACAGTTCCCGGGGCCACATCCTGGTGGAGGCCGAGGGTGACGCCAACCCGATGAACCTCGCCGCGGCCGACGATGCCGTGTCGATCGTGCTCTGGCAGAAGAACTTCTCCAACATCAACAGCTCCTCCTTCTGGTTCGTCGCGGCCAGCCAGGGTCGCGGCATCCAGGCCCACATTCCGTGGTCCAACGGCCGCATCTACCTGGACAGCAACGGCTGCTGCGCCGCCCCGTCCCAGCGCCTCGATCAGGCCGCCCCGGATGGGTTCGATTGGACCACCTGGCATCACTACGCCTTCGTCAAGAACAAGGAGACCAAGCAGATCTACATCGACGGTGAGCTGCTCGCCGAGCAGACCGAGGGTGTGGGTCCGCTGCCCACCGACTTCACCCAGCTCTTCATCGGAGCGGCCAGCGACAAGAACGCTCCCGACGGCATCATCGACGACTTCGCCATCTTCAAGGGAGCCCTGTCGCAGAAGGACATCCAGGCCATCGTCAAGGGCGGTCCGATCGGCGCCCCGCCGGTCGACACCGACAAGGACGGCATGCCCGACAGCTGGGAACAGGATTAC
>CAIOKD010000240.1 GCA_903858835.1 uncultured Verrucomicrobiota bacterium
CGAGGCCCTGCTGCCGCGCGGGACCTTGCGCGAACCGCCGCGCAACCTGCGGCGGGCCGGTTACATCCTGATCACCAAGTGCAATGGGGGATCCAACGAGACCTTGATTTCACGATTGCGCCGCTACAACCGCACGGCCGAGATCATCGAGTGCACCCACGGCCCGATCCATCTCGAAAACCTCTTCACCGGCAAGCGCCAGCCGCTCGAATTCCTCAAGGATAAATGGGTCGCCGCCATCAGTGGCATTGCCGTGCCTGAAAACTTCGAGCGCTCGCTGGAAAATCTCGGCGCCAGGGTGGAAATCCGCCGCCGCCTCCCCGACCACCACCGGTTTTCCCGCAAGGAAATCGACAGGTTCATGCAGCGCTGCGTCGAACGCGACATGGAACTCATCCTGACCACGGAAAAGGATGCCGTCCGCTTTCCCCGTCCCGCCGAACTCAACGTGCCGGTCTATTTCCTCCGCATCGAAGTGGAGATCCTCAACGGTCACCAGGCCTGGAACGGATTGCTGGACCGGCTCAGCCAAGCGCCGGCCGCCATGGACCACGTGCTCCGCCACCGCGACGGCCTGCTCCGGCGTGCAGAAGCCGAGGACGTCGGCGAGGCGCGGGAAGGTCTCCAGCTGGTTATGTGACATTCCAAGGCCGCCGCCGACCGTCACGTTGAAGCCAGCCAAGCGGCCGTCCGCTCCCGTGATGGCGATATAGCCGAGATCTTGAGAGAACACGTCCACGTCGTTGCTGGGCGGGACGGCCACGCCGATCTTGAACTTCCGCGGCAGGTAGGTGTGCCCGTAGATGGGTTCCGCCTCTGGTTCGCCGCCTCCGACCAATTCATCGCCGACCCAGAGTTCGTGGTAGGCGCGGGACCGGGGCAGGAGATGGGCGCTGATCGCATTGGCGACCTGGTAGACCTCGGTGTGCAGCCCGGACTGCTCTGGGTTGGGGTTGCACATCACGTTGCGGTTGACGTCGCCGCAGGCGGCGAGGGTGTCGAGCAGGGCTCGGTTCATCCCGTTTATCGCGCGCCAGAGATCGCCCTTGAGGATGCCGTGGAACTGGAACGCCTGGCGGGTGGTGAGCTTGAGCGTGCCGTTGGCGCGCTCGTCGGCCAGCGTGTCGAGGGCGAGCCACTGGGCCGGGGTGCAGACCCCGCCGGGGACGCGGACCCGGGCCATGAAGGAAAAGGCCTTCTCCCGGCCCTCGCGGCGACGGGTGTTGCGCTGGTCGCGATCATCCTGCGCATAGATGCCGTGGAATTTCGTCAGCTGGGCGCTTTCCTCGGTGATCCCACCGGTCGAATGATCCGCGAGGTCGCGGAGGATGTGGCCGCGGAGGAAATTGCTCTCGGCCTTCAACTGCTCGTTCTTGTGCAGCGGGGCGGTGGCGGGGGCGGAGGGAGTGCTCATGGGCGGGTTCAGGAAAGGGAGGAGGGCGAAGGCGGAGGCAGGGTGGCGGAAAGCGCGGTGATCGCGAGCGGGTGGGTTCCGATCAGGCCGGTGCAGTGCGTCCGGGTCGGGGACGCGGCGCAGATTTCCGCGATGTCCCCGCCAGGTCCGGCGTGTCGGCCGGGGGAGAGAAAGAGGAGCGCCACCACCACCTCGTGACCCGCGCACGCGGGCCGCGCCAGCACGTCGGCCAGCA